>ONLJ01000079.1 GCA_900318605.1 uncultured Rhodospirillaceae bacterium | reverse complement strand
TCGAACTCACAACCTTCTGATCCGTAGTCAGATGCTCTATCCAATTAAGCTACGGGCGCTTTGACTGGAAGTCTTAATAAACCAATTATTAAAAAAATGCAAGCACTTTTTTCAAAAAAAATTATTTTTTTATTCCAAAAATGTGGAAAACTTTTAAAATTATTATTTTGTTAATACTCTTAAGCACAAAATTCAAATGTATATTAAACAAAAGGATAATTTTATGCTTGCGGCAAATTTATATCAATATAATCCGATAGATGATATCGAAGCACTCTTCCGGCAGACTAATGCCGTTGAACGCCGTAGTTCTAATGAGGTGGTTATTGAAGTTGCCGGTAAGTGGGATAATATGCTGTTGTTTTTCGCTTGGGAAGAAAAAATGAATTGCCTGCATATTTCCTGTTTGATTAATTTAAAACCCCAAAATGTTGAATTGCCGAGTATTTTTGAACTTCTTGCGCTGATTAACGAAGATTTATGGGTGGGATATTTCTCATATTGGGAAGAAATGCAAATGCCGATTTTCAGGCACTCAATGTTCATAAATCCTGAAGAATTTGATTTGAGCACTAAAATCTCAAATGTGGTAAATATCGCCATAACCGAGTGTGAGCGAGCATATCCTGTTTTTCACGCCGTGTTAAAGCAAAATATTCCGCCGCGTAAGGCTTTGCTCCCAACCGTTTTAATGTGATTTGTAATTTATTTGTTCTTGTAATAAGCCAAAACATAAAGGCGTAAGGCGCTGGAAAGATTTTCTCCGGTGCGCTCGGAATCAACTTTGGTAACAAGTTGGTTGAAACTTAAATTTTGCTGTTCGGCAATATTCTTGAGTTCATAAAAAAACTCTTCTTCCAAAGAAATACTGGTTTGATGTTGACCGGCGATGAGAACTGATTTTTTCAGCATTATCTTTTCCTGAAACTGTCAATAGATATTACTTCGGCACTTTGTTCGGGAGCCTCTTCAGGAGCTGCGGCACTGACCTCGGAAACATTATTATCAAGATTGAAACTTAATCCGAATTTGGCATAAGGATCGGCAAAATAGGTAATCGCTTCAAAAGGAATTGTCAGTGTTTGCGGAATACCGCCGAAACTTAAATCAACCGAAAAATTATGATGACGAACGGTTAAATTTTCAAATTGATTCTGCAAAACGATAGTCATCGTTTCCGGATATTGGGCTTTAAGTGTTTTCGATACAACCGTTCCCGGAAAATCGGTGCGAAAAGTAATGTAAAAATGATTTTCGCCGGGCAATCCCTGTTCTTCAACGATTTTTAAGGCATAATATACCACGTTGCGCAGAGATTTTTCCACCAGCTCATCGTAATTTATGTTTTCAACAAACTTAACCATTTTTATATTCCATCCTTAAAATAAAAAGCCGTTCTGTTGCTGGGTGGCTTCTCCCCCACTTCAAGCTAACCATAGCTTAAAGGATTTAAGTTTGTCGCTTTCACTAAGCAGCTACAGCAACAGGTGCAAAATTATCATTTGCATTCATTTATTTTGAACCGATAACGGTGGTATCTCACCGGACACAGCACATATCTTTACCGAGTACCGTCAAACCTGTTTCACCCCCGTAAAATGGTGGAGGTGCCGAGTACTGCCCTCGGGTCCGACACACCTATTTCATAAGGCCTCTGGTGTCACAGTCGGCTTTTGCCGACAATCTGAATATAAAGATTTTAAAACAAATTTTCAAGCTATTTCATTAAGGTAAATATTATTTTTTTTATAAAGCCGTCGAAAATTAGAACCGCTGAACTATATTAACAAAAAACGGGAGCTTTTCGCTCCCGTCATCTATACACTCTTTATTATTGTGAAGAAAATTATTCTATTACCCTTATTGTTATATGGTATAATAAGTCAACGCCATGAGCAATATTACTTTAGTAATAGGAGTACTATGAATGGTAATATAACTTTTTCTTAATAAATTGACACAATGTCGGAAAAATACATGAAATATCGTCGTAAAGGCAGGTTATTTTTTTATTGTTTGCATTTTTTTTAAAATAAATCTTGCATTTATGAAACAGAAAATGTATAAACGCTCATAAATATTTAATTTTAACTTAAAAAAGGATTGAAAATGGCTAGAGTTACCGTTGAAGATTGTATTGATAAGATTCCGAGTCGTTATGAATTGGTTATGGTTGCTGCTCAGCGCGCACGCGATATTTCCTCCGGAGCTCATTTATGTGTTGACCGCGACAATGATAAAAATTCAGTTGTTGCTCTGCGTGAAATAGCCGAAAACAAAGTCAGTATTGAAGATTTGCAGCGTTCGCTTGTTTTAGGTCAGCAAAAATATGTTGAAGTTGAAGAACCTGAAGATGAGGAAGTTGAAATTTTGGCTGCTGAGAAAGAATTGGCTAATCTTGATGCCGCTTTCTCCAGCGATATGATCAGTGACGAAGATTTGTCTGAAGTTATGCAAATTCACGATGATGAAGATATTGATTTGGACAGCGATTCCGATGTCGCTGACTTGGATTTTGACAGCGATGACGAAACCGATTTTGATGATGATGCCGGTTTTGACGATTCGTTTAATGATAATGATGAAGATTTTGAATAAAATCTCTTGAATTTTAATAAATAATAAGGCAAAACATATTATATGATGTAATGTGTTTTGTTTTTTATTTAAAGGTTAAATATGCTAAGACAATACGAACTTGTCGATTTAGTTAAGTCTTATGATCCTTATGCCGATGAGGACGCTCTTAACCGCGCTTATGTGTTTGCCTTGAAAAAACACGGTTCACAACTCAGAACTTCGGGAGATCCGTATTATTCTCACCCGATTGAAGTTGCCGGTATTCTTACTAAGTTTAAACTTGATTGTGCTTCCATTGTTGCCGCTTTACTTCATGATACGGTTGAAGATACCGATACCACGCTTGAGGAAATACGTGATTTATTCGGCGATCAGGTGGCTCAATTGGTTGATGGTTTGACCAAGTTGGCGATGATTGAGCATAAATCCGGAAGCAGTAAACAAGCTGAAAATTTCAGAAAATTGTTGTTGGCAATGTCGGAGGATATCCGAGTCTTACTTATCAAACTTGCCGATAGGCTTCATAATATGCGTACATTGCATTTTTGTGATCCGGAAAAGCGCGCTCGTATTGCTAAAGAAACGCTTGATATTTATGCGCCTCTGGCCGAGAGAATCGGTATGCAGGAAATTAAAGAAGAAATGGATGAAATTGCATTTGCCGAACTTTATAAAGATGCTCACGATTCCATTGTCGCTCGTTTGAACTTTTTGCGTGAGCAGGGTAGCGATATTGTTCCGAAAATTATTCGCCAGCTTGAAAAAGATATGGCTGATAACGGTGTAAAATGCACAATTTCCGGCCGAGAAAAAAGTCCGTACTCCATTTGGAGAAAAATGCAGCTTAAAAATGCTTCGTTTGAACAACTTGCCGATATTATGGCTTTTCGTATTTGTGTTGATACCGTGGCGGATTGCTATCAGGCTTTAGGGATTATTCATAGTAAATATCACATGGTTCCGCGTAGGTTTAAGGACTATATTTCTACCCCGAAGCCGAACGGATATCAATCGCTTCATACAGGTGTTATCGGTCCTTTTGATGTTAGAATTGAAGTGCAAATCCGCACTTATGAAATGCATGAAGTAAATGAAAAAGGTGTGGCGGCGCATTGGGCATATAAGCAGGGACAGCGCACTGAAGGAAAGAATTTTCGGTGGATACGTGAGTTGTTGGAGATTTTGGATCAGGCTCAAAATCCTGATGAATTTTTGGAAAATACCAAACTTGAAATGTATAACGATCAGGTGTTTTGCTTTACCCCTAAGGGAGATTTAATCGGGCTTCCTATCGGTTCAACTCCGGTTGATTTTGCGTATGCCATTCACTCGAATGTCGGCGATACTTGTGTCGGGGCTAAAATTAACGGCGAAATTAAGCCTCTTAGAACAATATTGCAAAATGGTGATCAAATTGAAGTATTGACTGCAAAAAATCAACACCCTTCGCTTGAATGGGACCGTTTTGTAGTAACCGGTAAGGCTAAAGCCGCTATTCGCCGGTATGTCAGAGCAAACAAGCGTGAGCAGTTTATTGCTTTGGGGAAAGAAATTCTTGAAAAGCTCTTCAAGGCTGAAGATCAGAGTTTTTCGGAAAAAGATTTGGTTAACTATATTTCCAATTTTGAGGCTGAAAGTGTTGATGATATTTATGCTAAGGTAGGCGAGGGGTTGATTACAGGTTGGGATGTTTTGCGTACCGTTCATCCGGCTTACAAACAGTCAAAACTTGAAAAAGTGGTCAATTCGATTAAATTTCCGACATTTAAAAAAGAAACAAACAAAAAAGATTCGCTTAAAATCCGCGGCTTGATTGAGGGAATGGCTGTGCATTTTGCCGGTTGTTGTCATCCGCTTCCGGGAGACAGAATCGTCGGTATAGTAACTACCGGTAAAGGTGTTACCGTTCATACTGTTGATTGTCAATCACTTAAAAATTATGAGAGTGAACCGGAACGCTGGCTTGATATTGATTGGGGTACAAATGCCGAAGATGAAAAACATACAGCTCGGTTGAAACTTATGATGAGTAATGAACCGGGGGCACTGGCTGATGTGGCAAATATTGTTGCTAAGGCTAATTCTAATATTATCAATTTGAACATAACGTACCGCACAATGAGCTATTATGAAATTTTGCTTGATATAGAAGTGCATAATGTTGAACAGGTCAACTCAATTGTTATGGCATTAAAATCAGCCAAATCAATCAGTTATGTGGCACGAGCTAACAGGTAGAATGAAATGATTATCGGAATAGGTTGTGATATAGTCAATATGGAGCGCTTAAATAAAACGCCGGAATTTTTGGAACGATTCGAAAAACGTATTTTGGGAGAAAATGAACTTGATGAGTTTCTGCATAAAAATAAAAATTTGGAAAAAGAAAAAATAATAGCCACTTTAGCAAAACTTTATGCAGCAAAGGAAGCTTTTGTTAAGGCGCTTGGTATCGGTTTTCGTGATGGTATATATTTGCAGGATATCCAAGTGTTACATGATCAATTAGGTAAGCCATACTTTAAAATTTCAGGTAAGGCACTGGTTTCTTTACAAAAACTTTGTCCTGTTTCATCTATTCATCTTTCAATCAGTGATGATTATCCGGCAGCTCTTGCTTTTGTGATTATTGAAGCAAAGTGATTGACTGTTATGTAAAATTTTGTATTATAAAGGAAACAATGTTAAAAAATTTATTTTATCGGTGAATGTTATGGAAATTGAAAATATCAGAAACGGCGAATCGCTTGTATGTAAAATTAAAGGGCGTTTGGATACCAATACTGCTCCTGAATTGTTGGAAAATCTCGATTTGAACGGGGTTAAAGATTTGGTGTTCGACTTAAAGGAAGTTGATTATGTTTTTTCAGCCGGATTGAGAGTTTTTCTTCAGGCGCAGAAAATTATGAATGCCAATGGCGGCAAAATGAAAATAATCAATATCGATTCGGCAATTAAATCAATTTTTGAAATGGTTGGTTTTGCAAATATAATGGATATCGAATCGTAATGTTTAACGGACTGGAATGGTTAAAAACACGTTCTTTGACAGCAAAGCTTGCTATCAGTATTTTGGGCAGTGTTTTTTGTGGTGTTGTTGCTTTGTTGTTGTTTTTTGAACAGCAATCATCTCCATTGTTGGCTCTGCATATTACTGAAATTGCTGAAAAATCTTTACAAAAGGCTGTTTCTCCTTTGGTAGAAAATGCTATTGAAATGGAGCAGGCCGCTGAAACATTAAAAAATAATTTGAGTAAGGTTTCTGCCGAAAATAAAAAAGCTATTGAAAATTTAATGCAGTCTACTGTGCAGACTATGGATTATCCTGATTCGGATTTTGGTAATGTCTGGGTGTATGTTTTTGAACCTGAGACATATACACAAGGTAATCTTTATATGGCAGAAGATAATGGCGGTTCACTTGAATTCAAGCAAACAGAAATTGAGGATTTATATGCCTCATATCCGTGGTTTAAGGACGTTCCTAAGGAAGAAAAAATTTTTTGGACCGAGCCTTATGTTGATGTTGAAGATAGTACTCAACCTTTGGTTTCAACTTGCATTATTCCTTTTAGATTTAAAGGAGCCGAAGACTTTAACGGTTTGGTGGCAATATCGGTTCACTTAAATAAAATTCAGAAAAGTATATCTCAATTCCAGTTCTATGAAAAGGGGAAACTATTGCTATTGTCTCAGAAAGGGCTATATATTGTTCATCCTGATAAAGAAATTGAACTGAAAAAAACTATATACGACCTCGGAAAAGAGCGTAATTTACCCCAGTTGCTTGAGGCTGGTAAGGCAATGTTACAAAATCATCATTCCGGCCATATTTCTATGCCGGACTCTTCGGTTTTCGGCGAATCGGTAATCTTTTTTTATACGCCGATTCCTTATGTTAATTGGGGTATGTGTTTGGTTTTTTCGCAAAAACAGTTTTTTGCGCCGCTTCACTCATTTCAGGCTCAAGTTTTTGTGTTTATGATTGTGGTTTTGATTGCATTGTTTTTGTTAATCAGTTGGATTTGCCATTATTCAACCAAGCCGCTTTTGGATTTAAGCAAGATTGCCGAGCAATATGGAAAAGGAGATTTTTCAGCAGAACTGAACGGAAGTTATTCTACTGACGAAATCGGAGTGGTGTCAAAGGCTTTCCACAATATGCGTGGGAATTTACTCAAACTTATCGGAGAAGAGAAAAAAGCGGTGGCAGAGCGGCAAAAAACTATAAGTGAACTTGAAATTGCGCAAAAAATTCAACAATCAGCTTTGCCGGCCGATTTTCCGGTTCATCCAAATTTTGAAATTTATGCTTCGATGGTGGCGGCTCAAAAGGTTGGGGGAGATTTTTATGATTTCTTTTTTACCGATAACGATCATCTGGTAATTTTGATATCAGATGTTGCAGGTAAGGGAATTCCGGCCGCATTATATATGATGAATGCCAGATCGTTGATTAAAACGGTTGCTCAAACCAATTGTCCGACTGCCGATATATTTACTAAAGTTAATCGGGAATTGTGTGAAAATTCTCATGGCGATTTTACGTTTTTAACTGCATTCTTGGCAAAAATTGATATCAGAAACGGCTATACCGAATATGTTTGTGCCGGTCATAATCCCCCGTATTTGTATGCCGATGGGGAATATAAAGAAATGCCGGTCGGGCGCAGTATTGTTTTGGGCGCTTTGGAAAATGCGGTTTATAAGTCGGAAAATATCATTTTAAGGCAAAATAACAGGATCTTCCTTTATACGGACGGGGTAACCGAGGCGCAAAATTCCGCCGGCGAATTTTTCGGAGAAAAACGTTTAGAAAAAATATTGAAAAAAATCAATGGATCAGCCGAGGAAACACTGCAAAAGATTAATTCTGAAATTAAAAAATTTACCGGCGGAGCGCTTCAATCAGATGATATTACCATGCTGGAATTTATCTTTAACGGAAAAGATACGGATGTCTTTGTAATAAAGGCCGAACTCAGCGAGACCGATAAGGTTTTGGAATTTGTGCAGAACGATATGAAAAAGTATAATGTTGAGCAAACAAAGCGCTCGAATATGATGGTTGCGGTCGGCGAGGCCTTTGCCAATGTCGCCAGCTATGCTTATGAAAGCGGGGGAATGGTTATGATTGAAAGCAGAGTTGATGATCAATATTATAAGTTGACCTTCAAAGACAGAGGTAAAAAATTTAATCCGCTTACCTACGGAGAGCCGGATATTACTCAGCCGATTGAGGAGCGTAACGTTGGCGGACTGGGAATATATATGATAAAGCATATGACTGATTTCAGTAAGTATGAATATATTGACGGTTGTAATATTTTCAGTTTCGGCGTAAAAATAAACGGATAAAAATCGGAAAAAAGCTATTTTTTGTAGGAAGCGCGTGTCAGTCTGTCATTGATTGCCAATCCCAGACCTTTAAGCGGAATCGGGGCTATGGCTATTTTTCCGGATTTTGCCATAGTGTCGGCTTTGCGAAGATAGGCAAACAGGTTGCTTGCCGCTTCGCTTAAATCGCCCTTTAAGCTTAAATTAAGTGCGCCGTCAATCTTTCCGAAGCCGATGAAAAATTCATCTGGTTCAGGTTTTTCAACATTTATGCGCAAAATATTTTTCGGAGCGTAATGGCGCAAAAGCTGTCCCGGAGCAGATGGTAATTCGGGATTGCCGCTTGATAAAACTATTTTTTCGCCCAAAAAATCTTCTAAATCTTCTTTAGCGGTTCCGCCGGCTCGGAGCATAATAATCTGTTTTCCGGTCAAATCAATGATGGTCGATTCAACTCCTACTTTACATGCTCCGCCGTCCAAAATCATATCGACTTTATCTCCCAAACCATCGGCAACATGGGCAGCGGTGGTCGGGCTGATTGATTGGTATTTGTTTGCTGACGGCGCAACAATCGGCACTCCGCTTTTTCTTATCAATTCAAGGGCAATCGGATGGTTCGGCATTCTAACCGTCAGTGTGCGCAATCCGGAACAAGCCAAATCAATACTCGGATTTTCATCAATGCGGTTTAAGACAAATGTCAGGGGACCGGGCCAGAAACGCTCGGCAAGCGCAAAAACTCTGCTGTCGGTCTGGGCATAAGTTTTCAAAAAATCAACTTCGGCGATATGCGAAATCAGCGGATCAAAATGAGGTCGCTCTTTGGCAGCAAATATATCGGCAACTGCTTTTGCATCATATACATTTGCTCCAAGACCGTAAACCGTTTCGGTCGGAAAAGCCACAAGTCCGCCGCTCTTAATTATTTCGGCGGCCTTTTCAATATTTTTTGGAGTGTTATCAAAAATATTATTCATCTCATTATACATTGAAAATTTGTGACAAGGCATATCCTATATCTTCTTCATTATATTCGTCAATTATCGTAAAGTCTTCGCTATCAATAACCTGATAGCGCCGTTTTTTGAAGTTGTAAACCAAAATATCAAATTCATTATACCCAAGAAGAATGCAGTTTTTCGGTCGTTTCAATTGCTCGTTTTTATCGATTATATCCAAATCATCATCAACTGTTGCACCGAATAAAAAAGCTCCGTCGGCTTTTATGCCGTTATAATGCTTCAAAAAATTTACATAGGAATGAGGCAAAAAATCAAGGTGCATATTTACTAACAACTTTTGTGCCACAATCAGCGACTCGGAATCCAAGTCTTCTCCCTTGAATATTTTGCGATTTTTTAATGAGTTGAGAAACTTTTTCATAATTTATCTTTCGTGATTATCTTCCCTGATTGCTTTTATCAAGCAACGGGGGTATCGAATTTTGAGTGCCTTTTTTCGGTTTAGTCTTGTTAACTATGGCTTTGTATTGTTTTCCGAAACCGCCGAGCTCTTTGCTGTATTGGTTGAGAGCTTCACGTACATTATTAAGGTACAAATCGCGCATTTCGAAATAATTTACCCGATGTTTTTTATCTTCAATTACTCTTTGGCGGAAAGCCGCGGTATTTTCAAAATCGCCGTACAATGCATCATCAGGAGCAAAACCGATACGCATACGCATATATTGACTACTGATGTTTAAGCGGGAAAACTGATTTTGCATTCCGTTCTGTTTAATCATACTATCGAAAATATGGTAATATTTATGATGTATTCCCGACTCGAGCAATACCAACCTGTTAAAGTAATTGCTGGCAGCAAGATATTCGGAATCGGCAAACTGAACAGCGCGGCTATGGTGCAATTCCAAACGTGGCAAAACATATTTATTTACTAATGAGCCGTCTTTTTCACGAGCTAAAATCAAACTTTCTTGCTTGTTATCAATCAAATAATTGGTAAATTTATCCGGTATCGGCATTCCGACTTCAATGCCTCGGATATCAAACCCGTTTTTACGCAAATCCTTCAAGACATGTTCTGTATAATGTGTTTCCGTAACTATCAAGGATTCCAAATCACAAGAGCCAAAACGACGCATCTTATTGCATAACGACTTTACGCATCTTTCATCAATCCCCCTATCAACGAGCATGCGATAAAATGAATCGCCACATTCCTTCATAAATTGTTTGATATAACGATTTTTAATTGAATCTTCTTTTTTTATGAAGTGAGCTTTTTCAGTTCCTTCTTGGAAAGTATTATAAATCAAATCGCAGAAATCATTAACCGACATAACTTTTAATATATCAGGGTGCATTTTAGATTTGTAAAGTGCGCGTTTGATTTTCGGAGCAATGGAGCGAAAACTTTCAAATTGCGCCATAACTCTCCATGCCGGAGAATTATCCAAATTATAATCACGCAAAAGATGTTTTTCTTTTTTACGATGCTTGAAAAAGCGATATAATTCGCTTAATTCATCAGGACGTCTGCGCATAATACTGCCGTAACAGTCCATTCTTATCAAGCGCTTTTCCGCAACGGCAACGGGTTTATAAATTCCTTCTTCATAATCGGAATCGGTAATTTCATGAATTTTTTGGAGATAAAATGATGATATTTCACCATAATCGGGATCTTCAGATGAAGAGAAATTATAAAGATGAGAAATTAAAGAAATTTGTGCGCTGTAAGATAACCGCAAAAAACGCTTACTGAAATTAAAATGGTTTTCAAAAAAATCTACAAATTCACTAGGAAGCGATTGTAATTTGTCATCTTCTTTAACCTCAATTACAATATTATGCTTTCTGGCAAATTTGCTACCTTTTGGCTTCATTGATTTTATCCTGTTTTTGTTTTGTCTAAATATACATCAAAAAAAATAAAAAGTCTATACTTTTTTTTAGTAAAATAGGCTTAAATTTAAAGATGACTTTTGTTTTAAGGAGATTGAAAGATGGAATTTGTCAGCGGAAGAAATATTAAGGTCAAGCAAAACAAATTGATTGTTGCAAATAAGGCAAGCGAAATTGCCGATAAATTAACGGATTCGGAGAAATTTTTAGCAGGTACGGTCAAAAAACTCACGGCTAAAGATAAGCTTAAGGTTTATGATTTGGGCGAATATAAAATTTTTGCCGCGGTTGTGGATAATAAGTTCAGCGAACTGAAATGGCGCAAATTCGGTGCCGAGTGTTACAAAAAAATCAAGGATTGCCGAGAGTTGAAAATTTTAATCAGCGGTTTTGATGACAGTGCATATTTCAATTTGGCATTCGGTTTGGAATTGGCTTCGTATCGCTTTGATAAGTATTTTACCAAGAAAAAGGAGGATTTTTTCCCGAAAATCGAACGAATCGAGTTTGTCGGAGTTAAAAATTTCAGCGATTACAAGGATTTTGCGGCAGTTACCAACTGCGTACGCTATGCGCGTGATTTGATAAATGAGCCGGCAAACAATATGACGCCGGAAATTTTAAGCGCAGATATCAAGCGCTTGGAATATTTAGGGCTGGAAGTCGAAGTATTAAACGAAAAACAGATGAAAGAAAAAGATTTCGGTTTGGCTTTGGCAGTCGGGCAGGGGTCGGCAAATCCACCGAGAATCGCCGTGATTAAATGGCATGGCGATAAGAATTCCGCAGATTATAAAGTCGGATTGGTCGGTAAAGGCGTAACTTTTGATTCCGGCGGAATTTCTTTGAAACCGGCCGCTAATATGGGCGAAATGAAGCAAGATATGGCCGGTTCGGCAGTTATGGTTGCCACAATGAAAGCACTTGCTTTGCAAAAAACTCCGAAAAATGTGGTGGCAGTTGTCGGATTGGTGGAAAATATGCCTTCGGGAACTGCTACACGTCCGGGAGATATTGTGCGCTCAATGTCGGGGCAAACTGTGGAAATAGGTAATACCGATGCCGAAGGACGCTTGGTTTTGGCTGATTGTTTGACGTATGTTCAAAATACATTCAAGCCGGAATATGTAATTGACATGGCAACGCTGACCGGTGCAATTATCGTCGCATTAGGTAATACTTTTGCCGGTTTGTTTTCCAACAGCGATAAGTTCGCCGGAATAATCAGAAATGCCGGTGAGAGTTGTGGCGAAAGGGTTTGGCAGTTGCCGATGGATGAAGAATACGACAAATTGATGGATTCGCCTGTGGCGGATATGACCAATATCGGCGGCGGAAGGGTTGCCGGTTCGGCAACGGCGGCATGTTTCTTGAAGCGCTTTGTTCAAGACAAGACCAAGTGGGCGCATATTGATATTGCCGGCATGGATTTGAGCAAAGGTACCAACGATATGTATCCGAAAGGTGCAAGCGGTTTCGGTGTGGTTCTGCTTAATGAAGTATTGAAAAAAATATAGGGACTTTTTTATGCGGTAAAACGGGAGCGAAAAAGCGCTTGACAAAAGAGGGATTTTGTGAGATACTGAAAGCCTAAAAAATACAAATTTAAACTAAGAATTATGAAAAAAATAATGACATTTGCTGCAGGTCTGGCGATAGCTTTGGCAGCAGCTAAATTTGACCAACTTGGTCTTTTTTATTGTGGTATTCTCTTGCTTTTTGCATATGAGTACGTGTATTATTGCACTTACGATTTGGATGTAAGTATTAAAAAATATGAATCCTATCGGAATATCTCTAGAAAAATGGTGGGTTTGCATACTGTATGGTGCATTTCTACTATTTGTTTCGCCGCCATGCTTGGCTTCCTTGGAGGCTATGATAAGTTGGTGGAATACGGAGCAGGTAGCAACTATTCATACGAAACCGTTCATGTTGATGGTTTCGATTGGGTAACACTAGTGATGTTGCTGATGATTAGGGTACTGGTACAGGTACTTATAGAGAGTGCAATAAACAAGAATATAGAGACGGCGAAGCGTCGTCAGCTTTATAATTCTTAAAAATTAACCTCGCTGTTGCAAGACAGCGGGGTTTCTTTTTTCTCGTTATTACGAGGAGCATTTTTTTATATTGTCATTCCAAGGCGATTTTAATCGCCGTGGGACAAGGAGCTTGCGACGCAGCGCCAAAGGCAATATCCCTCGTTTAACTGGATTGATGACAGCAAAATAACATCCTCCTCATGATGACAGATAAAAACAAAAGAAAAGCTCCGCCTTTTCAGACGGAGCCAAGGAGGTTACTATGAAAAATTTCTCTAATTTAACTTGCTTGATGAGATTTTTCCGAAAGTCTTTTTGCTATCATCGGATCAAGAGGTTTTTGTTTGTCTTTTTCAGCAGGGACAAACGGTTTCAACGGAAGTTCTTTATTTTGGTGCATCATTGTGAAAAGCTTAACCTGTTGTTCGGTCAAAGGCTTAATATTGTCGGAATCTCCGTTCTCTTGCCACTTCTTTGTAAAGTTAGCTTTCATCTGCTCAATAGTACCGTAAGTCTTAATCGCAAGGGCATCGCCGTCGGTAATGCTCTTCTGACCTTCTCTGATGGCTCTGGCTTTATCCAAAGCTTGAACGGCTTCGGTTAAAGTTGCCGGATCAATACCTTCCTGAATCATCTTGTTCAAAATGCAGGAAACATTGCCACCGGCCATGTAGATACTAACTAAATTATCAATCTCTTTAGACATCGTTTTTATCCTTACTGAATTATCTTTTGTCTAACAATAACATTAAATTTTGCTTTTGTCAAGTATTTTTTTTATTATTTATGCACATTTTTATAAAATATTGTGATAAATTTTGCCTTTTTGTTATACAAAAGGATTTTCTCGGGGTAACTTAGTATTAAATTGTGGAATTTTTAACGGGACTTTCGGAGGCTGTATGTCTTTATTTAAATCGGTGGCAACATTCGGCGGCTTAACTTTAATCAGCCGAATAACCGGATTTTTACGCGATATGGTTTTAGCTAATTTTTTGGGTGCGGGTGCGGTTGCCGATGCTTTTGTGGTGGCATTCAAATTGCCGAATTTATTTCGTAGTCTGTTTGCCGAAGGGGCTTTTACCAGCGCCTTTGTTCCGCTTTTTTCACAAAAATTGGTATCTGACGGAAGAAAAAAATCACTATTTTTTGCGGCACAGGCAATCTCGCTTTTGATATTGATTGTCGGGCTTTTCGTGGTGTTGTTTGAAATATTTATGCCGTATGTGGTTGATGTTTTGGCGCCGGGATTTGTTGATGATGAACAAAAAATGGCATTGACCGTCAATTTATGCCGCATAACTTTTCCTTTTCTGCTTTTGATTTCAATTGTTTCGTTTCAAGGGGGAATACTTAATTCGTTCGAAAAATTTGCGGCACCGGCAACAGCGCCGATAATTTTGAACCTTACGATAATTTCGGCGGCATTTGTATTGACACCTTTTTTGCCGTCTTCGGCTCATGCCTTTGCTTGCGGTATTACGTTTGCCGGTGTGCTGGAAATTTTGTGGTTGAGGTATTTTTTGCATAAGCTTGACGTTAGAATTCCGCTTTATATTCATTTTAAAAAAATCGCAAAAAATCCGGAAATTAAAACACTGTTTAAGAGAATCGCTCCTGGGGTGGTCGGTGCCGGAATTTATCAAATAAATATGGCGGTTGATACGATTCTGGTATCATTGGTCGGAACCGGTGCAATTTCGTGGCTTTATTATGCTAACAGATTGCAACAGCTGCCGTTGGGAGTTGTTGGTGCCGCCATCAGCGTGGCTTTGCTGCCGATTTTATCCAAGGCACTAAAAGCCGGTGATATTGTTCAGGCACGCTCAACTCAGGACAAAGCCGTAGAATACGGTGCATTGCTTTCGTTTCCGGCAATGGTAATTTTAATCGTTATGGCTCATCCGATTGTTACACTCTTGTTTGAGCATGGAAGATTTTTGCAAAGCGATTCTACTCAGACGGCTTTGGCAGTTGTGGCTTATTCAATCGGTTTGCCGTGCTATGTCATGACCAAAGCATTGATGCCGAACTTTTTTGCCCGAGGCGATACGGTTACTCCGGTAAAATACAGTGCTGTGGTTTTTGTCGTCAATCTGGTGTTTAATCTGATTTTAATGCGCTGGTTCGGACATGTCGGAATTGCACTTGCCACAACGATTGCCGCATTTGTTTCGCTCGGGCAATATATCAGAGGGCTGTATAAACGTGATTATTGGAAATTTTCGCGCGCATTGTTGCTGAAATTGGGAAAAATTGCTGCTATATCGATTTTGACCGGTTTGCTCCTTTTTGGCGAAATGCACGGCTTGACGCGGGCTTTCCCACAGATAATCGGTGCTTCGAAAATTTTATTGCTCTTTATTTTGGGTGCGGTAATCGCTTCGGGTGCGGTATTTTTCTTGATTTTAGCAAAAATATTCGGCATTATTGATTTTGCGGAAATAGTGAAAATGTTGAGAAGAAGATGAAAAAAGAGAGAGTTGAAAACTTAAAAAAAAGGATGCTTACCGGATATGAAACGGCGAAAAGCACTTGTCTTCTTTGGCGTGGAAAAATAAAAAAACTTAAATTAAAAAAAATCAGAACATCAATACTGAGAAAAATAAAAAAACTCTATCGCAAACTTTCGGATTCTTGGAAGCTGATATTTATCGGAATTCCGAGTTTTCTGTTCTGTTATTATGTTATAGGCGCACTTATCAGTGAAAATATTGATGTTAATTCGGTGGATAAAAAACAAAATATTGCATTAAGTGAATCGCAAACGATTGAAACTATGCGAGCGCTGTTGAAACGGGAAGTGGATGAGCATATTTGGGCGGCAAATCTTCCGCCGGTGTTTCCGGCTTATATACTTGATAATATGCCGAATTTTCAAATCGGTGTGGTGCAAGCAATCAGAGATATCGTAAAAGTAATTAAAACTTTTCCGCTTAATGATGAAGCAAAAAGGAAATCGTTGAATAAAGCGGCACGGCTTTTGAGTTATAAACCTGATATCTGGATATTATCGCAAAAAAGCGCATTCAGTATCGCGCCGTCATCAAATTCACAATATCGCAAGGCTCGTAAGGAGTTGGAAAAAGTAAACGAAAACGGTTATATTCTGTCATCGACGGCGGATTTAAGTCTTATTTTGAAAAATATGGCACTAAACTTACAAAAAATGTCAGCGAAAAATGAGGAGCGAGTACGAGAATTTTCATCGGACTATTTTGATTTCAAATCAGACGATATATTTTATCACAATAAAGGATATGCCTTCGGTTTATGGCAGATAACCGATGCTTTGGCTGTTGATTTTAAGGCAGAAATTTTAACTGCAGAGGCTTATGGGGATTGGACTTTATTAGTCTCAAATTTGCAGAAAGCGGCAAAATATGAGCCGGCGATTGTGCGCAACGGTAATATTCAATCCGCATTTGCTCCAAACCACATAATGATTCAAAATTATTATCTGTCAATGTCTCGCGCACAAGCGGAAAAAATTATCAATATGCTTGAGGGTAAGATCGATGCAGGTGCAAATTGAACATTTGGACAACTTGAGGGTTATCAATTTTTATGTCCCTTGTTTGACTGTAGACAGAGCTGTTTTATTTGTGCCTGAAAATCGGCAAAGTCCCGAATTTGTACGCAATATATTTAAAAATTGCGCTGTTGAGCGATGCTTGATTACACCCGAACTTTTTGCCTGTAAATATGCTGAAAATGCCAAAATCGATGATGTCAGACTGATTGTTATGGCGGAACTTGAGGATTTTTTGCAAGACGCGCAAAAGATTGAAAATCCGCAAGGAGAAGGCGATGTTTTGCTTCTGGCACAGGCGGTGGCTGATTCGTATATTCGTCCGACATTAAATCGTGATAAAGGCGATGTCGAACTAATTGGTTTTGAGGATTCGGTGCTGAATCTGAAATTTATCGGTCATTGTGCCGGCTGCCCGTTTGCTCAAAATACTTTCAACAATGTGGTGTCAAAAGAACTTAAGCGGCTTGTTCCGAATATAAAAGAAATAAGGCTGGAAAAATGAAAAAAATAATCATATTTTTGCTTTTTGTTTTTTTACCGTTTACGGCTTTTTCGCAACCGCAAATGAGCGAGAAACACGGGTCAATATATGTTGAAAGTGCCGAATATGCCGAGGTTGAACAATTATTTTCCGATTATGATTATAAAGATTTCGGGCATCGCGATTTGAAAATTCCGCGGATTTATCTTAAAAGCCTTCCGAGAGATTGGGAAAATATTGAAAAAAGCGATGATAAAAATCGGACGTTCATCAAAATATTGCTTCCGCTGATTATGAAAATCAATGAGGAATTGGACTTGGAGCGATTGTCAATACTTAGTTTGCTTGAAAAGATAAATAAAGGTCAAAGCCTAAACGATAAAGAACGAAAATTTGTGGAAAAAAAAGCTGAGGAGTATGATGTATTTACCCGAAACAAAGAAGATGTCCGCTATAAAATCATGCTTTCGGAGTTGGCGGAAAAGGTTGATGAATTGCCTCCGTCTTTTTTGATTGCCGTTGCCGGAGTTTATTCCGATTGGGGAAATTCACGGTTGGCAATTAAAGCAAATTCGCTTTTTCGTGAAGAATTGTGGTATTCTGATGAGGGAATCGCTCCCGAAGGGGTTGAAAATGCCGATTTTACTTATCGAAAGTTTGATTCTCTTGAGGATAGTTTGCGTTCGTATATTCATAAGGTAAATTCAAATATAACTTATCGCTTTGTTTGGGCGGCGCGCTCACAAATGCGTGAAATCGGCACTAAAGTCGTGGGACAGCAAATTATCACGGCAATGGCTTATGAAGGAAAACTTAAAAATATTGTCGGAATGCTTGATTTTAATTTATCATATTATAAATTAAACAAAACGGATATCAATCCGACTTTGGAGAATGTGAGATGAGCTTAGATGTTTTTCCGATTTTATGCAATGCCGGTTTTATGAATAATTATGCTTATTTGCTGATTGAAACGCAAAGCCGTAAAACGGCGATTGTCGATGCCTCGGAAGCAGGGCCGATAATTAAGGCTTGCGTGTACCACCATGTTGAGCCGGAATATATTTTGGTTACGCATCATCATGATGACCATACCGGTGCAAATGCCGAATTAAAGGCAAAATATAATCTGAAAATTGTTGCACCTGAGGCTGAAAAAGAGTTGATTGAAGGCGCTGATATTCTGCTTAAGGACGGCGATATTTTCGATTTCGGAAAAACAAGCGCTGAAATAATTTCTGCTGCCGGTCATACCAGAGGACATATTTTATGGTATTTCAAAAAAGATAAAGCGTTGTTTACCGGAGATGTCTTGTTTAATTTAAGTATCGGCGGATTGTTTGAAGGAACTCCGAAACAGATGTGGAATACGCTCGAAAAAATAAAGGCTTTGCCTGATGATGTGCGTTTTTATTGCGGGCATGAATATACGGCTTTCGGACTTTCGGGATTGCCTGACAATGATGCAGGTGCCGAGTATTTTAATCTTGTTAAGCCTCTGATTGAAAAGAGTTATCCGACGGTCGGAATGTCACTCGGCTTAGAGAAAAAATGCAATCCGTATCTTAGAGTTTCTTCACTTGAGGAATTTGAAAACTTATTTTAGGAACTGCCGATGTTTATAAGTCTGAATAAAAAAATTTTGATAAGCATTATCGTTTTTCTGCTGTTTATTACCGGAACGTTTTTTGCAATTTTCATCAATTTCTATGCTGAGCGGTTGGAAGAAGGTCAAAATCAAATTTATATGCGAAATCAATATGTTGTGGATTTGTTGTTTGATAACATAAATTTGCGGAAAGATTTAAGAGAAATTGCTCAAAGAAATCCGAATATGGTTCAATCGCAACATTTGCAGTCTATTTCTCAGGGCTTGAATTTAACACAAAAAGAGCTTTCAAATGAGCAACAGCTTAATGAAGAATTGAAAAAAAATTACGATAAAAACCGTGAAGCGATGATTGCCGGTGCCAGAATTATTGCTTTCAGTTTGGTAATTGTGTTGTTATTTATCCTTTTGCTGATTTTTCTGTTGAATTATTGGGTATTAGGACCGGTAGAAAAACTTACGCAAATCAGCCGAAAGGTATCAAACGGCATTTATTCCAGTCGTTTGGATTTTCGTCAGAAAAAGGTGCGTGATGAGTTTGATATTTTATTTTCGGCTTTTAATCAAATGCTTGACAGTACAGAGTTTAATCTTGAAAAAATAAAATCACGTGAGCGTTTTTTGCAACAACTTATCGATTCTATTCCTGACGCCATCAGAGTTATCGATAGGCATTATAATGTAATTATGATAAATTCGGCATTTAAAAAATTATTTAAGGAGAAAGGGAGTAAAATCGGGCAGAAATGTTATAAATCCTACGGATATAATTGTGAAGGATGTTTGCAAAGCAAATATATGTGTCCGATAAAAGAGTTTTTAAGCGGGAAGCAGGAATCTATATCAGCAGTGCATGAGGTATCAAAAATTCCTTTGTATGTTAATGCCGCAAAGTTGCAATTCGGACATGGGCAAGATGATTATTATATCATTGAAGCTTTTCACGATTTAAGCAATGATGTGTTGTTTTCTCATCAACAAAAAGTAAGTTCATTGGCATTTATTTCAACTTCGGTGGCCCACGAAATGAAAAATAATCTCGGGGCAATAAGACTGATTTTTGAAGGAATACTCGATAACTATTATAAAGATGTTGCCGATAACGATGAAACAAAAATGTATCTGCAAAAGGCATATAAGCAGTTGATTGAAACGGTAAAGACTCCGGAACGGCTTTTGCGTTTGGCTCAGTTTTCCGAGGAAGAAAATACTAAAATAGACGTGGCTTCGGCGATTAAAGATATGTTGCTGATGGTTGATTATGATGCCAAACGGCGCGGTATTTCTATCAACACCGAATACTGTCCGATGCAATTTATTTATGGTAATGAAGCCGATTTTAAGATGATTATTCTTAATTTAACCCAAAACGCAATAAAGGCAATGCCTGAAGGCGGAAGTTTAAATATTCATACTAAAAACATTAAAAATAAAGCAATAATAAATATTTCCGATACCGGAATAGGTATCAGTGAGGAACAATTAAAACATATTTTTGAGCCGTTTTATTCCGCAAATAAAAAAGCCAAAAGTTCCGGTTTGGGATTGGCGATTGTCAATAGCCTGATGGAGAGATTTAAGGGAAAAATCAAGGTTAAAAGCAAAGTCGGGAAGGGGACGACTTTTGAGCTGATATTCCCGCTTTATAAGGAATAAGTTTTTAAGATAAAAAAATAAGGGGCGGATTATCCGCCCATTTTTTTCAAGATTGATTCAAATACCAAAGTTTCACTGCCTCTAAATAGGAAGCACAACGATTCAAGTCAATCCGGTGTTTGTCGCCCTTGAGACGCCCTTCGGCATCAATCGTTATTTCCGTTGCATAATGCCCGGGAAAATTGCGAACGATTTCATCAAGAACTTCAGTAACGTTTTCCGGCCCGATTCCTCCGGCATAGCCTTGGCGCACTCCATTGAATACCGGCGCACGGCGTTCTTTCGGAATAATTCCTTCGCCGTGAGAGTCATCGTACAACAGGTCAAATTTAACACCCGTTTCCAAACAGAGTTCACGCATCTTACCGATAAATTCGGCATTGCTTTCATTGCACGAGAATATAAAGCGCCGAGATTTGTAAAGTTGCATAAGATTAAGCAACTTATGTTCGTCCGGAGTGCGGTCACGACCGATTTTGAAATTCAGCTGAATCCTCTGGAAAAAAGGATCTCCTCTGAAGTTTCTCATCGACATTAACGTCTGTAATTCGGGAGGTAAAATTCCTTGCCCGACTTCTTCCACCCACGACGGGTTGACGTGAAGTGCCGCATTGATGACCATCTTTTGCACCTGCAATTCGTTGACCAGTGTTTTAATCCAATTCATCCGATCAGAATTGTAAGAGCACTTGATCTCATTTACCTGCACGCCGATTTCGGCCTTGAGGTATTTGTTCAATAGTCTCAACAGAGACTTAATGTTCGTGTGTTCATTGACACCCGAACATGTTACATACCTGATAATCATAAGCTATCTAAATTATAAGTTAAACATAGACATAATTTAATAAATTTTGTGCCGCTTGTCAAGGCATAATTTATACATATATTGAAAAGCGACACATTCGGACCTGATCCTTGGATAATTGCTATGCAATCACCAAGGATGACAAGTGTTTCTTCGTTTTTGGGGTTGCGAATCGAGAGAAAGTTTTGAGAATCGGCTTAAAATAAACTGTTCGGCGAATACAAAAAATATAAACAATCAAAAGTTTTAATCGCTTTAATTGTGTTTTATGAAAAATTATCCACAAATAATAAATAAAAATATTATTTTAATTTTATCTTTTGGTTTCAATATGTTAGCCTTAAATTATAACCTACGG
>ONLJ01000033.1 GCA_900318605.1 uncultured Rhodospirillaceae bacterium | reverse complement strand
GATGGTGTCGTAAGTGTGTAAAAAATAGCATCTATGGACAAATATGTAATTGTAAAACATTGTTAAATACTTGCTTGTAATAAATTTTGTCCAGTTTGCCAAGGTTGATGTCGTGGGTCATCTTTCCACCTCTCCCGATAACACAAAAAAGCCACCGAAAATGGCGGCTTTTTTTGTTATTGGAACTCTCAAGAGTTGGAATTCTTTTCGCTCTTATTTCGAATGTCTAAGAGCATAAAGAGATGCTCGTAATTCTCTTTTCTCTGTCTGAAGAAATCTCGTATATTTCTCATAATCAACAAATTTTAAAATTCTCCGGTTCCTCTCGGAGCAAATTTGATAAAACTGCAAGGGGAACTCTGTATCATTTAACAGACAAGCAATCTACTTATTTTTAATGGATTATTTACTTCAATCAACAAAATAATTTACCATCATTATACGTAAGTATTGTCAATGTACTATAAAAAAAATATTTTGTCAATATCTTTTATTAAAAATTTTATATTGCGCAAATTAAAGTTGGAAAAAGAACAATAGCGGATAAAATAGAAATAAGTTTGACAACGGAAAAATAAGGTAACATAGCGATAAGCAGATGTTATCGGAGATGAATTTAAGAATCTAAGTAACAATATTGTATTTTACTTAAAAAATTTACTGTTCCGCGGAAAACCGAACGGCACGAGTTTGCCCACTTGCGCACGGTGACCAAGCCAGGTAATTAAATCTTTTTCGGTTGAAACTCCGCCGGCACGATTATATGAAAATCCATCTTCTCCTTTGAAAACCTGAATATCGGAAATTGCGCCGTCTTTATACTTTTGCAACAAAACACCGTGTCCGCGCGCCATGGTTGGAATTTCTTCCGCCTTAAACACCAGAAGTTTGCGGTTTTCGCCGACAATTGCCACATAGTCGCCTATCATCGGCAAGCAGAAAATCACATTTTCATCATCAGCGACATTCATCAGCTTGCGCCCGTTTCTTGTTTGCGCCAAAATATGATTTTCATCAACAATAAAGCCATATCCCTTGTCGGAAGCAATCAGATATTTCTGCTCTTTATCATACACAAACATTGCACTGATTTGATCATTATTGGCTAAATCAATCATCAAGCGCACCGGCTGTCCAAAGCCGCGACCGCTCGGAATCTCATGGGCAGAAACGGAAAAAAACTTGCCCTTGTTATCAAGCAAAACAATCTTATCGGTTGTCTGTGCATGAATAGCAAACAAAAGTGAATCGTCATCTTTGAACTTAAAGTCTTCATTCAAATCTGCGTAGCCTTTAAGGCAACGGATCCACCCTTTTTGAGACAAGATAACCGTTATCGGCTCTTTTTCCACCATTGCTTCCAGAGGCACTTCAATATCGGCCGGTGCCTCGGCAAATTCGGTACGTCTTCTGCCTAAAGCCGTCTTTTTACCGAATTTTTCTTTTGTAGCTTTAATTTCTTCTGCCACTTTTAGCCAGCGTTTCTGCTCGTCATTGATTAAAATTTCCAATTCGACACGCTCAGTTAATAAATCGGCATGTTCTGCGTTGATTTCCTCTTCATCAAGCTTGCGTAAGTTGCGAAGTTTCATATTTAAAATCGCTTCTGCCTGATTGTCGGTAAGCTTAAACTCCTGCATCATCACGGCTTTAGGTTCATTTTCCTCACGGATAATGCGAATGATTTCATCTAAATTCAGATAAGCGATCAGATAGCCTTCCAAAATTTCCAAACGAGCATTGATTTTACTCAAGCGAAACTTAGTTTTGCGCAATAAAACGGCATTTCTATGCACCAAATAGTCATGCAAAACTTCCTTAATGCTCATCACTCTCGGCACGCCGTCGAGATCCAAAACATTCATATTAAGGTTGAATTTTGCTTCCATATCGGTTTGACGATAAAGCTGTTCCATTAGCATAACCGGATCAACCGTACGATTTTTCGGTTCCAAAACAATACGCACATCTTGAGCTGATTCATCTCTGATATCATTCAAAAACGGCAATTTCTTATTCAAAAGCAACTCGGCGATTTTCTCAATCAGCTTAGATTTTATAACCTGATACGGAATCTCTGTAACCACAATCTGATACTGCCCGTGTCCTAAATCTTCGGTTGTCCATTTAGCACGAATTCTGAAACTTCCTTTACCTTGTTTATAGTTATTCAAAATAGTGTCAAATGAATCGACAATCGTTCCTCCGGTCGGGAAATCCGGCCCTTTCAGGCGGCGAACAAGCGGCTCATCATCGCAATCGGGATTTTCAATTAAGTATAAAAGTGCATCACTGACTTCACTCAAGTTATGCGGCGGAATATTGGTGGCCATACCGACTGCGATACCCATCGAGCCGTTGCATAATAAATTCGGCACCATTGCCGGCATCACAACCGGCTCGGAATCTTCCCCATCATAAGTGTCGGCAAAATCAACAGCATCATCGTTTAAGCCTTCCATCAGGCTCATGGCAAACTCGGTCAATCGTGCTTCGGTATAACGCATGGCGGCCGCACCGTCGCCATCAATATTACCGAAATTACCCTGCCCGTCCACGAGCGGATAACGCACCGAAAAATCCTGCGCCAAACGCACCATTGCGCCATAAACCGCCGAATCACCGTGCGGATGATATTTACCGATAACATCGCCGACCACACGCGCACATTTTTTATAGCCGTTTTTCGGATCCAAATGTAACTGGCGCATAGCATACATCAAGCGACGATGCACAGGCTTCAAGCCGTCGCGCACATCAGGAAGCGAACGCGAAACAATGGTTGACATTGCATACGAAAGATAGCGCTTGCTGAGTTCTTCGCCTAATTGCACATCTCTTATTTTTGCTTCTGTTTCAGCCATTTTCTCACCTTAAATTTTATGATATAATTTATTAACTTCAAGCAAACCGGCACGTTTTTCGGGCAAGCGCAAGTTATGAATTTGTAAAAAATTTTTATTCAAAAAACTGCCGGTCATTTTGAGCAAATTTGCAATTTCTTTTCCGTTCGGCAAATAATTTTTTTCGGCGATATAGTGCGGATAGGAGAAGAGCTTGTCCTTATACGGCGCACCGACCTCCGCACAAACAGCCCTTCCGGTTTTCGGCGAAATATATTGCAAATCATAGGTTTTTCCGGTAACCGCACATGAGTTTATATCTAAACCTATGCCCAAAAAATCCAGCAGATAAAATTCAAAAAACGAATAATAAACAAGCCAGTTTTTATCGGCAATTTGGTTAAAGAAATCTTCCGTTACCTTATATAACTGCCCCAAATTATCATTTTCCGCCACGCATTGGTCAATAAGTGTGCAAAGCGAAGAAAGCGCCTCGGTTTTTGCCACATCACACATAAAATCCGCCGCATGAGATTTAACAAGTTCAACACCTTTAAGGCTGAGCATATTTTCTTCCACTCTGGCATAAGCATTAAATGAAATTTTATTGCCGAGCTGATAGATTCCCAAACCTTTTTTTGTGCGCGCCCCGTTGATATATCCGACAATTTTTCCCCTATCCGGACATACTATTGTCGCAATCAGCGATTTCTCACCGTGATTACGTAATTTTATGATATATCCTTCAGAAGAAAACTGCATGTTAGTACTCTTTAATTATGCTCTTGTTAACCTTATCAAATGCCATCAGTTCGGAAATAATTCGCTCCATATCTTTTAAAGCAATCGAGTTAGGCCCGTCGGAAAGTGCTTTATCCGGATTTTCATGAGTTTCAATAAACACTGCCGCCACTCCGACCGCCACCGCAGCTCGTGCCAGAACCGGTGCAAATTCGCGCTTTCCACCTGTTGATCCGCCAAGTCCTCCCGGTTGCTGAACTGAATGGGTTGCATCAAAAATCAGTGGATAACCGCAATCCTTAGCCATTTGCGGAAAAGCCCGCATATCGGTAACCAGCGTATTATATCCGAAACTCGTACCACGCTCGGTTATGCAAATATTGTTATTTCCCGAATCTTCAACTTTTTTTACAATATTCTTAACGTCCCACGGCGCTAGAAATTGTCCTTTTTTAATATTCACAACTTTACCGGTTTTGGCCGCCGCCACCACTAAATCGGTTTGCCTGCACAAAAACGCCGGAATTTGCAAAACATCAACATATTTTGCCACTTCGGCGCACTGCCATGTTTCATGCACATCGGTTAAAATCGGCAATGTCGGATACAACTTTCTGATTTGCTCAAAAGTCCTCATTCCCTCTTCAAGCCCGACACCTCTGGCACCGTTAATCGAAGTGCGGTTAGCTTTATCAAACGAAGCCTTAAAAATATAATTTATGCCGAGTTTCTCACATATTTCCACCATCGAACCGGCAATAAAAATGGCATGTTCACGGCTCTCAATTTGGCACGGTCCGGCAATCAGCGAAAGCGGCAACTTATTGCCAATTGTTACTTGTCCGATTTTTATTTCTTTCTGCTCCATTTTTTATCCTTTTTTAAAATTGAAAACGGCTGAATATAAACAGAACGTTTCCGTCATTTTTAATCCCCGGAACATAAGCTGCCTGCAGATTAAAGTTTCGATATCCGACACCTACCAAAGGCAACGGTAACGGAACCGGAATATAGGAATATTCATGACGCTGAGTTAAACCCAAGGTATAACCCGCACCGGCACGCCATTGATGCTCATCACCATAAGTCCAATTCCATTGATAAGCATATCCGAAATAAGTTTCCAGATATTTGTTGGAATCCTTAAATCCCATAGCATAAAGTCCGGACCAATTATCATCATTATCAAAATGCGAAATACCAAGTCCGAACCCCCAAGCCTCTTCATTATATTTATTTAAATGTTCGCGATCATAAAAAAGACGATTATGCCAAGCGTGAAATGGAACATAAATATCATAATCATGCTCGCAAACCATCATCGAAATATCTCTATATAAGAAATCTCCGTAGCGGCTCAAACTATCGGAAATTGTGCCGGCAAAACCGTTTTTACACAGTCCTAAAATTGCAACTAGAGTTAATATTATTTTTTTCATTTTTTCTTTCTCGTTTCAAAGTTTTCCGACACAGTCAAAAAGTTAATCTCTACCCGTATTAGTCATGCCTGTATTAAGATTTTTTGTTTTGGGAGCATAGGCGCTTAAGTCAATTTTTTTAAGGGCTTTATAAGCATCTGTCGGCACATCCATTAATTTGGCGCGAAGTTTTGGCATTTCTATTCTATCACAAACCTCATTCAAAAAAACTGCGGCTTCTCTCGGCGTTTCAAAACCTTGGTTGGATGACATAGCAAGCATCGGACCATGCTTCGGATCTTCTCTGAACACAAGGCCATAATACAACCCGTTATCTTTTTTCTTTCCGACGTGCAGAACAAAATTATTATTCATAAAATCAGAAATGCTTTTTACTTCTTCTAACGAAACATTCCAGTGTTTTGCCAACTCTTCATCAGTCACTATGCTTTTTCCTTTCGTTTTTTCGAATCATCATCTTGTTGTTCCGGTGCAACAATACCGCAAGATATCACATATTTTATTCCGTCTTCAACACTCATGTTCAACTTAATAACATCTGATTGCGGAATAAAGAGCAAAAATCCGGAAGTCGGGTTTGGAGTTGTCGGCACAAAAACGCTTAAAGTTTTATTTTTGCTTCTTTTCTCGATTTCGCCACCGGTTTGGTCTTGGCTGACAAAGGCCAAAGTCCAAATTCCTTTTCTCGGATATTCAATCAAAACAACTTCACGAAACGAACGTTTTCTTTGTGATAAAAAGGTTTCAAAAATCTGTTTGAACAGCGAATAAATACTCGAAACAACAGGCATACGGCGAATAATTTTTTCCCAAAGTCTTACAAAAAAGCCGCCGACATAACCGGTGGTAAACATACCGACAAAAGTCAAAATCACCAACAATAAAACCAACCCCAATCCCGGCACGGCATAAGGGGCAAAATCGCCGATTGTCCATTGCTTCGGAATAAGTTTACTGGTCGATTCATTTATCCATACCAGCAGGCAATATGACATATAAACCGTAATTGCAACCGGTGCCGTAACAATCACGCCGGTTAAAAAATAACTTTTAATTCGGCTGAAAAATCCTGTCTTTTTAACTTGCTTTTGTTTTTTCATCTATACCTCTCTTTTCAAATCGTTTATAATTATCTGTACATCTTTACGTCCCATCCAGTTATCGGCTTTTATATAACCGGCAACATCAAAAATTTCGCCTTTATGATTCAATAGCACCTTCCCGATTTGGCTGTCAACTGAATTAAAGCAGATAGCTTTGACACTTGCACCGGAACCTGATGTCAAAAAGCATTTAACATGACCGCTGCCGATAATCTGCGGCTTTGCTATACCGACATTTTTAAACATAAAAATCGGTTCGGGATTGCCGGCTCCGTACGGCTCAAGCAAATCGATTTTTTCGCATAAATCATAATTTACCGCCGACAAACTCAATGCACAATCAATCGGCAAAACGGCGATTGTTTTTTCTTTTCCGAGCTTTTCGGTAACATACTCGCCGACAAACTTTTTGAAAGCCGGAATTTTATCTTCCGTCAACGAGAAACCGGCCGCCATAAGATGTCCGCCACCGCCGGTTATAAGTCCTTTTTCTTTTGCATTGATAATTAACGCCCCCAGGTCAAGCCCGTCAATCGAACGCGCCGAACCTTTAACTTCATCTTCTTCAATCGACATTACAAAAGCCGGAATATTATAGCGCTCACGCAGTTTTCCGGCCACAATTCCGATAACTCCCTGATGCCATTTTTTCCCATAAGCAAAAGCAATCGGATACTCCTGCGGTTGATTTTCAAGTTGCTCAATAGCCTGCAACAAAACATAGTTTTCGATATCCTTGCGCTCATTATTGAATTGATTGAATTTTTCCGCCAAACTCTTAGCTTGAAGTTCATCTTCCGAGCAAAGCAAAACATTCTCCAAATCGGCATTTCCGACTCGTCCGCAAGCATTTATCCGCGGTCCGAGCATAAACCCCAATGTATATGAAGTCGGAGCGCTGTTGACACCGGCAGCCGCCATCAGATTCTTTAAGCCGATATTTTCGAGCCTTGCCAAAACTTTCAAACCCTGTTTAACATAAGCCCTGTTAAGTCCTCTTAAAGGCACAACATCGCAAACCGTACCGAGTGCCACCAAATCCAGCATTTTAAGCAAATCAGGCGCCTGCTTTTTTTCATAAAATCCTTTCGCCCGCAATTCACGATTGAGCGCCACCAAAAACATAAAGCCGACCCCGACTGCCGACATATATTGCAGATGTTTGTGCGGATTTTCTTCATCAAGACGCTTCGGATTGATAAGAGCAAAAACTTTTGGTAAAATCACTTCCGCCTCATGATGGTCAATTACAATAATTTCAAAACCGTTTTCGCTTGCTCTGTTAAGCACATCAAAGGCAGTAGTTCCGCAATCAATAGTAATAACGAGTTTTGCTCCGGCGGTCTCAAATTCGGCAAAAGCAACATCGCTCGGTCCGTAACCTTCTTCGCGGCTCGGAATATGGATTATCGTTTCAATTCCGCAGGCTGAAAAAAACTTTTTCAAAATCGAAGTAGAGGTTGCTCCGTC
>ONLJ01000061.1 GCA_900318605.1 uncultured Rhodospirillaceae bacterium | reverse complement strand
TCGGCAACCAATGCTTTCACACTTGCGTTGAACTTAACCGGTATGCTTTGCTTGTGGCTCGGTTTATTGAAAATTGCCGAGAAATCGGGAATAACCTCATTCCTTGCTCGCTGTTTAAGCCCACTGTTTAAGGTAATTATGCCGGAAATACCACACAACAGTCCTGCCCTCGGTTCGATTGTGATGAATATGGCCGCCAATATTTTGGGGCTTGATAATGCCGCAACTCCGATGGGACTTAAAGCTATGGAGCAAATGCAGGTTTATAACAAGCGTAAAGACACGGCAAGTAATGCCGAAATCATGTTTATCGTAATAAATGCTTCAGCAATTACCATCCTGCCGATTTCTATTTTAATGTATCGTAATTTACAAGGTGCGACCAATCCGGGAGCGGTTTTTGTTCCCATTTTGCTGGCAACATCTTGTTCGACGCTTGCCGGATTTTTAGCCGTATCGTTTGCTCAAAAAATCAACATTTTCAACCGCACGGTTCTGGCTTATACCTTAGGTTTAATTGCCTTAATCGGAGCAATTTGCGGTTTATTTTTATCGCTTTCACCTGAAATTCGCCTGCACTTTTCGGAAACCGTAGGCAATGGTTTGATTTTGTTTTTTATTGCGTTATTTTTGCTTTTCGGAGCTGTTAAACGTTTGAATTTGTATGAAACTTTTATTGAAGGTGCAAAAGAAGGTTTTAATATAGCCGTACAGATTATTCCTTATTTAGTGGCAATGCTTACGGCGATTGCGGTTTTACGCTATTCCGGTGTTTTAGACGGTTTTGTATGGTGCTTTGAAAAGTTATTTTCCTTTACCGGTATGAATACTGATTTTATTCCGGCTTTACCGACAGCATTTATGAAACCGCTGTCTGGCAACGGCGCACGCGCCATGATGCTTGAAACTATGCAAAATTATGGTCCGGACAGTTTTCCGGCATTTGTATCAAGCGTGATGCAGGGTTCAACCGAAACCACATTTTATGTAATAGCACTGTATTTCGGTGCGATAAAAGTAGTTAAAACCCGCCATGCTCTGCCATGTGCTTTGTTTGCCGATTTTATCGGTTTTATTGCGGCAATAATATTCTCCTACATTTTTTATCAGGGATAATTTGATGAAAGTATTGGTACAAAGAGTTTTGAAAGCTTCGGTTGAAGTCGAGGGAAAAATTGTTTCCAAAATTGAAAAAGGACTGCTGATTTTTATCGGAATTGAAAAAGATGACACACCCGATCAAGCCGACTATTTAGCAAAGAAAGTCATAAATTTGAGGATTTTCGAAGATGAAAACGGCAAGATGAATCTTTCGATTCAAGATATTAAAGGCGAAATTTTAGCGGTGTCGCAATTTACGCTTGCCGCTGATTTAAGCCGAGGAAATCGTCCGGGATTTGACAATGCCGCCGCCCCCGATAAAGCCAATAATCTTTATGAATATCTGGTCGAGCAAATTCGTAATCACGACATAACCGTAAAAACCGGAATTTTTCAGGCAGATATGAAGGTCGGATTAGTTAATGACGGCCCTTGTACATTTCTTTTGCAAAAATAAAAAACCACCGATAAAAACCGATGGCTTGTTACTCTTTTCAATGATATATTACTCGACTTCTCCGACATACATTCCGACTGCCCGAGCCGCTCTGATATAAGGACTGTATGTTTCCAAAGCCTTAGTGCCGGCGTCTACAACCTCTTTTAATGTGAACGAAGATACTTTTCCGTGGCTTAAAGCAACCATGCGGTTTGTATGTCCTTTAGCAAGCAAATCAACAGCCTCCGCACCTAAAATAATTGCTAAACTGCGATCAAATGCCGTCGGATTACCTGAGCGTTGAACATGTCCGAGTTTGGTAACACGCGTTTGAAATCCGTCATAATTGGTATTGATAAGATTACTCAAATACTCGCCTATACCGCCGTTTATTTTTTCACCAACCAGATTCTCGGTAGCAGTAACGGCTTCACCTTTTTCAGTTTTTACACCTTCGGAAACAACGATTAAAGCGCTGGTTCGACCGCTTTCTCTGATTTTTTTAAGCTTTTCGATAATACCTTCCAAAGTATAAGGAATTTCCGGAACCAAACAAATATCAGCAAATCCTGCTAAAGCTGAATGAATAGCCAAATGTCCGGCATCGCGTCCCATAACTTCCAAAATTAAGGCACGATGGTGTGAACGTGCAGTCGTCATCAAGTCATCAAGAGCATTGGTACAAACTTGACAAGCGGTATTAAAACCGACTGAAAATTCCGTTAACGGAGTATCATTATCAATAGTTTTCGGAATACCTATCATTTTCACACCGGCGATATTGCAATAATTGCTGACGATATTCATACTGCCGTCACCGCCGACAACAATAACCGCATCAAGTCCGAGTTTTCTGACACCTTCACCGAAACGAATCGCCGCCTGTTCACGTGATTCTTGCTTGATACCAGAATTAAGAGAACCCAAGTAAGAGCCGGCCAATCTCGGCCAAGGGGTATTAGAATAGTTATCCGGAGTTAATATTTCATAGGAGAGTGGTGTTTCAGTCAAACCATTAGTTCCGTCATGGATTCCGTAAACCTCCCAGCCTTGGATGGTTGCCGCATTGACAACAGCCATAACAACAGCATTCAAACCGGCACAATCTCCGCCGCTGGTCAGAACTCCTATTTTTTTTATGTCAGTCATTTAAAAAACTCCGTCTTAACTATTGCAATAAATTAAAAATTGTTGTATAATCCTTACAACTTTAAGAAATAATTTCCACTTTAAAAGTGCAATTATTCCACAGTTTTTACGAAAGGACTTAAAAAATCATGATAAATAACGACAAACTTGCGAAGTTACAGCTCTTACTCTGCGAGATGAAGCTGGAACAGCGTCATCTTAATACAGATATGTCAAAACTGTTGCGCACAGGTAAAACTGTTGATTTTTTTCAAGCCAAAAAACTTTCATCGATGAAATCTGGAATAGCCAAGAAAATAAATAAAATCGAAGCTACAATTGATCCGAATATAATTGCCTAGTTTTTGTTTAATAAATTTCCCCTGCAAGCGACTGACTTGCAGGGGAAATTTGTTGTTCAAACGTCTTTTAATCAGAATTTATATTGATACTGAAGAGCAAACATATTACTGTGGCTCTTATATTTAACATTCAAATCTTCTGTAAATTCATTTTTGTTTGTAGTACGGCCATGCATCATAAATAAGTGATTATAACCGATATCAAACTGATGATTACCGGTCATGTAGGAAGCACCAACCGCAGCCCAAATTCTATCAACATCAGGAATACGATTCGTACGATAATCATTGCTCGGAGTCGGAGTCTGATCCCAAGCCGTACCGAAACGCAATGTCCAATTATCATTTAAGTAATACTCTTCACCGAGCGAGAAAGTCCAAGCATCTTTCCATTTGTAAGCAACGTCAAGATTTTGTTCACCTGTTGTCGGTCCGTAAGACTTAGCCGGAAAAATATAGAAACGATGCCATTGAGTATATCTAACAGTAGCTGAGGTTCCCCATTTCTCACTGAAACGATGATAACCAGATAAAATCCAACTTGCCGGCAGTTCCGGATCAGCCATCGTTGTATTGCGAGTAAATACATCTTGTCCGGTCATTGCCGCAGCGGCAGGTGTCAACTCAATGTAGTGCTTACCACGTGCTTTTTGCGTACTCTTGAAACGATAAGCCAAACCAATTCTGGTATCCTCATCAAATTCATACATAGCGCCAAGGTGCAAAGTTTTCGACCACCCCTTTACCTGATAATCGCTGTAGCCAGCATTAACCAATCTGCCGTACATTACCCTGTTAATATTTGAAGTAAGCTGACCTTTAATACGACGCAAAATTGCGCTGGCACCCAAAGACAAGCCGTTATCAAACTTATAAGCTGCAGAAAGGTTGAAATCAACAACCTCCAAATCTGATTTGCGTGCACCGCCTCCGGATTTGGTGGCAACATTACTGTCATGCTTATATTTCGTGGATAATCCGAACGGAACATATATGCCTGCACCTAAAAACCATTTATCGTTTACGTTATATTGTCCCATCAAGCTCGGAAGCGGAACCAGATAATTCATTTTATCGGTACCATATTTGCTCTCGGCTTTGGAAAAAATCTGTGTACCGGTTACACCGGCCTGAATACCCGAACGCTTAACCAAAGTCATACCTGCCGGATTATATCCCATAGCGGAATAATCATCGCCCATAACCCCCATACCGGCAAACGCACGTCCTAATCCGGTAGCGGAAAACTCATTAAGCTGATATCCGGCAGAATGAGCCTGACCGGCATATATAATTGCGGCAACAGCCGCTAAATAAGTCTTTTTCATATTACAGTCCTTAGTCAAAGTTACTCAAAACTGATAAAAATTTTAGCATTTTAATGTTAAGGACGTAAAGAATAATATTATGTATTCTATAGTTTCTCAAAGGATACTAATTTATATTATCAGCTCTTGAAAAGAAATTTTAAGTCCTTTTTCTGTGGATAACTTAAAACAAAAAGTCTGAATATAACTGATTTTTTTTACTGGAAATATAAGATTAGGACATTTATACTCCTATTAAATAATATATTTTAAAGAGGTAAAAATGGCTACTGTTAATGACACCGAATTTTCTGATATTTATGTAATACCTGACGGAACCGCTTATATTTGGGGGCGGAAAACTCCGAGTGGATTAGTGCCGACCGAACCTGATGACTATTATGAATTTTTACAGGCCTTGATTGACACTTATGATGGTCAAAATCCGAGTTATCTGGTAAAATTTAAGGGGTTAAACTATCGTGTTGAGCGTACGGTTACGATGGAAGGTCAGCAATTCTGCGCTCGTAAAATGCCTTATAAGATTCCGGAGCTTAATAAATTAGGTATTGAAGAACATCTTGCCCAATATTTGAGATCATTGAGCGGAGCGCCGGGAATGATTTTGTTGGCCGGAACTACCGGTTCGGGTAAAACGACAACCATTGCCGCTTTATTAAGAGAATACTTAACTACCGACGGCGGCTATGCTTTTACCCTTGAAGACCCGATTGAAATGCCACTTGACGGCACATATAAAACAACTAAAGGAGAGCTTGGAATCTGCAAACAGATGAATCCTCCGGGAGGTTCGTGGGAAGCAGGTCTTCGTTCAATGTTGCGTTCAAAACCTCGTTACGTTTATTTAGGTGAGATTCGTGAACCGATTATTGCTTCCGAGGCATTGCGTGCTGCGATTTCCGGACACTTGGTTTTATCGACGATTCACGCTTCGACGGTCAGTGATGCCGTTCAATCAATCGTTAAATATGCCGCCGCTTCCGGAATTTCCGAAGAAATGGCTTATGATTTGGCAGGTAATGGTATTTTGGCTGTTTTGCACCAAGAACTTGTCGGTGTTCCTAAGCGCCCGAAAATCGAATATGTTTTTGCCAATCCTGATGCTACAAAAGGCGATCAGGTACGCGGTATTATCAAAAGCGGAAAACTCAATCTTTCCACTACGATTGAACAACAGAGAATTCGTTTGGAAAGAGGCTTAAAACTGTTTGAATAATACTGTTTTTAATATTTGCATTTCTAAAAGTCCGTTTCATCAATAAAAGCGGACTTTTATTTTTTTAATAGTTGACTTTTTGTCATAAAATGTATATATTGGTTGGTACAAAACTTTAATTTTTTATATATGGTAGAAACAGAAAGTAAAAAGAGTTTGTCTGCGGACGAACTCAAGTTAGCTACGCCCGTCGCTCGTCGTTGGGCAGTTGAAACTATGAAAAGCGGGAACTTTTCTTATGAAGAATTTACCGCGATTGTCAATGCTGAGAAAAGATTGTACGCCAACATCAAAGACACGGCGTGCCACCACATCAGTATGCACACTCAGGATCACTTATCGCAGGTGTTTTTCGAGCAATTCAAAAAGCTCGGAATTTATAACGATCATGAGTATGTTCAGCTGCTTAAGACCGTGCGCAAGGCTTTCGTGGTGGAACAGGGCAACCGCAATCTCGAGTATCTGATTTCGAAAATCAACGAGTTCAGGAAAAAGATTGCCGATGCCGGTCGCGAGGCTTATCGTCTGCTCAGTGAAGGTAAACATCCTGACTTTGAAGTATGGAGCGACAAAGCCCTGTTACAGGATGCCATCTTTGAAGAAGAAAAGGAGTTTTTGAAACAAACCCTAAATCACATTCAAGCGATGGAAAAATTTCACTGTAAACTGGGAGTTCCGGAGATTCGCCTACTTCTGTATCACAAGGAAGGTTGTAGGCGCGAAAAACTTTACCGTCAGACCGAACAGCGAATCATAAGTATTTACTATTCGCTCGACACGGAAGAGGAACGAACGGCCGTCTACAAAGAAATCTGCGACTTTGTCAGCGAGCTGGTACCTGAGGTCGGCTACATTGCTCCGACAATGATTGAGTTTATCTTCAGCCGTGGTTTTCTTAGCCAAAACAGCCGAGATTTGCTGATTAAGTTGAAGCCTACGCTTAAACAAATTTGCATGTTTCCGCTGGTTACAAACGGCCCCTTGGTTGAGATGTTCGAACAAGCAGAAAAGAAGGCTTCCAAAGGAGAAGAATTAACTCCGACCGATATCTATGCGATTGAGGTTATGGAGGAGTATGCTCCCGAAAAAGTACCGCTCAAGCTGAAAGAAGTACTGTAAAAAAATATCGCTTTCCCAAAAGGAAAGCGATATTTTTTCATTCTTTAAGCCTTAATGAAAGTCTTACAATCATCATCAGCCATAATCCCACAGTGCTTCCGATAATGGCAGGTATTTCAACCATACCTTTCATCATTACCACTATTTGGGCTCCAAGCGTGAAACCCAGCAGCAGAATGTTATAGACCATCCAACGGCTGTAGTCCACAGACGGTTCTTTGTAATATCTCTCATAAGAAATCCAAAGAGAGACAAACATCAAAACCGCTAAGCAATACACCAGTGCCATAAAAAGAGGCGCTAAGAATACGGCCATATACATTCCAAAATGCCCGACAAGGCATCCCTCGGCATAATTATAATCTTGAATGAAATAGGCCACAATGGCGATAATACCCAGGGTTGCTGTCCAGTCGGCAAAATTGCTGACACCGATAAACAACTGATGACAGGATACTGATAATCCCAACATTCCCATAAACACGAAAATAACCCAGAAAGTTATCCTCGCCTTTTCTAAAAACCTTTTCATACTCTTTTTGTTTTTATGGTTAATAATATGATAATTTTTTTGATTTGTTCTGATACTAACAAATTCAAATTATTTTGTCAATATTTTTTAAAGAAAATTTTTGATTTATTTATTCATGCTTTGAATTTTATAAAATTCGTAATAAGCCCCTCGCCGTTTTAAAAGTTCTTCATGAGAGCCTTCTTCAAGAATTTTTCCGTTATCTATAACTATCAGCCTGTCCATTTCTTTTAAAGTTGAAAGACGATGGGCAATGGCAATCACCGTTTTACCTTTCATCAGCTTTTTCAATGATTTTTGAATATATTGTTCGCTGTCGCTGTCGAGAGCGGATGTTGCCTCATCCAAAATCAGAATCGGAGCATTTTTCAAAATCGCGCGAGCAATAGCAACCCTTTGCCGCTCGCCGCCGGAAAGCATAACCCCGCGCTCGCCTACTTTGCTGTCATAACCGTTCGGCAATTTTCTTATAAACTCATCGGCATAAGCTGCTTTTGCCGCTTTTATCACTTTCTCATCGCTTGCATTGACGTTACCGTAGCGGATATTTTCCATAATCGTGCGATTAAAAAGCGTTGTGTCTTGCGGAATTACGGCAATATTCGCACGCAATGATTCCTGACGAACATTTTTGATATTTTCACCGCCGACCAGAATTTTTCCGTCATCAACATCAAAATATCGCACCAAAAGTTTAATCAATGTCGATTTTCCGCTTCCCGAATGTCCGACCAATCCGACCTTTTCTCCCGATTTAATTTTCAGATTAAACTTTTCAAACAGATTATCCTTACCGTTGTAATGATAAGTAATATCGGCAAAATTTATGGCACTGCCGCGCATTTTGATATTATGCGCCTCAGGCAAATCACAAACCAAACGCGGCTTAAACACCAATTCCAAGCCGTCTTTAACCTGTCCGTATTCCTGAGCAAACTCACCGGCAAAAAATCCGATATTATTAACTTCCATCATCAACCCGTTCAATAATGACGTTGTCATAACGACATCGGCAAGTTCCAAACGCCCCAAGTACCAGAAATAAAATACGCAGATGCCCGACAATAAATACACGCCGTAAAAGACCATTTTTCCTTCAAAATCAAACAACGCATCCTTGGTCCGCTCTTTTTGCTCGGCACGCACTGCCGTACGCAAAACATGGTAAAATTTGCCTTTTTCGTAAAAATAATTAGCGAAACTTTTTACCAAATCCGAATTGGTTACGGTGTCGATGAATACCCCGTCGGCTTCGGCGCGGAAACGAGCTCTTTTCTCGGAAAATGAACCTATTTTCCGCCTGATAAAGATTATTGCAACCATAAAAATCAGGTTCAATATCGATATACACCCGCCCATCATCCAATCGGCGCGGCAAATCAAAAACAAACTGACTACGATGCCGGAAATCGGTCGGATAAGACCGAAAACAACATCTAAATAAATTTCCTGAATACCTGATACGATGTTTTTTGTTTTTGAGGCAACTTTTCCCGCCATTTCCTCGTTAAAAAACGTAACAGATTGTTTATGAATCTCGGAAAAAATGTCTTTATAAACCAAACTTGAAAAATAAGGCTGAAATTTACCGCCGGTATAGCGCCAAATATAATTCGCCAAACCCTCGGCAAACAAAAATACTGCGAGTAGCCCGATATAAAAAATAATACTGCTCAAAGCGCTCTTATCTTCGGCATATTGCGGTAAAATACCGATTGTCTGTGACATTGCATAAACTTCGCCGCGATCGGCAATACTGCGAGCAATAATCGCAAACAAAATTATACCGACCATAACTTTGGTCTTTTTTAAATATTTGAATATAAAGCGAAATGGTGTCACATCAAATTCCTATAAATTCATTTCAGAGAGTTCTTTAAGACGTTTTTTAAAATAAACCAATTTCTTACTGACCGAACCGGAATCATGCCCCGCAAACATCAACCGTTCATACATTCTTTCAATTTCCTTTTCAATATAGGCGCTTTCTATTTCATTGTTTAGCACTTGCCTGTCAAAATCGGTACCGCGAGTTTTAATCAGATTTACCCGCTCGAAAGTATCTTCGACCTTTGAGTTATAATAGTTTCTCTGTTTAATGTAATAAGGAAGTTCCGAAACAAGGCGCCGAGCATTAACATAAATATCCAAACCATCGCCGCCCTCCTGATAATATTTTAGTTTTAAGAGTCTGAAAGAAATTTCCAGTTCTTCATCATTATCCACCACAATAAACGGCACATTATCGGCAAAACCCTCTTTGGCAATATATTTCAAGAACTCTAAAAGGTAATAAAAGAAACCGTTGATATTATACATAATAAAAGGTTTCATCGGCAACATTCCGTCTTGCATTGCCACACAATCAAATGCCAACTCATCTAAGGTTCCGACACCTCCCGGAGCAAAAACCACAAAATCGGATTTCAAGAGCAGTGCTTTACGCTCTTCCAAAGAAGTTGCTACTACAACATCCATTTTGTTAATCAACTCGTCATCATTCGGATAAAGAGCAAAATAGCGCTCGGTAGTAATTCCCTGAATCGGCGAGTCCGACAAATCAGACTGCTTTTTGTTCCAACCGTCCAAAACACCTTTAGCAACCGCTCCCATAATTCCGCGATTTGAAAGCCCGAAATCAAGCTTAAAACCCATTTTAATAATTTTACGCCCGAGATTATATGCTTCTTTGGTATATATATCATTATTTCCCGAACGCGAACCTCCGGCGACGAACACCCTGATACCACCCTCACTGCGGTTTTCGGTTCTGAATTGTTCGATAACTTTTTCTTCCTGATTATTTTCCATTTTTCAAAGCTCCTTGATATCGCCTTTAGCTTGATTTAAGTAAAATTCATCGGTAAACTCTTTTAATGTATCACTTTTTATTGCCTCACGCAAGCCTTTCATTAAACGCTCGTAATAGCTGATGTTATGCCAGGTTAAAAGCATCACACCCAAAATTTCGTTACATTTATGCAAATGGTGTAAATATGCTCTCGAATAATGTGTACACAAAGGACAATCGCACCCTTCTTCCAAAGGACGATAGTCTTCACGATGACGGGCATTACGGATATTTACTGGTCCGTATTTTGTAAAAGCCTGTGCCGTACGTCCCGAACGTGTCGGCATAACACAGTCAAACATATCAACACCACGCAAAACCGCCCCAACAATATCATCAGGACGTCCTACTCCCATCAAATAACGTGGTTTATCTTCCGGCAACATCTGCGGAGCATAATCTAAAACTTCAAACATTTTTTCTTGCCCCTCGCCGATTGCAAGTCCGCCGATGGCATAACCGTCAAAACCGATTTTTTTCAAAGCATCAGCCGATTCTTCACGCAAATCTTTGAAAACATTTCCTTGTTGAATACCGAAAATTCCGTAACCGTCGCGATCGATAAAAGCCTGCTTGGAACGCTTCGCCCAACGCATCGACATGCGCATAGATTTAGCGCAGGTTTCATAATCCGAAGGATAAGGGGTACATTCATCCATACACATAGTGATATCGGAATCGAGTTTATGCTGAATACCTATTGAAACTTCCGGACTCAAAAAAAACTTTTTACCGTCAATATGAGAACTGAATGTAACTCCGTCTTCCTTCATTTTTCTCAAACCGCTTAAACTCATAACCTGAAAACCGCCGGAATCGGTCAAAATCGGCTTATTCCAATTCATAAATTTATGCAATCCACCCATTTTTTCAATTAAATCTGCTCCCGGGCGAAGCATTAAATGGTAAGTGTTGCCGAGCAAAATTTCGGCTCCGGTTGCCGCAACGCTTTCCGGCATCATGGCTTTAACGGTTGCACAAGTTCCGACCGGCATGAACGCAGGCGTATTAACGACACCATGTTTAGTAATCAATCTTCCCAGTCTGCTTTTACCGATCTTTTTATCAATTTCAAATTTCAAAGCCATAATTTTTTCCTTTTATTTTTTATAAATCTTACTGCGTGACGGAACCGGATTTCCGATACCTTTATCCAATTCGCTTTTATGCACAAATCCGGTATTTCCATCATCAATCATAACCTTAAACCAGCGGCCGTCTGCGGTATAACCCAAAACACGCACTGTTTGTCCGTCAACTCCTTTTTTGAGCAAATCATATTTACGATCAGGTCCGTAATAAACATTAGCCTCGCCTTTTAAATGATAAAGATAAGTATCATCTTTATAATCCACATCAACCTGAATAACGTGAGTTTCGGACTGATCATCCGCAATTTTACTGCCGTCACTGAATTTTATGGTTGAGTAATAACTTTTAACATCAGAATTGGAAAATTTTATCAATCCTCTACCGAAGAAAGCCGATAAAATCAATAATATGCACAAAATGATTACGGCTATCGGCATAATTTTTTGCCGAATACGCAATTCCTTTGCTTCCCAACGCGGCAAAACAACCGTCTGGTTTGGCACAAACTCAAGCGCTTCAATATATTTTTTTACCAAAACATTCGCATAAGTACCGGGTTTGGCAATCATTTCAGCTTGTTTGGCATATATCCAAGCCATTTCGATATTTTTTTCCTGTTCATAGGCAAGTGCATTGTGTAAAAGAAGCTTGAAATTATCAAAATCGTCGGCATCACAGCTTTTCATATTATATTTTATGGCTGCAATATTTTCTTTTATTGCTCTTACACCCCACCACCCCAAAAGCCAGTTATAAACAGAAGTCGAAATAACCATATCTTTTGCTTCACTAATATTGCATATATCTTTGGTTTCGGTAATTTTAGCATTTACAAAATTACCTTTAACTTTTCGCTGTTTCAACACTCTTAAAGCGGCATCATCTTTATCTTTTTGATTTTTATAAACCTTAAGCGAGTTAATATCGGGAAATTCTTTTTCAGAATATATAAGATTCAATAAATCGTATTTAAGACGGCTATTTTCCTCTTTTAAAACATTATAGGCAACCGAAACTTTTTGAAAAATTTCCACTGCTTTGGGATCATCATTGTGATCAGGATGCCAAAATTTCGCTTTATCATAGTATTGTCGTTTTATCTGCTCTGATGTGGCAGTATAGTTCAAATCCAGAACCTCATAATAGCCTAAAGAATCATATTTAAGAGCCATATTCATCTCCTTTTTCGGACAATTTTGCAGCAATATCCATTACATCGCCGGCAGCTGGTGATAGAGAATATTCACTCAAAAACAAAGCATGCTTTGAAATAGCCTCTCTAACGTGAGAATCATTGCGGATAATGCCCAAAAGTTCGGGAACATAATCAATATATCTCTCGCAAGCCTTTCTCAAAGTATTATATGTCTGGCGTCCATCTTCAGGCGAATTGGCATAATTTACCACAATCTGCAACTTGTTATAAGAAAGCGATTTAACTTCATTTTGTAAAAATTTATAAGTATTAACCAAACTTGACGGATTACTGTTGCACATCAATAATATATTACTGCCACTCGGTATCAGATTATGCAAAACCTTATCGGAAGCCGAAACGTCCAAAATCACATGGTCATACCTTTTAGCTAAAACATTCAAGTCATCTCCCAGAATCTGTAATCGACCGATTGGCATATTTTCCAATAAATCGCTTCCGGCTTTGGCGGTTATAATATCAAACCTTTTGCGTAAGGTATTAACCGCTTGATTAAGAGTGCATAAGTTGTCAACAACATCATTAAGATAGAATCCGCCGCGATGATTTATTTGAAAATCGGAATTAAGTAAGCCGTTATCGGCATCTAAAGCCAACACCTGTTTGCCGGCCAAATTGAGCGCATGAGCCAGGCTCAAGGAAAACCAAGTTTTTCCCGTACTTCCGCTTCCCGAGGTAACAACAGTTATATTGTTTGCGCGGTTAAAAAATAAGTTCTTATCTGTATTTATCATCTTGTACTTTTGTTTTTTCTATGCCATATTGTTACAGAATTGTAGTTTTTATGCAATCAGTTAAAATCTTTTTAACACAATTTATTTTAATCTGTTGTATATGAGGTTTATTTTAATGAACAAAATATTTTATTTATTGATGTTGCTGCTTGCAATTTGCCCCTTAAAAGCCGACTCTCAGAGTTTAGCTTTGCGTTATGTATATTCCGGCGGCAGCATCTCATATTTGGGACTTCCCGATTATCCTCCGTTTTCATATTATGATGAGAAAAATTATCACAGTGTTTTCTTGAAACCTCTTTACGATTTTACAAACAAAAGACATATTGAATTCGGACTTTTTTTAGATAACAAAAGAACGATTAAAAATCTCAAAGAAGAGTTATTGTTTACGGATACATGCCAAAATCAATTATTTATCGGCGCTTATGCCGAAACTAAAATGTTTAACAAATTGCGATTGCTCTATCCGGCAGTTATTTCGAATCCTTTGCACATAATTACTTTACCAGATACTAATGCCAAAATCAGCTCGACCGCCGATTTACAAAATCTCAAGGGCGCGGCGATTAAAACAGAATATTTTAGCGATTTTGTAATGCGTAAAATCGAGCCTCTTAAGCTTTATTATGCCGAAACACCTTATGATGCCTATGAAAGACTTTTCACCGGCGATGTTGACTATATTATCGGCGGACTTTATTATAATAAGATTGAAGCCAGTAAATTAGGAATTGAGCAGTATTTATCATATTCAAAAAAACCGGTTTTCACTATTCCGGTATTTTTGGCGGTATGTCCTAAAATGCCACGTTTGAGAGAATTTGAAAAAACGATGAAAGCCGAAATGAGTAAGCCGGAATTTTTAGAAAGCATAAAATCCTCAATTTTAAAAACAGTTAATGATGAACTTGAAAAGAATGTCGGCATTGTTCCGCCTTCTTTTGCCCAAAAAGTTATTGAAGGACCTTCTCAGGAAGAACTTAAAGCAATAGAAGAAGAAAAGCTGAAAAAAGAACAACAATTAGAAGAAAAAAAACTTGAAGAAGCGCAAAAACTTGATAATATATTAAAGGGAATGTGAGGGAAAAATGGTTCTTTTGGTTCATAGCAGTTTTTTACCGGCATGCCGCAAAATCAGGATACTGATGGCGGAGAAAAAAATGCTGTTTGTCTTAAAAGAAGAAAACCCTTGGAAATTATCAAAAGACGTTTACCGTATAAATCCGGCCGGAACATTGCCAATATTTATTTTTGACGGCAATATTCTTTCGAGCGATTATGCTATTACCGAATTTTTAGAAGAAACGTACACTCAAAACCGTCTTATCCCCGGCAACAACAAAGAGCGAGCCGAAGTTCGCCGATTTATGAACTGGTTTGACGATAAATTTAATCGTGAGGTTTATCAATATATCGCCGGCGAAAAAATTTACAAGCGCTTTGCTTTGAATCAGCCTCCTGAGTCAAGGCGAATAAAAGCTGGAATCAATAATTTACACTTTCACCTTGAGTATATTGACTGGATATGCGAACGCAACAATTATCTTGCCGGCGACGAATTTACGCTGGCTGACATCAGTGCCGCAGCACAACTTTCAATCATTGATTATTTAGGAGATGTACCGTGGGAAAACTATAAAAATGCCAAGCTTTGGTATTCTAAAATAAAATCACGACCGAGTTTCAAAGACATTTTGAATGACCGTTTCCGTGGAATTTATCCTTCTAAACACTATGCAGATTTGGATTTTTGATATGATGAGATATTTCATTTTAGCAATAATGTTTTTTTTAAGCAGCTGTTCTTCAAAGGGTGAAGGACAGATTATCTATCACTGGGAACGTGAAAGAACCGGAATTCCAAAATTTTCACGAGACCATTCCGAATGTTTGAAACAAGCGGAAGGCTGGTTTCACTGGCCGGATTTTGCCAGCTGGTTTTATACTGAAGAATACCGCTATAATATTGTAGTTGATTGGCATAAAGACAAAGGTATTTGGGCAAGCTATGTACCTTATGCCGGAGCTTCACCGGTCTTAGTTAATTCAATCCGTGATTCGGCAGATTCCAATCCTAAAAAATATCGTCTGTGCATGGAGAAAAAAGGTTATTGGCACCGCAATTATGATATTCCGAGTGTTACCAACGTATTTGTTTACAAACCGCAGAAAGGACCGGATTATACTCCGCTTTCCGATGTTTATGGCAGATAAAAAATAAATTATAAGTTTTTGATAAGCAAAACTCCGCCTAAAAATTTCGGCGGAGTTTTTTTGTAAATCCAATATTTTTTTTAATCAGCAATAGTTATGTTGCGTTTACCTTTAAGAGATTCGTCGATAAATACCAACTGCTCCATAACCATCAGATTATCCTTAAACTTTTCTTTTGCCGCTTCAACACGCTCGGCAAAAGTTCCTTCCTTACCTTTAAAAATAAACATGAACGCACGAGTACATGATTTAATGGTCTTTTCATCAATACCGCTGCGGCTCATACCGATAACATTCAATCCTCTCAGTGAAGCCGGCATACCGTTGGCAATGCCGAACGGAATAATATCGCGGGCAACGCCGGAAACACCGCCGACCATTGCTTTGCGGCCGATGTGCACGAATTGGTGAACGGCGCAGTTTCCGCCCAAAATAACACCATCGCCCAAATGGACGTGTCCGCCGATAACCGCATTGTTGGTCATAATAACATTATTGCCGACAACGCAATCGTGAGCAATATGTGAGTTAATCATGAACATTCCGTCATTGCCGACCACGGTGGTAAAATGCTCTTTCGGTGTGCCGGAGTGCATGGTAACATTTTCTCTTATGATGTTGCGCTCACCGATAATCAACTTTGCTTCGCTTTGAAACTCATTACCATGATCCTGCGGTCCGCAACCTAATCTTGCTCCCGGAAAAACAATCGTACCATTGCCGATCGAGGTATTACCAAACACCGTAACCTGTCCTAAAAGTTTAACATTTTCGCCTATTTTAGCTTGAGAACTTATCCAGCACATAGGTCCGATTTCGGCACTGTCTGCAATTAAAGCACCATCTTCAATAACGGCGGTAGGATGAATTTTTGCCATTTTTAATCTCCTTATCATTTATTTGAACTGATTAAAGTTTAAAGTTATTGGAATTTAAATGCAAAACACATAATGTTACATTTTATTTCCTTAAAACAAAAAACCGGCTAAAGCCGGCAATAACAAAAAAAACTGTTTATATAATCAAAAGCCTGATTTCAGTGCATATAATCTGTCGCGGATTTCTTTCAAGTCATCAACCGCTTCGGCAATATTCTCCAAAACATCGGCGTTGATAATCTCAAGAGGAATTTCCGGCTTCTCGATTTCTTTGGCAATCGGCTCAAGTCCGAGCGGTAAATCAGGCTCTTCTTCTGCAAAAAAGTCCTTTTGAATTTCAGCCCCTTCGCCCAAAAGATTCTTCAAACCTTTTTCCTTTATCAGGCGCTGCGCACCTTCAATAGTATAGCGATTTTCATACAACAAATTACGAATCAGCTTGATTATCTCGACATCTTCGGGACGATAATAACGCCTTTTGCCGGACATTTTCATCGGTTTAATCTGACTGAATTTAGTTTCCCAAAAGCGCAAAACATGTGTTGCCACACCGATTTCATCGGCGACCTCGGCAATAGTTCTGAATGCGGATTTGGATTTATTTATCACGGCTTATCCCCTGTAAGATTTTTTAAGAATTAACAGCCTTGCGCAAACCTAAAGAGGGTTTAAATGAAATAACGGTGCGGGCAGAAATCTCAGCTTCTACTCCGGTGCGCGGATTGCGACCGACACGAGCATTCTTCTTGCGCAAAGAAAATGTGCCGAAAGATGCGATTTTTACATCTTTTCCCTTTGCCAGTTCATTGCGAATTTCATCAATTACCATGTCTAAGACATCACTTGAATCCTTGCGCGATAACCCAATTTTTTCATATATTGCCTCTGTGATATTAACACGAGTAACCGTTTTCATTTTTTCCTCTCATAAATGGTTTAAACAAATTAAGTCTATTCTAGTCAATAATTTATAAAACAAAACCCTTTTGTCCGAATGATACACAGCTTTTTAAAATTTTATTTCATAAATTCCGTAAGCATCAAGCAACAAAATTGTTCCGAGTGCGATTCGATATAGCACAAACGGTAGGAAACTCCATCTTTTCAACCAAATCATCAACACGTATATTGATAAAATCGAAAATACGAACGAATAGCCGATACCGCTTAAAGCTTCTCTGATTTCGGATAAATTTCCTCCTTGATATATTTCAAATAGAGTAACCGCACCGGCAATCACAATTACGGGAATTGCCAAGAGCATTGAAAATTTTGCCGCCTCCCGTCGCTCCAAACCGAGCATTCGCGCCATAGTTACGGTCGCTCCCGAACGACTTGTTCCCGGAAATAAAGCAAAACACTGGGCAAATCCAATCAGAAGCGCATCTTTAACCCCCATATTTTTTATTTTTACTACAGTCATCGAAAAATGGTCAAAAATCCACAAAAGCAAACCGAAAACAATTAAGTTCCACCCGATAAGCTTGGTATTGCGCAAAATTTCAGTGCCGTAAATTTTAATACACAATCCGGCCAAAAGCGCCGGTATTGTGGCAATGACCAACAAATAAAAAAGCTTATTTCCTTCATCTTCAAAGTTTGGTAACATCTTGTTTTTCCATAACCCGCAAATCATACTCCATAAATCCGGAGCAAAATATATCATAATCGCCAACACCGAACCGCAGTGCAGAACAACATCAACGGCATTACCCTGATCCGGAAAACCGGTAAATTTGGAAAACAGAATCAAATGTCCGGAAGAACTTATCGGTAAAAACTCGGTTATTCCCTGCAACAATGAAAGCCAAACTAATTGAATTGTCGTCATTTTTTCCTCTTTTGTTAATTTTTCCATTCGCCGAATAAATCGCCTTGAACGGCTTTTTTCCGCCCGTCGGCGACCGAAGTATCAAATTCGCCGTCAACAAACCTGATTTTCAGTCGTTGAGCCGACTTGGCCTGTTTGACATCATAAACCGTTTTGCCTTTTTCGTCTTTAACCCAAGCAAAACCGCGTTTTAATACCGAATCAACAGAAACGGACTCCAAACGAATCGCCAGATTTTGCAAAACTTCCCGCTTTAATCGCAAGAGATTTTCAATATACATCGGGCGGAGTTCTGCCAGTTTCAAACTGTTATCAAGCCGATGACAAACATTGAAAAATGCCAGTTTTAGGCGCTCGGAGCGTTCATCGATACGCTGGCGATATTCTTCCAAAATCCGCTCCAATGATGGTATGCCTCGTCCTAAT
>ONLJ01000072.1 GCA_900318605.1 uncultured Rhodospirillaceae bacterium | reverse complement strand
TTTATTCGGCGATGGTGCCGGAGCGGCAGTTTTGCGCGCTTGTGAGGGAACGGGAGATAAAACCGACACCGGTGTGCTGAGTACTAAAATTTATGCTGATGGTTCGCAATATGACAATTTATATACCAACGGTGGAGTTTCGACTACTCAAACTGCCGGTTTCGTATTTATGAACGGTAAGGAAGTTTTTAAATCAGCGGTGGTAAGTCTTTCGGAAGCGGCATTGGAAACAATGCGTTTAGCCGGAGTTGAAAAAGATGAAATTGATTGGCTTGTTCCCCATCAGGCGAACATTCGGATTATTGAAAGTGTAAGTGAACGATTGAATATTCCTTCAGAGAAAGTAATCGTTTCACTTGATCATCACGGAAATACATCTGCCGCATCGATTCCTTTAGCTTTATCGGAGAATTGGCAACAGGGGAAAATTAAAAAAGGACAGCTTTTGGTTTTGACGGCTATGGGTGCCGGTTTTACCTGGGGCGGAGCAGTCATCAGGCTTTAATTCGGAAAATATAATCTGCAAACGGAAAAGCGCTTGAGTATTTTTTTCAAGCGCTTTTTAGCATTTCAACCTGTTTTAACGAAGTTACGCCTGGCGCGTGGCCCCGTTGTTAGTATTGGTATTTGGTTTAACGGCAGGCTGATTGGTATTATTATTGGCATTGCGGCGTAAAAATTCCGGATGTTTGTCATAGAAGGCATCATATTGCAAACGTCCCATAACTTTCGGCATCGCAATTTCATCGCATCCGCTATTTTTTAAGCGTTCATTAACATCTTCAAATCCGTTACGAGCGGCATCAAATACTTCTTTAATGATGATATTATCGGCACGTTTTGCACCGCGGGCTGCAACATTTCCAACATCTTTTGCCTGCATTAAGGCTTCATCAAGTTCGGCCTCAGCTTCCCTGATACAGCGTGGCATTAACAGCTCATAAAGTTCAACCAGCTGCTCTTTTGTCAGATCTTGCGGTTCTATATCAAGCCCGGCCGCTTTAATGCGACGAATTTCCTCATCGTGCCCTTGTAGCTCAGGACTCTGAGCTATGGTTCCTCTTTGTACCATAGAGTCATAAACTGCAAACAAACGGCTGAAAGCATAATATGCGGCAACTTTTCTTACTGCTCCCATTTTATTATCTTTTCCGGCAGCACGCAATTTTTGGCTTAATCCGCTCTTAATTACCGCATTGTAAGCATTTACAAACGGTTCGTAATAATGCGAATTGATAAGCGAATCAATAAATTCTTTTTCGGAAAGATCAGGTGTTTTGCCTTTAATCTCATAGTTCTCTCTCATTTGTTTGCCGAGATTGAACTTATACTTTGCATAGGCTTCAGAGCTGAGTTTTTTCTTAGCTGCTTCCAACATGCCTTGAGCTTTTGAGCGGTCAATACTCATATTAACCGGTACAATACCTTTTTCAGCCAAGGCAATACGCCATATCTTTTTATCACTATCAGGTACACCTTGAGGAAATCTGATATGTGTCAGTCCGGCATCTTTGAATTGACCGACCAAAGCATTTACCATGTCCTCGTTTACTTTTTTGTTATCTCTCATGTGATAAGCAAAATGTAAGCCTCCGTCGGAATCTCGATTTACAAAAAGTTTGTATGCGTACGTGTATTTAGGTTTACCGTTTTTATCGCGGCGACCGTTCTCAGCTAAGTTTCTTTCATCGGCATTGTCAAAAACCGTATAAACGGTCCATGCTCTGCCGAAGAAATAGCTCGAAACTTTTCCTTTGAAATAAGACAACCCTCTCTGCTTGCCGAGCGCTTCTTCAAACATTTTTTCTTCCAGAATTTTTTCAAACTCTTTGCACTTTATTTTATTGGCATAAGCACCTTTAACTTTTTCAACCGTTTTATTCAAAATACTTTTATTACCGCCCGCAGTTGAGAAATTATTATAAATCTCATCGGCAGCCGACGGTTTTTCAGATGGTTCGTTTTGTTTGACCGCCTCTTTCTGTACGGTAGCCGAGTTATCATCTTCCTGCGACGCTGTTTTTTCATTCTGTTCTGTTAAGGCTTCATAGGTTTCTTGATTTGTTAAGTCGTTATCAATTTTTTCCCATTTGCGCCGTTCAAGCTCATCACGCATTTTGGCCTGATGTTGCAATTCATTGAAAATACTGCGGAATCGGTCTTCATTTTCCAATCCGTCAAGCGAAAACGGAAAATCGGCGGAGAGGGTTGAAAAGCCATGGGATTCACAAAATGCCAGAATCTTTTGCAAGTTCTCTTTATTCAATTTTTGCAAATCGTCATCGTCAATCCCGATTTTAAGCTGCTCTTCGCGATTACCGGTTGTCGGATTGTCATGCGGCTGAACCGAAAAATAAAACGGCGGAGTATCTTCGTCTATAACAACTTTGAGGGCAAGGCTTTTTTCGGCATTTCTACCGCCGGCTAAATCGGCATAATAGTTATCATCGGTAATTGTACCGCGCCCATAATCCTTCTCAATTTCCAGTAATTCGAGCTTCACTCCTTCATTCGAGCAGTCCTCAATTTCCTTTATGCGGTTGAGATAGGCGTAATCATCGCCATATTTTTTGATAAGCGCCAGTTCATTGTTGAAGTTTTGCACTCTGTCACGGGCATTATCAAGTCTGGAGTTAAACTCATGGCGATATTTCAGCAGTTCTTCGGCGGTAAAATCCGCATCATCAAGATTTTCCGATATTTCGGCAGCCGTGTTTTCAAATACCAGTTTGTCATCAACAATACTCTTGTATTCAGACGCCATTTCGAGTTGTTTTTTTTGGTATTCTTTATTCAAACTTTCAATCGTTTGGTTGCCAGACCTTTGCGGAACAACATTATTTTCAAGCAGAGTGCGAATCATTTTGAACTCCTTGCAATTAAACTTAACTCAAGTTAACACACTTTCATCAAAAATTCAACTGTTTTTTTGACAAAAAATCATTAAAAATCAATAGAACAAGAATATTTTTCAAGCTGTCGGAAAATATTATAATATTTTTCTTATTTAAGACTTGACTTTTCTTATTTTATATAATATATATCTTATTGTAATACTGAATTTTTTATAATGGAGAAAGAAATGAGTAAAGCAATAGGTAGTGTTTTCGCCGCAGGATACTCAGGCGATGGGTTTAATGATGAAGAAGAAAAAAAGAAAATCCGAGACCGAGTTCAGGATTATATCCGAACGGCTCAGCCGATAGATACCGAAAGTTATTTAAACAACGCTGACGGTTATTTGAATATGGATAGGCTTAATGATATAGGACAAACTCCGGTATTTGAGCGGACAAACGGTCTTGAAAATAACAGACAGACACCAACACCGTGGAGTGCAAATAATAGCAATACCGGGGTAAATTATCAAACAGATGATAATATAAATGATGAGGAATAAAACTCTTCATTGAATTAGGAGGGAGTGCCAATCAGTGCTGTTACGGGATTGATTGAAGGTGTCTATGGTGGCACGGAAAGATTTGCTAATGGATTAACGGGAGGCCTGTATGGTTATGCTGTTGACCAATTTTTTGATGATGATTATAGAAAACGTCAGGAAAGACTCCGGCGAATGGCTGAACAAGCCGGTTTGGGTACAGTTAATACACTTTCAAACAGATTGATTGATACAAGTGCAATAGGTATGCGTAAATTTAGGAAATAGATATTGACTTTTGGCGGTATCATAATAAAATACTATTGTCAAAAGGAAAAATAAAAGATGAAAAATACTTTTGCCGTTCGGGAAATTATTCAGAGCTTCAGAGAGCAAATAATTCCGGTATTTTGCAGTTCAGGAACACTTGATGAATATCAATTTCTCGGAGCAACCGGAACCGTTTATGTATTCATTTGGTTTTCTCAGCTTTTAGAGAATCCTTTACTTAGTTATGTTTTTTGCCTGTTGGCTTTTTATCCTATATTGATAATAATTCAAAAGAGGTGTAGGGATTTTAATTATAACGGAACAATTTTTATTTTAGCCGCAAGCATTGCGATGATTTTGGGTGTTGGTACATATTTTGTGAGCTCTGAGAATAATGAATTTGCCGGATATATTAAAAAAATTGCGGCAATATCAGCTTTATTTACTTGCGGATTGTGTTTCATTCCGAGCAAGAGAATAACAGACAAAGATGTCAGCAGTTTTCTATTAAAGTATCCGAGAATTTATGCCGGTATGTGCTGTTTTTTGACTGTTATAATCACTATTTATTTCAACTAAAGAGGGGGTATTCATTAACTTCTCTCTTTATATTCTTTAAGAAAGATGAATGAATTTAACATTTTTTCCTCTTGGTTGGGATTAAATTAAGAGCAATTTGTATGTAATTACTTTTTCAGCTTTGCCAGAATAGCAAAGGGGTTCTCTTTATCATTTTCAGTAAAATCAGAATATCTATCGCCGTCAAAAACTTCGCCTTGAGCACGAGGATAATCGTCTAATTGAAGTGCTACCTGCTCAAGGGCAATGTCGGCTAAATTTATTTCGCCGTTTTCAATGATATCCGGCACATCGGCTTCAATATCGGTAGCAAGTTCGGCAATATCTTTATAATCAGCCTTGGTATCAAATTTAAGTTCAAAAGGAATTTCATAATACTGCAAAAAATTATTTAAGCTGATAACACTTTTTAGCTCAATTTCTGTACGCACAATTCCCCACAAATCAAGCAGGTAATGTTTGTTATAGCGCTTGATATAAATTTCGGCATTGAAGTATTTAACATCTTCAACTTTCAAAATTTCACGGATATCCTCAAGTTCATCCTTATCGGCATTAAGGTCAAACTTATACTCGTTTTGATTTAAATCCTCAATTTTCAACGGATATGAAAATTTTTTTTGCATTATAAAATCCTTGTGTTATATATAATGTATGTTTGTTATAAATATAAGGATATGTTATGTCAATACGTAAAATGTTTTTTGTCGGTTTATGCTTATGTTTGGCGTCTTGCTCAAGCGATTTGTTTTTAATTCATAACGGCAGTATGCCGGCTAAAGAACGAATAGCTCAAATCAAAACCGGACAAAGTAAAGAAGAGGTGTCATATATTTTGGGTTCACCGTCATTGGTTACCGGTTTAAATGATGATAACTGGATTTATATGTCGTCAACAACAAAAAAAGTTGCGTTTTTGAACGGTAAAGAGATTGAACGCGACATTTTGGCATTGACTTTTAAGGATGGTGCGTTGACCAAAATCGAAGAATTTGATTTGGCTGACGGCAATGATATAAAGATTGACAAAGATGAAACCGCCCAGGTTGAAGAAAAGGTCGGTTTCTTTAGAAAATATTTTGGTGGAGTCGGACAATATCAAATGTTTGGAAAAGGCGACGAAAAAGGACTATAATTGATGAATAATATTAAAGAAGAACTTCCTAATGTTTTGGAAAACTTCGGTTTTTCCGGCAGTGTTGAGAATGTGTTTGAAGGACCACTCGTTACAATCGCTGAGGTTATGCTTTCTAAAGGTTCGAAACTGAGCGGAATCGAAAAAATCATCAAAGATATCAGCCGTGAAATCGGGGTTAGCGGTGTGCGGGTTGCGCCGATTGCCAATTCTCAGTTGGTGGCGTTTGAGTTGCCGAGCGAGAATCGTCGCAGTGTTGATTTTGCGCCGCTCACTCAAACAGAGGAATTTTTGAAAACCTCGTATGCTTTGCCGATTTGTGTCGGTGTCGATATGAGGGGAAAAATCGTTTTGCGAGATTTGGCGAAAATGCCGCATCTCTTGGTTGCAGGCACTACGGGCTCGGGAAAATCGGTGGGTTTAAACTCGTTTATTATGTCATTGATAGTAAAAAAACAGCCGTCAGAATTGCAATTTGTATTGATTGATCCGAAGCGCATAGAGTTTTCAATGTATAATAATCAGCGATATATGCTTCGTCCGGTGATTACGGATATGGCGGCGGCAAGTTCATGCTTGAAACAACTTGCCGAGGAGATGAATAAGCGCTATTCATTATTTGAGCGCGAGATGGTGCGTAATATTTCCGAATATCACGAAAAAGGTCTTGCAATGCCGTATATTGTTTGCGTTATTGATGAGTTTGCCGACTTGATTATGTTTGACAAGACTGTTGAAAAACAAGTGCAGATTTTGGCGCAAAAGGCGAGGGCAGCAGGTATCCACATGATTATTGCCACTCAGCGTCCGTCAGTTGATGTGATTACCGGCAGTATTAAGGCAAACTTGCCGACCAGACTGGCTTATAAAGTTGCATCTCCCGCCGACTCGATGACGATTTTGAATACGACCGGCGCCGAGGATTTACTCGGCAAGGGCGATTCACTTCTTTTAGAAGAAAACGGAACTTTAACGCGTGTTTTGGGTGTTTATACGCCTGACGATTATATAAAAGAAACCATAAAACCGTATGCTTGCGAGATTAAAGAACCGGCGCCGTATGTTGAGCCGGAAGAGGAGCAAAGTGAAACCAAAGCAGTTGCCAAACCTGAAAAGCCTAAGGTAAGTATTTGGGTAAGAATAATTGATTTTTGGAATCGCTTGGGTAAGCGCAACCAAGGAAAGATTATTAACTTTATTTTGGGGCTGACTGCGGTTTCCTCCGCCAAAAAGAAAAGAAGATAAGTAAAAAACCCGCCGCAACGGCGGGTTTTTAAGATTATCAAAAAATTATCTTTCTCTTTGCTTAAGTTGTGCGATGGAAAGAGGTTGCTTGTCATGTTGTATATATGAACTTTTCAATGCATCCACCTCTTTCTTATTTTCTTTATCCATCTCAGCACTTTCTTTCGAACTTTTCTCTTTTGCCTCGTTTTGTTTTTGTTCAATGGCTTCTTGCATAGCAATATTTGAATCTTGAGCACGCATGGTAGCATCTCGAATAATATTATTCTGGTTCATTAAATCTTTTAAATCAGGTATTTCAGGTTTAATCGATTCATTGCTCGGGCGCTGAATATACTTCATATTATGCGCATGTTCAACTTCTTCTATAAACATTTTTTTGTTACTAGCTGACGGATTTTTAATATATTGGTTAATCACTTTTGGCAAGCCGACATTCTCACCGGTCAAACAATCAGGACCACATTCGGCAACCAAATTCACGATTGTTCTTAAATCATTTTCTTTCAGTTTTTTCCATGCAATTGTTTTTTTGATGGCATCGGTAGCTTCAATAATTTTATCGGCATGTTCTCCGAATATAAGTTTGCGTTCATGATCGCGGCGTTTATTTAATCCGCTCATGCCATTTTCTCCGTCTCTTTTTGCAGTCATATACAGGCTAGGCAAAATCCCGTTTGCTACAGACGGTTCGGATAAATAATCATTAAGAGCATGGCTCAGAGTACTATCATTGCGTGTGAGACAACCTGGGCCACGATTATAAAGCATATCGCAGATACCAACTATTTGATCGTGATTCATCTTCTCT
>ONLJ01000004.1 GCA_900318605.1 uncultured Rhodospirillaceae bacterium | reverse complement strand
TTTGCTTTGTCGATTTTGGATAATAAAACCCCTTTCAAAGACCGGTCAATCCAGAAAAATGCATTTTTTTTCATTTTTTTTGATTTTTTTGACAAAAAAGTCTTGCAATTTAGTTAAAAATAGTGTAAGGTAAGGTCACAAATTTGAATGAATGGAGAAAAAAATGACAGACAACACTAACAAAATGAACAAAAGAAAAGCCGAAAGTATCGTGAAAAAGCGTGCATTCGGTCCTGATTTTGATGCGGCCTTGGAATATTTGATGAGCCATGCGCCGAACAGCCCGATTCTTATGGCTTATAAAGAAGAACAGCAAAATGCTATTAAAAACACCATTGATGAAACAATGGACTTTGTACGCAATGATCGCAATGAGCGTGAAGTTCTCGGTCAGGCTAATACCGAACTTAAGAGCGATGAAGATGTTGACTTTAACTTAGGTCACATTTCCGCAATCATGGAAGATGAGCGTTTTCAGCAGCATTTGCGTTTGGAAGCCAATCGTGATACGGTTCATATCAATGTTGAAAATGTAGATGAAAAAGACAACGGAAAAGTTTTGAATGAAGCATTGGAAGCTTCAAAACAGGAAGTTTTGATGTTCTATGCTCGTGATAAGCAGTTTGCTTTTCTTGATAAAGAACAGCAAGAAAAGATTTTGCGCAACGGTGTGCTTGATGTATTCAATATGAAAATGGCTAAAGCTGTTGCCGGAAGTGCCGTTAAGCAAGCAACTCCGGAGCAGGCTATGCCGGGTTCGAAGGAATTTAAGGCTGCTCAAGAGCAATCGCTGGACGCAATGCGCGCTGCTTTGGAATCTTATTACACCAAAAAGCCGGTTAAAGTTAAACCTGAACAGATTCTGACTTCAACCGTAGTAACATCTCAGGCGATGGATGAATATGAAGCTGATATGCGTAAAGACGGCCTCGAAGCATCTGCCGATACCTTTAACCGCAGAAAAGAAGAATATAACGAAAAACGTCGCGGTTTCTGGGGTAAAGCTTTTGATATGGCAAAGGGCGTTTTGAAGAGCATGAAAGAAAACAAGGCTCATATCCTTACCGATGCCGCTGTTGTTATCGGTGCCGGTGCGTTGGCTATAGCAGCTCCGATTGCCAGTGCCGGTGTTTTGGCAGCTTATTTCAGCGGTGGTTCTTTTGCTTGGCAAATTAACGACGAGCGCAGAAAGTTAAAAGCTAATGCCAAAGAAAACGAAAAGGCAAATTGGACCGGATTTAAGGGCTTTATGAATGCTCGTAAGAACATTATGTCTGACGAGAAGGCTAAGAAGAAATATTATCGTCAGGGAACAATCGGCGCAATAGCCGGTGTTGCCGGTGCGGTTTTGTTCGGTGCCGGTGCTTCAGCTTATGGTCTTGCCGCCGGTAAAATTGCCAGTGGTGCCGCCAGAGCTGCCGGTAGTGTTGCTAATCAGGGTGCAAACTGGGCAATGGCTTCGAGAGAATATAAAAAGAATGCGACAGAGGAAAATAAAGTTGCAAGAAATACTGCCAGAACAGGTTTCTTTGTATCAGCAGCCGCTTCTGTTATCGGTAGTTCCATAGCCGCTTATTTCGGATTGGGACATGATGCTCCGGAAGCAACAACCAATAGTATGCCGAATTTGGCTGAAAATCCGGGTGTTGACAATCCTGCTGATACCGGAAGTGTTGCCGGAGCAGATGCCAACGGTTCGGATGGTATTGCAACAGATGGTGCCGACGTTGCTGCTCATACCGTTGAAGTTCCGACCGAATGGAATGAAAATATGGGCATTTCCGAAGCTCACTGGAATGAAATGCACCGTAAAATTACCGGTATTTATGCGGATCATGCAGATATATTCGGTAAGGAAAACGTTGCTCCGGAAGAAGCTATGGCTAAAATGTATCAAAACATTGAAAATGCTCGAGGTGCCGGATATTTTGAGGGCGAAACAAATGAGCAGGTTCTGTATAAATACATGAAGCTTATTGAAAATACCGAAAGAGCAGAAGTTCTTAAAGGCACCCAATATCTGGTTTCAAAACTCGATGAAAACGGAGAACATATGTACTGGGTTAATGCTGAAGAAATGAAAGCCTTGAATAAAATTATTATTTGTGGTGAAAGAACTGAAGTTTCCCCTGATAATATCGGTAAAGTGTTTACTCTTATCAATGAAAAAACAGGTGCTTATACCGGAGAGGGTGCCGGTGTAGGCGGTAGTAACAGCCACTACGTCGGCGGAAGATATGGTTGCGGTGATAACCAAAATGCTTGGAAGTTTGCTGCAAAGCATCATCATACTCCGGCTCCGGTTCCTGAATCTCCTGCTAAAACTCCGATAGAAGAAGTTGTTGTTAATCAACCTAAGGCTCCTGCTCATCATGAATTTGAAGAAGTTACTCATAACGAACATATTGAGCCTAAAGCTCAAGAAGTTAATGTAACGGTAACCAGATTCAATACCGGAGATAATACGGCAGCTTCCGATACCGGAAGTCATAGTGAAAAATTAGTAAGCCGTGCAACTTACAAAGGTGCCGGAAGAAGTATGTAAAGTTTTTCATCTTCTTTACTCCCTTGCTCCGTCGGTTTGAAGCCGGCGGAGTTTTCGTTTTTTCTGCGAGTCGTTTTTGATTGTCATGCCTTACATGTATAGGTATGATGACTAAGGATGGTTTTTACATAAGTCATTTGTTCAGTGAGATTCCCACGTCGGACATTCGTCCTCCTCGGAATGACGTTGTGATACGAGAAAGAGTACATTGCCCAAAGGAGATTGCCACGCCTTCGGCTCGCAATGACGAGTGGAGGGAAAAAACAACGGGGATAATTCCACTCAATCGAATAAAAAACAAAGTCATCCTTATTTTTTGCGAATGCAAAAAATTCCAGGGATCTTCGAATTAATTAAACCGGCACTATTTTATTGTATAAATCGTCCCATTGAGGATTAAAACCTGTAATCAGTTTTATCTTCGTAATCTTATAGCATTTTTTCAAGTATTTTTCACGTTCAATTGCCGTTTTTTCGTCTTCATAAGTTTCAAAATAAACCAGCTTGTGCAAATCATATTGTGAAGTAAAACCTTTGAAAATTTCGTTTTTATGTTCCCACATGCGACGAACCAAATCATTTGTAACACCAATATATAAAGTGGTATTATTTTTATTGGTCATTATATAAACATACATTGTTTTCATATAGTTATCATGACATTGTTTTTTTTGGCTTGTCTATAATTTAATTCGAAGATCCCTGGAAAAAATTTTCTTTTAAAGAA
>ONLJ01000055.1 GCA_900318605.1 uncultured Rhodospirillaceae bacterium | reverse complement strand
TGTGTGTGTATAGGCCGTCATAAGCTGACTTGAAATAAAGCTTTTTTGCTTCAGGAGTGTTAGGAACTCTGTCTCCCGCACGAACCTTTCTACCTTTATAAGGGCTGTTTATAGGGTGATAAAGGTTTCCGCAGGCAATAGTGTAAAACTTTTCACCTTTACCGCGATAAGCTCTGCATTTATAACCTTCATAAGGAAGAGTGATAGCAAATGTATCGGCAAAAGCTTCGTTGAATTTATCAAAGTTCAAATCTTCGGAAGATTTTTCAATCAATTCCTTTGCGGCAACTTCATCAGTGAGCTCTTTTGCATCTGCAACTGATGTTCTTGGTTTTGTTTGATTTGTATTATTCTGAGCAGGAATTTCTTCAACTGGTGCTTCTACCTCAGGTTGAGGTTGATTGATATTATTTGGTTCTGCTGATTTATCCTTCCCCGGTCCTTGTTTCTTAATTACTGTCTTTCCCATTTCATACCTCGCATTTTTTAACAAAATATAATTTTTTTCTCTATGCTCAGAATAGCAAATTTTCGTTATAAAGTCAATAGACAAAATGTTTCATTTATATTACATTTTGCATGAATTTAAGCACTTAAAAAAAAGCGCCCGAATTATAAAAAAATCCGAGCGCATTTTTTTTAGTTTTAAAATTTATAGACTTATAGATTCCATAATCCGGAATAATCAGCAGTAACACCGATAATCGTGCTGCTACCGTATTTGTGCGAGCCACGGTCTTTGGCTTGCAGATACTGAATGTATGGTCCGAATGCGAAGTTCTTGTAGATATCAACCATCATACGTGCCTGAATGTTCCATTCATACTTGAAATCTTTGGCATTGTATGAGCTGTATCCCAAATAATCGCGAAAATAAGTATCAACGTCAAATTTTATACCTTCACGAAGAGGATATTCGCCACGCAATCCCAATTCATAACCATATTTACTGACATTCTTGCTGTAAGTAAAGTCATATTCACCGAAAGCTGCCGCATACATATCTTTGATGTATTTTCCTTCAAACATCTTAATACCGGTCAAACCACGAGCGATTTTGGTGCGCGGTGCATCTTCATTTTTCTCAAACTCGGTTTGGTATTCAGCTCTGACAAATGGTCCGACATCGGCATCCCAATATCTCCAAACCTTGCGGGCATAATCGGTTGAAAGCAAAATTTTATCGGCATTTTCGCTTGTTACATCAGGACCCTCAACCGGTTTAATTTTAGTTTTACCATATTCGGCGAACAAATTGTTGCTCCATAAATATTTTTCCTGATTGTAGTCAATGAAGAGATCTAAAACACCTTTGGTAACGGTTTCACTGTCACTGCTTAAGTTAGAGTTCGGCGAATCCTTATATTCTTTAGCATTTTTGACTTCGGTCGAAGAAATTTCCAATGAAGCTTTGTTCAAATTTACGCGCCATCCGTAAGGATTACCATTGGCATCAGCCCCTTCTTCGGCATGAGCAGTATGGGCGGCAAAAACAATCGGCAGCGCCAATAACCATAAATATTTTTTCATTTTTAAAAGTCCTCTTATTGTTAAATCAATCTACGTTGCCGATTTTACAACAAATCAGGTAAACTTTTTATTACTATTGTGGATAAAATTGATGATTTTGTGTTTCGAGTGTTTTTTTTGATTAGACTGCTATTATATATAAGCGGGAAAACACAAGGGAGAAATAAATGAAAGTATTGATTATCGGAGGAGGTGCCGGTGGTGCCAGTTGTGCCGCAAAGCTGAGACGCCTTGATGAAACGGCGGAAATTCTGGTTTTAGAGCAAACACCGGAAAATTCGGTCGCCAGCTGCGGCTTGCCTTATTATGTCGGCGGTGTGATTGAGGATAGGGCGGATATGGTTGCCGCTTCGCCGTTGTTGTTTAAAAAACTTTTTAATATTGAGGTCAAGGTTAATACCGAAGTCGTTACTATTCATTTGGCTGATAAACATGTGTTGACTACAGCCGGCGATGTTTATGATTACGATAAACTGGTGTTGGCAACGGGAAGCAGAGCTATTATTCCTCCACTAAAAGGTTTGAAAAATTTACCTAATTTTGCCATTAAAACATTAGCTGATGCCGATGCAATCAAAAAATATATTGCCGAGAACAAAGTTAAATCGGCACTGATTATCGGTGGTGGTTTCAGCGGAATAGAGCTGGCTGATAATTTCAGGGTTTTGGGGTTAAAAACCACGCTTGTTGAGGCAGGTACGCAAATTTTGCCGGTTGTTGATGAAGATATGGTGCGCCAACTTGAAAAAGAAATGCGTAATCATGGTATAAATTTGATTTTGGGAGAACGGGTTAGCGAACTTTTGCCAAACGGCGCAAGGCTCGAAAACGGCGAGGAAATTGAAGCGCAAATCGCCGTATTTTCACTCGGTAATAAACCGAATATTGAATTGGCTCAAGCGGCGGGGATTGAAATTGAAAATGGTTTCATAAAAGTCAATGATTATATGCAGACCTCTGTTCCTGATGTATATGCTTGCGGCGACTGTTCTACAACCAAAGATTTTGTTTCAGGCGCTGTTGTCGGAGGAGGTATGGCCGGACCGGCCAATCGTCAAGGAAGACTGATTGCCTGTCATATTGCCGGTAAGCCTTATAAAAGCAGTCCGACTTTATGGACCGGAGTTATAAAGGTTTTTGATAAAACTGCGGCTTTTTGCGGGCATAGCGAAAAAATGCTCAAACAATATAATGTGCCTTATCAGAAGATGATTGTTTGGACAACCACTCATGCCGGATATTATCCGAATGCCGAATGGCTGGCGCTTAAAGTTATGTTTGATGAAAAAAGCGGTAAGATTTACGGCGCTCAGGCGGTCGGCGGTGATGGTGTCGATAAGCGTATCAACGTTATTTCCACAATTATGCGCCTCAACGGTACAACCGAGGATTTGCGCGATGCCGAACTTTGTTATGCTCCGCCGTACTCCAATGCCAAAGATGCCATAAATTTAATCGGCATGGCAATCGAAAATATCAGAGAAAAGCAGTTCAAGCCTTATTTCGGTACGGATTTTGACGGATTTACGGTGTTGGACGTGCGCTCGAGAGCGTCTTATGAAGAAAAGCATATCGACGGCGCAATCAATATTCCGGCGGGACAGTTGCGTGATCGCATGGCGGAAATCCCGCGCGATAAGCCGATTTTAGTACATTGTTATCGAGGATACAGCAGTTATGTGGTTGTGAGAATCTTAATGCAAAACGGCTTTAAAGATGTGTTCAGCTATGCAGGCGGTTGGCAACAATATGAAGCCGAAACAATGTAGTTAAAATAAAACTTTTGCTTGCATAATTCAGAACTTTTATTTAGTATGAACCATGTCGGTAAGAAAAATGCCGACGGGGTATCACAACCCTTCATAAATAAATAACTCCTCATCAGCGGGGAGTCGGCGGAATATATTGAATACGCCGGACTGATTATGAACAGTTGTGAACTCCCCGACCGAAATTCAGCGGTCGGTTTTTATTTTAATAAAATAAATTAAGGGAGTTCCAAAAATGGCAAGATATACTTATTTTATAGATAAAGAAACACAAAGAGAAATCGGTATGGAATTGTGGAAAATGAGGCGTGATAAACGTTTGCGTTTGCAAAATGTGCAAACTCAAACACATATTCCGGCGAATGTAATTGAAAAAATCGAAATCGGGCGCAATTTGAATTATGGTGTTATACGCAAACTGGTTA
>ONLJ01000095.1 GCA_900318605.1 uncultured Rhodospirillaceae bacterium | reverse complement strand
CCGTAGGTTATAATTTAAGGCTAACATATTGAAACCAAAAGATAAAATTAAAATAATATTTTTATTTATTATTTGTGGATAATTTTTTATAAAACACAATTAAAGCGATTAAAACTTTTGATTGTTTATATTTATATATTCTCTGAACGGTTTATTTTAAGCCGATTTTCAAAACTTTCTCCCGATTCGCAATCCAAAAAACGAAATAATCATACCGTTTAGGTATAAATTCTAAAATTGTAAATCCAATAAAACGGCTCAGCTTATTAAGTATTTGCCTTATTCAGCTGACATCCGTACACAAAATGCAAATATTGGCAGGTTAAAGAAGGATTTTATTTTAGGCCTAAAAGATTTCGGGCATAATCATGCGCTTTAAAACGGTCTAAATCTTCCGTTTTTTCGCCCACTCCGATGAAATAAACCGGCAAACCCGTTTCTTTAATAATGGCTACCAGAATTCCACCTTTTGAAGAACCGTCAAGTTTTGTAACAATCAAGCCGTTAACTCCGATGAGTTCTTTGAAAATTTTGACTTGCTCAACCGCATTTTGACCGGTTGTCGCATCAATGGTAAGTAAAACTTTATGCGGGGCATCGGGAATGATTTTTTGTAATACACGCACGATTTTTTTTAGCTCGTCCATCAATCCGCTTTTATTTTGCAATCGTCCGGCGGTGTCGATAAACACTACATCATCGCCGTTTTTGAGAGCGATATTCAAGCCGTCATAACAAAGTCCGGCACTGTCGGCTCCCTCTTGTCCGCTGTAAATCCGCACGCCGCATTTATCGGCCCATGCTGTAAGCTGTTCCACGGCGGCGGCACGAAAAGTATCTCCGGCAATAAGCGAAACTTTTTTACCCTGAGCCTTAAATTTTGCTGCCAACTTGCCGATTGTCGTGGTTTTTCCGGCACCATTAACACCGACCATCAAAATCACGCACGGATTTTCCGATATTACAAAATCTTTTTCACCATTGCGCAGGATTTCTTCAATGTCATTGGCTAAAAGGCTTAAAATTTCGTCTTTGCCGATTTCTTTATTTTGCCGACGAGCCGCAAATTTTTGCATAATTTCGCCCGTCGCTTTAACGCCGATATCAGCCGTAAGGAGTACATCTTCCAAGCTTTCCAGAGTTTCATCGTCAAGTTTTTTCTTGGTGAAAATTTCACTCAAACCTTCGCTGATTTTTGCGGAAGATTTTTTTAAACCCAGTCCCAGTTTTTCAAAAAATCCCATAATTTTACTCCTCATTTTCAGTGCTTAAAGAACGCAGAATTGCCGCACGTCGCCGCCGTTCAATCATCGGAATTTGAGGCATTTTAGCCGCCGGTGTACCCTCTCGTTCGGAATACGGAAAAACGTGCAACTTATCGATTTTTGCCTCACTGACCAACTTACAGGTATTTTCAAAAGCTTCCATGCTTTCAGTCGGAAAACCGCATATAAAATCGGCTCCGAAAGTTGTATCGGCTCGCTTACTACGCAGTTTTTTGCATAAATTTATAACATCTTCACGACTGTGTCGTCGTCCCATACGTTTCAAAATCAGATTATCTCCCGATTGTATCGAAAGATGAAAATGCGACGCCATATTTTGATATCTTCCGTAAAGTTCAATAAATTTATCATCAATCGCCGCCGGATCCAATGAGCCGAATTGCAATAGAGGAAGCTCTTTAATCTCGGTCAAAATCTTTTCAACCAAATCGGAAAATGACGGTTCATAAGAGCAAATATCCACGCCGGTCAAACAAATTTCCTTAAAGCCTTGAACCAACAGTTTTCTGATTTGTTTCATGATAAGTTCCGGCGAAACCGAGCGATTTTTTCCTCTTGCATAAGGTACTATGCAATAAGTACAACGATGATTGCATCCCTGCTGAACTTGTACAAATGCCTTATGTCTCCCTTCAAATCCGGTGATAATGTAATCTCCGCAATCATCATCTTGAAAAATATCGCTGACCGAATTTTTCGGCGCCTGAATGTTATCAACAAATTGTTCGATGTTTCGCTTTTCCTTGTTGCCGAGCAACAAATCAATCTCCGGCATTTTATAAAGTTTTGTCGTGCTTACCTGTGCCGAACAGCCGGTAACGATTATTTTTGCCTCCGGATTTTCTCGGCGCAGTTTGCGAATCATCTGTCGGCATTGACGTTCAGCCTCGCCGGTAACCGCGCAAGTATTAACCACAATCACATTATCGTAATTTTTCAGTTTTTCTTTTATCACTTCGGATTCATAGGCGTTCATTCTACATCCGAAGGTTATCACTTCAGCCATTTAACATCTCACTTTTTTCAAAGATATAAAGCAACAATTACCACAAAGCAAGATATTTTTTAGCTTAGTCCAAAAGGAGATTTTCGAGCAATCTTCGGGCTGCCGATTTGCCTGAGCCAACAGCTTCGACGGCGGTTGACGAGCCGTTTATACAATCTCCGGCCAGTACAATGTTTTTATTTTCATCGGGAAGGTCTCGTCTTGTACTGCCGAGTGCCAAAACAATCAAATCAAATCCTTGGCGGGCAATTTCCGTATTCGGAATATCAATCAGTTTTCCTTCCTGATTGAATTGAGTTTTACAAGTATAAGCGGTAAGAGCATTATTTTCTTTGATAATTTTGGTAACTCTGGTCATGGTGGTAATATCAATTTTGTTTTTCAACAAACTGATACGCTCGGCTTCGGTTATCCGCATATCGCAAATACGCCGACGGACAAACATTTCAATTTTTTGAGCCCCATATAAATGAGCATTTGTTGTACAATCAACCGCTGCCGCACCACCGCCGACAATCGCCACATTTTTAAATCCGGCATAATCTTGCGGATTTGATAAATATTCGTCATAATTTATCGTCAAATTTTCTCCCTCGATACCGAGTTTACGATAAACATTTTCGCCGATTGCAACAATCACGCCGGAAAAACCCCGGTGCAACAAATCATGCGGATTTTCCTCAATATTCAGGTTTATTGTCAGCGGGTAGTTTTGTGCTAAATATTGCCACTCAAAATTGATTATTTCTTTAGGTAAACGCATATTCGGAATCATATTTAATGCACCGCCGAGGGTAGATAATTTTTCAAAGACTTCGACAGCAAATCCGTCTTTTAATAACACCGAAGCGGCGCCAATTCCCGCAGGTCCTGAACCGATAACGGCAAATTTTTGCGGTTTTACGGCATTCTTCTTTTCTCTTGCAAACACTGCATTGCGATATTTTCTCATTATATAGGCCTGAACTTTCGGAATATTTATCGCACAGTCGAGATTGGCTCGCAGACAAGCTTTGCGACAAAATTTATCGGGGCATATCAGACCGCATACTTCGGCAAACGGATTTTTTTGCAAAATCATTTCGCCGGCTTTATCAAAATCTCCGGTGGCGGCAACCTCAATAAAATCATGCGGAGAAACCCCGGCAGGACAAGCCTTTTCACACGGCTTTGTCGGACATTTCAGACACTTTTGCAGTTCAGCATTAAATTGCGCCGAATTCAGATAAATATCGTTCATAATTTGCTCCTTTTGCTAAATCAAAGCAAAAAAAGATAAAAAAACACCTAATATTTTGGTTTTTAAGATTGTATTTGCAAAAAAAGTTGTTATTCTGGGAACAATTATTGAAGAATAGAAAATGAAAAAAGGTCTATTTAAAAACATCCTTAATTCTTCGCTTGCCGAAAGTATTATCGGCACGCTTGCTTATTGTTACTTAAAATTTGTCGGTTTAACAACCAGATGGAAAGTAATCGGTGTTAAGGAAACCTATGAAATGCTTGAAAAACATGGGGCAATGATTGTTATCGGTTGGCACGGGCGCACTTTGGAAATGCCTTATTTTTGGAATAAAAGCCGCAAGCTTAACGCTTTGGTTTCGCCGCATCGCGACGGGCGACTGATTGTCGGTATTTTGAAAAAATTCGGTATCGGAAATATTGACGGTTCAACTAATCAAAACTCCTCTCAAGCAGCAATAAATCTGATGAAAAATCTGCAACAGGGTAATAGTATTGCCATTATTCCCGACGGTCCGAGAGGACCGAGTATGACACTCGGAATGAGCCCGATTTTTTACGCATGGAAATCCGGCAAGCCGATTATGGGTATAACATACAGTATTGCCGGCTCAAAAGTTATCCGTCGGAGTTGGGACGATATGTTGATACCATTTCCATTTCATAAGGGAATTTATGTAATTACCGAGCCTATGATTATTCCAAAGGATGCCACACAAGAAGAACTTGAACAATATCGCTTGGAGTTGGAAACAAAGCTTAATAAAATCACTTGGGAAATTGATAAGGAACTCGGAGTTCCTCATGTTGAATACGGCAAGAGCCGGAAATCGAGAAATTGATAACGGGAGATTAAATGTTTATCAAAATTTATAATACTTTGGTTGTGATTTTATATCCGGTTTTAATTCGTCGCTACATTGAAAAGCGCAAAAAAATCGGTAAAGAGGATGTTAAGCGTTTTAACGAGCGTGTCGGTCGTCCGGTTATGAAACGCCCGGAAGGACGATTGGTTTGGTTGCACGGTGCTTCGGTCGGCGAATCGATTTCGATGTTGCCGCTTATAAATCGTCTCTTAGAGATTTATCCTGATATTCATGTTATGGTTACAACCGGCACTACCACATCAGCTGAAGTTATGGCAAAACGTCTGCCGGAACGTGCGTTTCATCAATATTTACCGATTGATAATCCGGTGTTTGCCGCCCGATTTGTTCGCTATTGGCAACCGACTATCGCTTTGTGGTTTGAATCGGAGTTTTGGCCGGCAATGCTTTCGACTATCAAGCGCAAAAATATTCCGCTGATTTTGATTAACGGTCGAATTTCCAACAAAACTTTTAAGCGTTGGCAACAATTTGAATTTATCATTAAAGAACTTCTTTCGTGTTTTACCGCATGTTTGGGACAATCGGAAGAAGATGCTTATCGGCTTAGAGTTTTGGGGGCAAAAGATGCGATGTGTCTCGGCAATTTGAAATATGCCGGATTGCCGATTCCGGTTGATACCGAAAAGAAAAATGAAATCTTAAAACAAATCGGTAAACGTCCGCTCTGGCTTATAAGTTCAACTCACCATGATGAAGAAGCAAAAATCGGGCGCTTTTTAAGAGAACTTAAAGAAAAACACCCGAATTTGATTACGCTGATTGCTCCGCGCCATCCGCATAGAGGACCGGAAATTCAAGACTGCCTCCGCGATGAATATGATCTTAATGTTGCGCTTCGCTCGAAAGATGAAAAGATTACCCCCGAAACCGATGTTTATATTGCAGATACCATCGGCGAGATGGGAATCTGGTATGAAATTTCCCCGATTGTGTTTGTCGGCGGTTCGCTTATACCTCACGGCGGACAGAATTTTATTGAGCCATCAAGATGCCGTGATGCCGTTATTGTCGGTCCGCACATGCACAACTTTACCGACGCGATGGCGCGTGCAAAACGTGCCGATGCCATAATTCAGGTTAATGATGTTATTGATTTGATTGATATGGTTGACCAACTTTTGAAAAACAAGGAATTGTTGGAAGCAAAACGCAGTCTTGCTTATAACTGGGCAACCGGCGAAGCCAAAGTTTTAGACGGTATTGTTGAAAAAATTCAAGGATATATGGAAAATGAAAACTCCTGAATATTGGCAAACAGATTCGTTTATTTCCAAAATTTTGGCACCGCTCAGCGCAATATACGGCTTTTTGACTCAGCTCAGAATTAAACTCCATAGGTCCCCGAAAGCTGATATTCCGGTTATTTGTGTCGGCAATATTACCGCCGGAGGAACAGGTAAAACACCGGTATCTTTGAGTTTGGCAAGAATGTTGATTAACGATGTTTACCATCCGTTTTTTGTTACTAGAGGATATGGGGGAAAGGTAAAAAACGTAATGGTTAACAATAAAAAACATACGGCTCGGGAAGTGGGAGATGAACCACTTTTACTCTCGGCGTTGGCGCCGGTTGTCGTTAATCCGAATCGTTATGATGGTGCAAAGCTTGCTGTCAAAGAAGGTGCCGATTTAATCATTATGGACGACGGTTTTCAAAATCCGAGTTTATATAAAGACTTATCTTTTTTGGTTTTTGACGGTAATTACGGTATCGGTAACGGCAAAATTATTCCGTCCGGTCCTTTGCGTGAAACTTTTGAAAACGGTATCAGGCGTGCCGATGCCTTAATCATAATCGGTAAAGATAAACAAGGATTGGCTAAGCGCACCAAACTTCCGGTGTTTTTTGCTCATTTGGAAACAACTCAGACCGCTGTCGGTAAAAACGATGTCGTTGCATTTGCAGGCATCGGTCATCCGCAAAAATTTTATCACAGCCTAAAAGAGCAAGGTTTCAATGTGTTGAAAACCTATGATTTTCCGGATCATCATTTTTATTCTAAAAAAGAACTGGAAAAAATAATTATTCAGGCCCAAAAACTTAATGCTGATGTTTATACCACAAGTAAGGATTTTGTTAAAATTCCTTCGTCATTACAAAACAGCGTAAAAGTCTTAGAGATATCGGTCGTCTGGAACAAACCGGAAGAGTTGTTGGGGTTTATTAAATCCGGTATAAAAAAATAATTTGGAAGTTATCGTAACGAAAAAAAAGCCCGACTTGGATGTCGAGCCTTTTAATATCTGTAATATGTTTTTGCGGATTATTTTTTCAAATTCGCAAAAATAGTAAACAGAGCAGCTATAGCAATAGCAATAGATACGATTTGCCCGATACCTGCCGGCAATTTCTCCAAGAAGTTAAAACCGAAAGCCATTAAACCGTAGTTTAATGCTCCGATAACCACTAACCAATAACAAATTGAATTTAACATGTTTTTTCCTTTCATAAAATTGCGGTTGTAAAACGTATCAACCACACTTCAAGATTACAAATTTATCCGTGAAATCCAATTTATATTTTCAGCTTATTAACCAAAATTTTGCCTTGCAGGATAAAACACAGTTGTAAAGTGTTATTTTTGCTTGACAACAAAGAAAAATAACTTAGATTCAGAGCCAACACTTTTTAATAATATTTTTAGGAGAAAAAAATGAGTGCTATTGTTGATATTCATGCTCGCGAAATTTTAGATTCCCGCGGAACACCTACTTTGGAAGCCGAAGTTGTTTTGCAATCGGGTGCATTCGGACGTGCTGCCGTTCCTTCGGGCGCTTCTACCGGTGTACACGAAGCGGTTGAACTTCGCGACGGTGATAAATCCCGTTTCGGCGGCAAAGGTGTTTTGAAAGCCGTTCAGAACGTTAATGATGAAATTTATGATGCTTTAGCCGGTTTGGAAGCTGAAGATCAAATTGATATCGATCAAAAGATGATTGACCTCGACGGAACCGAGAATAAAGGTAAACTCGGTGCAAACGCCATTCTTTCCGTATCTTTGGCTGTGGCTAAGGCTCAGGCTGAAGAGGCTGGTCTTCCGCTTTATCGCTATTTGGGCGGCACAATGGCTCGCACGCTTCCGGTTCCGATGATGAACATCTTAAACGGCGGTAAGCACGCTGATAACCCGATTGATATTCAAGAATTTATGATTATGCCGGTTTCTGCCGATTCGATTAAAGAAGCAATCCGCATGGGTG
>ONLJ01000052.1 GCA_900318605.1 uncultured Rhodospirillaceae bacterium | reverse complement strand
GATTTGTGGACAGGAGGAATAGCGCTTTATTTGCAACAAATTACCGGTTGCCACTTGATTTATAACGCTTGCTTTGCTGAAAAAGATCCGAATTTTGATGCACCGGAAAATAATGATTATCAAATTAAATTGAAAAAACACTTACAAAAAATGGAACAAAAAGGTTCACCGATTTATGTATTACTTGATTTACATGGTTCGGCGACAACACGTGAATATGCCGTTGAATTAGGAACAGCACCGAATCCCAGCCTGACGGAAGCAGAGAAAAATGTTGATTTAACATCATTACATGGACATAAATTTATTGAAGATATTGTGATGAATTCGTTTAAAGAATATTTTTATGAATTGAATACTGTAAAAAAATCTGTTTGGAAAAATAAAATTTTCAGTGCCGGTGGAACAAATACAGTTACTAAAAATATTTCCGACAACACAAAAACAGATTGCTTACAATTAGAAATTAACGGCGAATATCGTAATCCGAATAATGAAGAGCAATTTAAGGCCGTAATCGGAGCTCTAACTCAAAGTATTAAAAAATTGGCAGCAGTTGATTGGAAAAATATAAAATGAAACTTACAGGATATTTAATTGAAAAATATAATAACATGGGCAGTGCTTATTCCTGCCGACGTTTGCTGGAAGAAGCGCAAAAACAAGATATTGATTTAAGAATGTTGGGTGTCAGCGATACAAGTGTAAAAGATGATAATTGCTATAATCAAGGACATCGGCTCGAAAACAGAAATTTTATCATAAATCGTTATAAATACGGAAAAGTTAAGAACCATCTTAACGGATTAGGCGTCAGAAGTTATAATGGTTTACAGGCATTAAATATATACATTAACAAATTAGAACAGTTAAAAAATATAAATTCTGATTATTTTATCAAACCAAAATATATTGCCGGTTATTCTTCTTTACCTTTTGAAATTCTTGCAGATGAACTGAAATTACCATTCGTTGCCAAAGGATTGGAAAGTTCAATGGGACAAGAAATATTTTTGATTGAAAATAAAGAAGAATATAAAAATTTGGCAAAATTATATTCCCGATTCAAAGAATGGCTGTTTGAAGAATTTATTGCGGAAAGTTATGGTCGTGATATGCGTCTTTATTGTATCAGAGGCGAAGTTATTGCGGCCATGGAAAGAACTTCAGATTCTGATTTCAGAGCTAATGTTGCCCTTGGTGCTAATATCAAAAAAATTACAATTGAACCATATTTTCATAATATTGCTCAGGATATATATAAACAGAGCGGCTTAGATTTTGTTGGTTTGGATTTGCTTTATGGCAGAGAACTTCCATATTTTTGCGAAATAAATGTTACTGCCGGTCTGGAAGGTATTGAAAAAGCAACCGGCACAAATGTTGCCGGAGTGATTATGCAAACCATTAAGGATGATTTTAATGCATCGTAAAAAAGAAGCCGAAGACTATATTTATGCATCGTATTTAAAGGCAGAAAAGCATCTTAAATTCAACGATAAAGATGAAGTTAAAAGACATCCGGAATATACCAAAGATATTTTGCGTAAATTATCAAAGGTACCGATGATAACCATTACGGGAAGTAAAGGTAAAGGTTCGGTTGCTTATATGGTTTCCGAAATTTTACAAACAAAATTGAATGTTGGGTTAATGACTAGTCCGCATATCAGCGATTTTTGCGAACGTTTTCGTTTTAATGGTAAGCTAATATCCGATAAAGATTTTTTCAATTGTGTTGAAGAAATAAAACCGCAGTTTGATGAAATTGAAAATACTTTGCGATCATCTGAATATATCAGTCCGATTGGCCTGCAAGCAGCGGTGGCTTTGACATATTTTAACGATAAGCATACTGATATTAATGTTATTGAACATGGCAAAGGGGCAAAATATGATGATGTAACGAATATAACCCATCAGTACGCCGCCATAAATACCATTTTTTTGGAACATACACGAGAGCTTGGTAAAACTTTAGAGGAAATTGCTGCCGATAAAGTTCACACAATTACCGATGATGTAAAAGTTGTTGCAACTGCCGAACAAAAACCTGAAGTAACGGATATTATTCGCAAACGGGCAAATGATAAAAAATGTAAATTGTTGGAATATGGTAAAGATTTTTGGGCGGAAAATATAAAATTTTCTAAATCAGGAATGTTGTTTGATGCGGTAACAACAAAAAATAAATACATTGGTCTTAAAATACCTTTGCTTGGCATACATCAGGCAAAAAATTGCGCATTGGCGATAGCTCTTTGTGAATATATTTTGCCATATATC
>ONLJ01000011.1 GCA_900318605.1 uncultured Rhodospirillaceae bacterium | reverse complement strand
GTTTTTTTTTTGCTTGTCAATAATTTAATTCCAAGATCCCTGGAAAAAATTTTCTTTTAAAGAAAATTTTTAGGGATGACTTTTTTATTAAATAATAAATGCCTCCATTGTATCCAAAACAAAATCGGCGGGGGATAAAGACACCTCCGCCGGTTTTGTAAGCGACTAATTGTCAGATGTAACTCAACTGTCAATAAGTAGATATATGTACATCGGTTACAGTTCCTTGCAAGTCGTAAGCACAAGTTGCTTGTCTGGTTACACATCCTTGACCGCTTGTATCTCCTGCACTTATAGTTACCACAGAACTGGTCGACCATTCGGAGTAATTCAATTTATCCAATGAAATTATTGTAGCTCCGCTATTTAAGCAAAGATTCTGTATTTTTGTTACTGTGCAAGAATTGTAAGAGCCGTAATAATCATCCTCCTCCTCATAACAACGTCCGGTAGCATAATAGCCTACCCGAGACAACACTTCAGGGGAACACATATAATTTGCCATTGAAGGTTCTTGGGTTGCAGAGCTTTTATATCCGAGTATACAAGGTTCGTTTTTGTGCTCAAAATCAGATGTTCCACGCCATGTAATATCGACAGATACATCTCTATTATAGTCGACGGCTTCACTTGATACAACCTTAAAGCATATCATTCCGCCTTCGGTTTCATCAACTTCAGGATAGTAGACGTCATTCATCGGAAGGAAGGCTAAAGTTAAAGCCGTTGCCAGTTACCTGACCATTTTTGAGTACTTCCGTAACACTGTAGCACATGCCATCGAAGGCCTGCTCACCCTTAGGACAATCAGGTTCTTCTACTGGAGTGATAGGACAATTGGTTTCACAAAGCTCTGTGAGCTCATCATCAATAAGTTCGACATAACCTTCGGCCGGAGTCTGGAAATTACAGGTCGGACATTCAAGGTTATAGTGGACAAGGCAGCCGTACTTATATCCTTCGCTGCAAGAACATGCACAATGATAAGTGCTTTCAATTCGCTCTTTATCTTGTTGACACAAACTTGCAGTACGGCATCTGTTCGTAGTGTATCCGTTGTTTGAGGTCCCGCCTGTAGTTTCTACGAGGTTTTTACAAGTATCGCAGTTAATACATTCTCCTTCATACATAAATGAGCCCTCAGGACAGCCTGGTTTTACACAATTTCCGTTTTTGAACTCATAGCCTTCCTTGCACTTATAAACCGTACCAAGTCCGCAACCCTTAGAGCAACTATCATAAGTAGTGGTAGCACTGGTCGGTTGGGTGGTCAGATTATAAGACGAATCGCAGCTCGACGGTTTGCAACAAACGCCATTATAAGGTACATAATCGGTGTTGCATGCACAACTGCAATTTGTGCCGCTGCCGGTTACATGTGCATTGCTTCCGCATTGAGGTGTGGCATCTAGATAAACTGTTCTCATTTCGCCACATCCGTTATCGTCTTGCGCCTGCTTGTAACAACCTGAATTCGGCTGAGTTTCATTTGCCAGCGGGGTACATTTGCAAGTTCCGCAATTAATAGTATTACCGGAAGTGTCGGTATAAGACGAAGTTTGGTGAAATTTCGTATAGTTAGTTGTGACACAATCACTTTCTTTTACCGTATTCGTTGGACAGGCATTTTCAATACAATCAGAGCCCTGTTCATGATAACCGGTTTTGCATACGCAACTGCACTGATCTGCGGTACCTTTTTGTTCCTTATTGCCGGTACAGTTAGGGCTGTATGGTATATAGCAGGTTTGGGTGCCGCATTTTTGCGTTTCTTTATTGTAGCAACCGGATGTCGGTCTAGTCAGCGAACCGCCTTCAGGGCATGTCGGATCGGTAGTATGTTTTATAGTACACGAAAGTTCGCCTGATTTTTTGCCGGTATCTTCGCAAGTGGTACAGCCGTCCGCGGTCGGAGTACAATCGGTTGATGTTCCTTCTTCGCATGGTATCGGTATCCACTGGCAAGATGTAGTGTTAGCCGTATAACCATTTTTGGCAGTTATGTTACAGCTACATTTATAGCGGTTGTTATAAAACTTACTTTTCGGTCTGGAGCATGGAGTGCATGTCCAGTTTCCGCCTAATTCAGAAGTATGTTTGTATTCAAGGTTGCTACACTCGGTTGTTAAACACCAACATTGATTGAATTTATAGTAGGAATCCTCAACAAAGGTTGTTCCGGCAACAGTTTTTGAACGACCGCGGGCTGATATCGCCGCTTCTTCCGTATCAAAACATCCATCAGGGCAGGTAACCGGTGGTGTCGGATCACAGTTCGAGCCAACGCACGTCGGTGTCGGAGGAGTAGGATTACAGTTGCCGTTTACGCACCCTTCGTTATAAGGCACACCATTGCCACATTCTTCACCGTCAGGTAAAAAACACACATCGGCTGTTGCTATTTTGCTAAACCCGAAGAGAACTAATGCCAAGAGCATTATATTCGCAACACCTTTTCTCATATCTTCCTCCATAAACAAAAGCAATGAGTTGCCATATATCCTAATTTTAGCAAACCATTTTTTCAACATAATACAATTCTGATTCTAAATCAAAAACCAGCTATTGAGCTATCGTAACAAATAAAAATTTAAAAGTCAATAAATGACGGTAAAAACAATAAAAATGTAACAAAAATGTAACAAAAAAAGAGCAGAAAAATCTGCCCTTTTTTTGTGTTGTTTTTCAGCCGATTAAAGCTTAAAATCGGTTTTGCCTTCATAAGCATAACGATACATTTGTTCAATTTCTTTGAACAGTGGGTAACGAGGGTTTGCTCCGGTGCACTGATCATCAAATGCCAATTCCGGCAAGGTTTTCATCGCATTTTCCCAATCTTTTTCAGCTATGCCCCAATCTTTAATCGAAAGAGGAATGTTGAGCTTTTTCTTCATTTCCTCAATTGCGGCAATCAGGTTATTGACCAACTCATCATCGGTTTTACCCTTTATGCCTATACCTTTAGCAAACGCGGCATAAGCGGCTTTGGTGTTCGGATAACGATATTGCGGGAATGTTGCTTGCTTCGTCGGGCAATCATTAGAGTTGTAACGAATTACCTGATTGATGAGTAATGCGTTGGCAAAACCGTGCGGTATATGGAATGCCGCACCGAGCTTATGAGCCATCGAGTGGCAAACACCCAAGAAAGCATTGGCAAATGCCATACCGGCAATAGTTGCCGCATGATGAACTTTTTCACGTGCAGTTGCATCGCCTGTTTCGTATGATTTTATGAGATTCTCATAAATCAAACGACCGGCCTCAACCGAAAGTCCTCTGGTGTAATCATTTGCCATGTTTGAAACATACGATTCAAGAGCGTGAGTCATAACGTCAATACCCGAAGCGGCGCACAAGCCTTTCGGCATGGTCATTACCAAATCAGTATCGATAATCGCCATTGACGGAGTTAAGGTATAGTCGGCAACTGCATACTTAACGCCGGTTGCATCATCGGTAATAATGGCAAACGGGGTTACTTCCGAACCTGTACCTGATGTTGTCGGAATAGCAACCATCTGAGCCTTAACGCCCATCTCCGGAAATTCGAAAATACGTTTTCTGATATCCATAAAGCGGCGTGCTAAATCTTCAAACTTTAATTCCGGATGCTCGTACATAATCCACAAAATTTTGCAGGCATCAATCGGAGATCCACCGCCCAAAGCGATTAAAACATCAGGCTCAAAGCTGTTAACCATATCGCGGGCTTTGTTGATGGTGGTCAAATCCGGATCCGGCTTAACATCACTGAATATCTTGTAGGAAATACCGAGCGGTTCCAAAATATCGGTAATCTTTTTGGTATAGCCTAAATCAAACAGTGGTTTATCGGTTACGATAAAGGCTTTTTTCTTGCCTTTTAATTCTTTTAAGGCAAAGCCCAAAGATCCCGGTTTGAAATAAATTTTCGGCGGAACTTTAAACCACAGCATGTTTTCTTCGCGTTTGGCAACGTTTTTAATATTCATCAGATGTTTTACTCCTACATTTTCACTAACAGAATTCCTACCCCAAGAACCACAACCAAGAGTCAATGACGGTTCAAGTCTGAAGTTATAAATATCGCCGATGGCGCCTTGCGACGACGGACAGTTAATCATAACACGTCCGGTCGGCATGGTATCGCCGTAGAATTTGATGCGCTCGTCATTGCACGGGTTGGTATATAAAACCGAAGTATGACCGCATCCGGCAAATTCAATCAGAGCCTTAGCTTTTTTAACGGCATCGTCAAAATCTTTAGCTTTATACATTCCCAAAACCGGCGAAAGCTTTTCATAAGAGAAAGGTTCATCGGCGCCGATTTTAGAAACTTCGCCGATTAAAACTTTGACTTTTTCATCAACCTTAATGCCTGACATTTCGGCAATTTTTGCCGCAGGCTGTCCGACTATGGCGGCATTTACTTTGCCGTCTTGAATCACGGTTGCGCCAACTTTTTTGGCTTCGTCTTTGTTTAAAATATAAGCGCCACGTTTCAAAAATTCGGCTTTAACTTCGTCATAAATGCTTTCAACAATCACAACTGATTGCTCGGAAGCACAAATCATTCCGTTATCAAAAGTTTTTGACAATAAAATCGAGCTGACCGCCATCTGAATATCAGCAGTTTCATCAATAACTGCCGGAGTATTACCCGGACCTACACCGATTGCAGGAGTGCCGGAAGAATAGGCTGACTTAACCATTCCCGGACCGCCGGTCGCCAAAATCAAATCCGATTGCTGCATTAAATATTGAGTGCGCAAAAGATTCGGTTCATCAATCCATGCAATAATATCTTTCGGGGCGCCGGCCTTAACCGCTTCTTCAAGTAAAATACGGGCAGTTTCATTGGTGCATTTTTTGGCGCGCGGGTGCGGCGAAAAAATAATGCCGTTGCGGGTTTTAAGGGCAATTAAGGTCTTGAAAATGACCGTTGATGTCGGGTTTGTGGTCGGTACGACGCCGGCAATAACACCGATAGGTTCGGCAAATTTAATCAGACCGTTAGCCTTGTCATCCTCAATAATACCACAGGTTTTGGTGTCTTTGAATTTGTTATAAATATATTCCGAAGCAAAATGGTTCTTAATAACCTTATCTTCGGCAATTCCCATTCCGGTTTCTTCAACCGCCATTTTTGCCAAAGGAATTCTAAGTGAGCTGGCTTTTAATGCCACACGGCGGAAAATTTCATCAACTTGCTCTTGAGTATAAGTTGAAAACTCTTTCTGTGCCTTGCTTACTTTGGAAATAAGCGAATGAATGTATTCTTGTTCTTGTTTTTCATTTATATTAGTATCCATAAATATTTCTCCTTAAAAACTGCGCGCATTTTAGCAACATATAAAAAAAATGTAAGCACTTTTTTTGTTTTTATTATATCACATTTTATTACCGAATATAACAAAAGCGTTGAAAAGTGATTTTTAGGCAATATATGAATTACGGTTCAACTTTTTTAGGAGATACAATAATGAAAAATAAAATTTTATGCACTTTGGCTCTTTTTTGCTCAATATTAACATTTAATACCGCTGAAGCAATGGATTCGGCAAAACAGATTACTAAACCCGTTACTCATGTTGCCGATGCGGCTAATATGCCGGAAGACACGATTATTTATATTCAAGGTAATTTAACTCAAAGCTTGGGTGATGAAATGTATATATTTACCGATGACTCCGGAAATATAACCGTTGAAATCGATGACGGGTTGATGAAAGGTCAAACTTTTGTTCCGAATATGGCTGTAATTATTACCGCAAGCGTAGATAAAGAGGGTAATGTAACATCGCTTGATGCCGAGGAAATAGAATTTGTCGGCGACAACTCAATGACTATGAGCAGCAACAACACAAATTGATAATTCCTTTTATTGATAAACCGCCGCTTTCTTTGCGGCGGTTTTTTCGGTTTTAATAAGGTGTTTAATCTACCGGTTTAATATGCCAGATTTTTTCGGCATATTCCATAACCGAACGATCACTTGAGAAATAACCGATTCTGGCAACGTTCAACAAAGCCTTTTTTGCCCATTCATACTTGCTGTTGAAATCATTTTCAGCCTGATGAATTGAATTGTTAAAGGCCTCCAAATCAGCTAAAACGAAATAATAATCGCTGTTTAAAAGTGAATCATAAATCGGGCGGAACAACTGCGGATAATCATTTTCGCAGAACATATTAGAGTTCACTGTATTTAAAATACGTTTGATGTAGTCGGAATTATCGTATATATCTCTTGGATTATAAGTTAATCGTTTAGCGCGGATTTCTTCATCGGTAAGTCCGAATAAATAGAAGTTTTCAGCGCCTACCGCTTCGCGTATTTCAATATTTGCGCCGTCATAAGTGCCGACAGTCAAAGCTCCGTTTAAGGCAAATTTCATGTTACTTGTGCCGGAAGCTTCAAATCCGGCGGTGGAAACTTGACAACTGATGTCTGCTGCCGGTATCAGTTTTTCTGCTACCGATACTTTATAGTCCGGAATGAATATTACTTTTAAGTATTCATTTACACGATCATCATTATTGATTACTTTTGCTACATTGTTAATCAATTTAATTACTAACTTGGCAAATGTGTATGACGGTGCCGCTTTACCGGCAAAAATATAGGTCTTAGGTGTAATAGGGTGTGTGTTGTCACGTATAATCGCAAGATAGTCGCCGATAATCTGTAAAATCGTCATTAGTTGCCGCTTGTATTCATGAATGCGTTTGGCATGAACGATAAACATGCTTTCCGGATTGGCCATAACGCGGGTTGCTTTATACATTTTCTGTGCCAGACGGCGTTTGTTTTCAATTTTTATTTCACGGAATTCTTGCAAAAATTCCTTATTTTTTAAGAAAGGCTCAAGATTGCGGAGCTTGTCTAAATCCGTAATCCATTCCTTGCCGATTTTTTCGCTGATTAAGTCTGCCAAATGATTGTTGGCATGCAAAAGCCAACGGCGCGGTGTTACTCCGTTTGTGATGTTGGTAAATTTTTCCGGCCAGAGTTCGAAAAATTCCGGTACCAGCGATGTTTTAATCAGTTCTGAGTGTAATTTTGCTACACCGTTAACGGAAAACGAACCAACGATAGAAAGGTTTGCCATACGGATAACCTGATTATCACCTTCGCCGTCAACAATAGCTACTTTGCCGAGTTTATAAGCATCATCGCCGAATTTTGAACGGGCAAATTCCATAAAACGGCGGTTGATTTCATAAATAATTTGTAAATGGCGCGGTAAAATACGTCCTAAAATCGAGCTGCTCCACTTCTCCAAAGCCTCCGGTAAAAGAGTGTGATTAGTGTAGGCGAACAACTTGGTGGTAATGTTCCACGCTTCATCCCATTCCTGTCCGTAAACGTCCAAAAGCTGGCGCATCATTTCTACAATAGCCAGAGCCGGGTGAGTATCATTTAATTGAATACAGATATAATCCGGCATTTTATAAAAATCGTTGCTCTTTTCCAAAAAGCGGCGAATCATGTCTTGGACGGCGCATGATACGAAGAAATATTGTTGTGTCAGACGCAATTCTTTTCCGGATTCAATATTATCGGACGGATATAAAACTTTAGAAATTGTTTCGGTGAGAATCTTATCACGGACGGCTTCAATATAGCCGCCACTGTTGAAAATATTGATATCCAGTTCGTCATCGGTTTTGGCTGAGAATAAACGCAAGTAGTTTACGGATTTTCCGTTATAACCGACAATCGGAAAATCATAAGGTACACCGTAAAGGGTATGAGTATTGGTCCAAACGTAATTTACTTTTCCGTCGGCTTTGTTATACATTTCTACATGTCCGCCAATAGGAATCGAAACCGTGCGATCGTAGCGGGCAAACTGCCACGGAGAATTTTCGCCGAGCCATGTATCCGATTGTTCAACCTGATAGCCGTTTTCAAATTTTTGCTTGAATAAACCGAATTGGTAGTTTATGCCATATCCGAAGCCGGCAAGTCCCATTGATGCCATCGAATCCAAGTAGCAGGCGGCTAAACGTCCCAAACCGCCGTTACCCAAAGCCGGATCATATTCCGCTTCAAAAATTTCCTGTAATGAAATATCGGGAAAACCGTCAATTTTAATATTATTCATTATGTCGTGCAAGTGAAGGTTATGTAAGTTGTTTTCAAGTGAGCGGCCGATCAAATATTCGATTGAGAGATAATAGACGCGCTTAGTGCCTACCTTATTGTAACGCTCCATTGTCTCATACATTTTATCGAGAGCAAATTCACGCACTGCCCATGCCACAACTTTGTATGCTTCTTCCTTGGTTAATTCGCATACGCGTTTGCCGATAAAATATTTTATGTAATGTTCTATTGAAAGTTTAAGACGAGCTCTATCCATTTCATTTAATGTATCGTTAGTACTTTTTATCACTTTCACTTCTCCTAATAACTTTTTAACATACCTACTTATACCGAAATTAAAGCAAAAATAATTGAAAATTGCTTAACATTATTGCAAATTATCCCCAAATAATATAAACAAATTATTTGATTTTTAACCATTTGAAGTGTAAAAAGTCAAAAAAAACATAAAGAAAGAAACAATAATGAAACTGATGAAATTTATGCCGGTATTTGTATTGGGAACGTTTTTGAGTGTGAACGCAAATGCCGAAACGATTTTTGAAGCAATGAGCGAAGCCTATAATACCAATCCGGTTTTACAAGGCGGGCGTGCCATGAGCGGTGCCAGCAATGAAGGTGCGGCATTGGCTCGTTCAGGTTTTCGTCCGAATATCAGCGCTAATGCCAATTATACCGATTCACACGTTAAATCCAATGGTTCTCCGACTAATGACGGATATGCCAAAGGTTACAACGGACAAATTTCGCAGTCGCTTTTCAGCGGGTTGCAAACTTATAACGCCGTACGTTCGGCAGATAATGCCGCTAAAGCAGATATCAATAATTTGTATGCCACCGAGCAGACCGTTCTTCTCAATGCTTCAAGTGCTTATTTAGATGTTTTGCGCGATGAGGCAATCGTAAAATTACAGCGAAACAATGAAAAACTTTTGAAAAAACAATTGGAAGAAACTATGGCGCGTTTTGATGTCGGAGAGGTTACTCGCACTGATGTTGCTCAGTCGCGTGCAAGTTATGCCCAAGCTCAATCTGCATTGATTGCCGCTGAAGGAAATTATGAAATTTCAAAATCTGCATATATTCATCATGTCGGGAGATTGCCGGAAAATCTTGAACAACCAGAAGGGTTACAAAAGTTCTTTCCAAGTGGTTTTGCCGATGCCTTAAGATATGCAAAGAACAACAATTTTTCATTGCTTGCCGCTCAACGTTCATTTAAAGCGGCAAAATATGATGTGAGAAGTAAAACAGGAGCTCTGTTACCGGAAGTCAGTTTTAATGCCAAAACCGGTAAAACCGAAACATCTTCAAAAATCAGCAATAATCCGCATACTACCAGTACGGAATATGTCGTAAACATGGCTGTTCCTCTTTATACCGGCGGTGCTACACGAGCCAAAATCCGTCAGAGCAAGTATCAAAAATGGCAGGCAAAAGAAAATTTAAGAGAGGCAGAACGTGCCGTCGAAGCCGGTGTTACCGCTTCATGGGAATCAATGCAGGCCAATCGCTCAAGTATTGATTCTTTAAAAGAACAAGTCAGAGCTTCAGCTATTGCTTTGGAAGGTACGCAGAGAGAAGAAGCTTTAGGTAATCGTACGGTTTTAGATGTTTTGAATGCTTATCAAGCATTATTGCTTTCTCAGGTTAATGAAGTCAAGGCTCAGCACGATTATTATATTTCCGGTTTGCAGCTTTTGCAGACTATGGGAAAATTAACGGCTAAAAATTTAGCATTGAATGTTAATTATTATGATCCGGAAGCTCACTTTGAAAATACCAAAGGTAAGTGGCTGACTTTGGAAATTGATGATTAACTTTGCGCAAAATTTTGTAATTACGGCTTGACATATTAACGGCAACAATGCTAGAATATTGTTAGTGTTTATGTAAAGGAGATTATAACGGATGTATGAAAATGAAAAGCAAAATCAGTTCGGTCGTTCTATGATTGAAATGCTCGGAGTTTTAGCAGTTGTTGCGGCTTTGACAATTGGCGGAGTTATTGCGTTTCGACAAGCAATGAACAAAAATAGGAGTAATACGTTGGTAGATGGTATCACTCATACCGTCAATAATGTAAAAACTTTGTTCATAAAACAGGATCAGTATGAAGAATTATCTACTGACGAAGCTTATGAACTCGGTATTGTGCCGGATACGTTTAAGCATGAGGCTGATAAAATTACTCATGCTTATGGCGGAGAGGTTAAGATTCAAGCCAAAACCACTTCGGACGGTCAAACTTATTATGCCGTTGCCGTAAAAGGTCTTCCTCGTGATGTTGCCATGCATATTGCCACTCAAGATTGGGGCGGAAGCGGAGATTTGGTTTCCGTCAACTTAAATGATGGTAATGAAGAAGAGGAAGAGGGCGAAGACTAATCAATAAAAATAAAAAAAAGGACTGAAATTCAGTCCTTTTTTTGTTGCGGTTATTTTATTTGCAATCCGTCGGAATCCGCGTAGATTTTCACGGTATCGCCGTCCTTGATTTCGCCGTCCAAGAGCATCATCGCCAGCGGATTTTCCAAATCCTGTACGATAAGGCGCTTTAACGGACGGGCGCCGAACTCGGCATCATAACCGTTTTCAGAGAGCCAATCACGCGCAGAATCTTCAATCTCGAGTTTGATTTGACGGGTAAGCAGACGTTCCTGTAAGCGAGATGTCTGAATGTCAACAATTTTTCGTAAATTCTCTTTATTTAAAGGATTAAAGAGAATAATTTCATCTAAACGGTTCAAAAATTCCGGCTTAAAGAATGATTTTAAGATATTCATCATGTCGCCTTGATTCTCATTGGTAATCAGGTTTGATGTCATAATGATGAAGGTGTTCTTAAAATCAACCGTGCGACCTTTACCGTCGGTCAGGCGGCCGTCATCAAGTACCTGAAGCAAAATGTTGAACACATCAGGGTGCGCTTTTTCAACCTCGTCAAACAAAATAACCTGATACGGACGACGGCGTACGGCTTCGCTCAAAACGCCGCCTTCGTCATAGCCGACATATCCCGGAGGAGCGCCTATAAGCCGCGCAACCGCATGCTTTTCCATGTATTCCGACATATCAATGCGGACATAGGCGGATTCTTCGTCGAACAAGAACTCTGCCAAAGCCTTGGCTAACTCAGTTTTGCCGACACCGGTCGGCCCTAGGAATAAGAACGAGCCGATCGGACGGTTCGGGTCCTGCAAGCCGGCACGCGAACGACGTACGGCATTGGCTACCGCTTTGATTGCCTCATCTTGTCCGACTACGCGTTTGGCTAAATTATCTTCCAATTCCAGCAGTTTTTTCTTTTCGCCGCCCATAAGTTTATCGGTCGGGATTCCCGTCCATTTCGAAACCACCAAAGCAATCATATCCGGCGTAACCGTTTCAGGAGTTGCCTGATATTGATTATTTTCCATCGAGCGCAGTTTGTTTTCCAAATCCGGAATTTCTTTATATTGCAACTCGCCGGCTTTTTCATAATGTCCGTCACGCAAGGCTCTTTCAGCTTCGATTTTGGCTCTGTCCAAGCGCTCACGCAAGCGGTTTGCTTCAATCATCGAACCTTTGTAAGCGTTCCATTTTTCGGTTTGCTCCGCCGATTCTTTTTCCAAATCTTTGATTTGTACTTCGATTTTTTGCAGGCGTTCTTTGGAAGCTGTATCATTTTCTTTTCTTAAGGCTTCACGTTCGATTTTGAGCTGAATCAAACGGCGGTCAAGTTCATCCAAAGCTTCCGGTTTGGAATCGATTTCCATCTTCAAGCGGCTGGCGGCTTCATCAATCAAATCGATTGCTTTATCCGGCAAAAATCTGTCGGAAATATAGCGGTTTGACATGGTTGCCGCCGCTACCAGAGCCGAATCGGAAATGCGTACACCATGGTGCAACTCGTATTTTTCCTTAATTCCGCGCAAAATGGAAATTGTTTCTTCAACCTTCGGTTCGCCGACATAAACCGGTTGAAAACGGCGCGCAAAGGCAGCATCTTTTTCGATATATTTTTGATATTCCTTTAAGGTAGTGGCGCCGATGCAATGCAATTCGCCACGCGCCAATGCCGGTTTCAAGAGGTTTGAGGCATCCATTGAACCTTCGGAAGCGCCGGCTCCGACAACGGTGTGCATTTCATCAATGAATAAAATTATCTGCCCTTTGGAGGCGGAAACCTCTTGCAACACGCCTTTTAAGCGCTCCTCAAATTCGCCGCGGTATTTCGCGCCGGCAATCATTGCGCCCATATCAAGCGCCATCAGCCGCTTGTGGGCTAAAGTGCTAGGTACGTCGCCGTTGATGATTCTCAGAGCCAAACCTTCAACAATCGCCGTTTTTCCGACACCCGGCTCGCCGATGAGAATCGGGTTGTTTTTGGTGCGGCGCGACAAAACCTGAATGGTGTGGCGGATTTCTTCATCTCGCCCGATAACCGGATCAAGTTTTCCGCTTGAGGCCAGTGCGGTGTAGTCAATCGCAAAGCGCTTTAAGGCTTCCATTGAATCTTCAGCAGATGCACTATCTGCTGTTCTTCCTTGGCGCATTTGATTGATTGCCGTATTTAAGGCTTTCAAATCAACACCGTAATTTTTGCCGAGCAATAAGGCTTGTAACAAGCGCTCAACCGAAACATAAGTGTCTTTGGCTTTTTGAGCCATATCCTCGGCTTGTGCCAGAGCTTTTATTAAACTCTGGGAAGCCGAAAGCTGCACTCCTTGACCTTCAACACTCGGAAGTTTGTTAAGTTCATCGTCGATTTTCTGCCTTAAAGAATTGACATCGGTACCGGATTGGCGCAGTAAATTTGCTGCCATTCCGTCATTATCTTCAAGCATGACTTTCAATAAATGTTCCGGTGTGATGAACTGATGATTCATCTTTCCCGCCAACTTTTCGGCATTTTGCAGAAAGCCTCTGCTCCTATCGGTAAATTTCTCTAAGTTCATTTTTTATCTCCTTATACTAAAGTATATAGGTCGCGGATTTTCAAAATGCAAATATTGTATAAAAAAATCTTCCGATTCGCTGAAAAATCGGAAGATACTTAAGTAGTTTGATAATTTGTATTCGTTATTTTAAGCCTAAATCAACACGGGCATTTGCCATCGGGACATTTTATTCAGCAGCGCAAGCGCATGTTTCTTGTTCGTTGATGTGTGCGACAGCTTTCGATTCAACAAAGCATTTGCGGGAATAATATTCCGACTTTTTGCCGCGGTTAAATTCGGAAACCGGACGATGATATCCCATAACTCTGGTCCAAACTTCGCAAGGTTGTCTTTCGGCATCAGTTAAAGCTACTTCGTTGAAATTGATAACTGTCATGTTAATGTTCTCCTAAAAAAATGTTGTTGATGTTGTGAGGTTGAAAATACTACATATAGGGTTAACAAATAGTAAACAAACAAGATATAGTATTTTATTTTTATGCACACAATTTTGAAATATCATTTTGAATCAGGTGGTTAAGAGTATGAAAAAATATTATTATTTTTTTGATTGTATCTGAAACGCCTTGACAAAGATTCGCTATTGCTTTATCACATTAAAAAAAATTTATAAGGATTTGTGATGAACAGTGATATCATTTTAACCGGCGACAGACCTACGGGACGCTTGCATTTAGGTCATTATGTCGGCTCGCTGAAACGCCGAGTCGAGTTGCAAAATTCCGGTAAGTATAAGAAAATTTATATTATGATTGCCGATGCGCAGGCTTTAACCGACAATGCCGATAATATAAATAAAGTGCGTTCCAATATTTCCGAAGTGGCGCTTGATTATTTGGCTTGCGGGTTAAATCCGGAAAAATCGACGATTTTTGTTCAATCGCAGATTCCTCAGTTATGCGAACTTTCTTTTTATTATATGAATCTGGTTACGGTTTCGCGCCTTCAGCGTAATCCGACGGTTAAAAACGAAATACAAATGCGTGGTTTTAAGCAAAGTATTCCGGTCGGTTTCTTTACTTATCCGATCAGTCAGGCTGCCGATATTACTGCTTTTAAGGCCAATATCGTGCCGGTCGGTGAGGATCAACTGCCGATGATTGAACAAACACGGGAAATCGTTCGTTCGTTTAATCAGATATATGCGCCGGTTTTGGTCGAGCCGAAAGCGGTGTTGCCCGAAAACGAAACATGTTCCAGACTTCCGGGGCTTGACGGCGCCAATAAAATGAGTAAATCGCTCGGTAACTGCATTTATCTTTCGGATTCGGCCGATGAAATTAAAAAGAAAATTCAAAGCATGTTTACCGATCCGACACACTTAAGAGTTGAGGATCCCGGACATACCGAAAATAATCCGGTGTTTATTTATCTTGATGCTTTCTGCCGTGATGAGCATTTTAAGGAATTTTGGCCGGAGTATGATAATCTTGGCGAATTAAAAGCACATTATCAACGCGGCGGACTGGGCGACAGCAAAGTTAAGAAGTTTTTGAACGAAATTTTGCAGGCGGAACTCCGTCCGATAAGAGAAAAACGCGAGGCACTGCAAGGCGATGTTCCGGCGATTTTTGAAATGCTTAAAAAGGGAAGCGAAAATGCTCGCGAGGTTGCCGCAAACACACTTCACGAAGTTAAAAAAGCCATGGGAATTGATTATTTCGGATAATTTTTTTATCCAATACATCTTTTAGTTTTATCGTCGATAATGAAGTAATTTGATTATCGGCGATTCGTTTTTGTAATGTTGTCAGAATGCGTATAAACTCTTTGATATGACTATGTTTTTCTGTTTATGATGTAATGGTTTATAAAATAATTTTTTTTCATTTAATCTATTTCTTATATAAGAATCGCAAATTTAAGAAAAAAAAGATGATTTTCGGTCTTTTTAATATAGCTGAGATATTTTTCATCTTTTTGGTGTAAGTTTATTTAAGTACAATCAAAATATTAGCCGTAATCAACTGTTTTTTCGTGCGTAAGAAATATCAGGTAAGGAAAAATTAACAATTAACATATTTATCCACCGAACTTATTTAAGGGGATAAATTTTTTATCTATTAAAAATAAGTACTTAAGGTCGTTTTAATGAAAAAGTGCAAAAATTAAGCTTGTAATATTTTCGGCTAATCAGCTTAAATGACTTCAATGATTATTCAATTTATCATTACAGAAAAAAGTTGAGTATAACCACAATATATAGTTGTTTAACTTTTTATTCATCTATATGTTGTATGAGATGATGATAAACAGTAACCGCTAATTTTAAGGAGATAAAATAAAATGGCTGAGGAGCAAAATCCTACGTTCAACAAAATAAAAACCGATATAAAGAATGTTACAAAACGTGATGGTACGTTGGCACCGTTTGACGAGTCGAAAATTTATAATGCAATTTTGAAAGCCGGTACCAGTACAGGCGAGTTCGGTGAGTCCGATGCGTGGCTTTTGACCGCACAGGTAATGAAAGTTATCAACCACAAATTTACGGATGTGTTGCCGTCTATTGAGCAAATTCAGGATATTGTTGAGCAGGTTTTGATTTCCGCAAACTATTTTGCTACCTCGAAAGCCTATATTTTATACCGTGATCAACGCAATCGTATGCGTGGTGATCAAAAAGTTATGGTTGATGTGGAAAGCTCTATTAACGAATATCTCGAAAAGCTTGACTGGCGTGTTAATGCCAATGCAAATCAGGGCTATTCCAACGGCGGTTTGATTTTGAATGTTTCCGGTAAAGTTACAGCTAACTATTGGCTGAGCCATGTTTATCCGGCTGAGGTCGGCGAAGCTCACCGTAATGGCGATATTCATATTCATGATTTGGATATGTTGGCGGCTTATTGTGCCGGTTGGTCGTTGAAAAACTTATTGAAAGAAGGTTTTAACGGAGTACGTGGAAAAGCTGAAGCCAACCCGCCGAAGCATCTTTCTGCTGCTACCGGTCAAATGGTAAACTTTATGGGAACACTGCAGAACGAGTGGGCCGGAGCGCAAGCTTTTTCTTCGGTTGATACATATTTGGCTCCTTATATCAGAAAAGATAATCTATCTTATGATGAAGTTAAACAGTGCATGCAAGAGCTGATTTACAACTTGAATGTGCCATCTCGCTGGGGTTCGCAAACTCCGTTCACAAACTTTACGTTTGACTGGGTATGTCCGGAAGATTTGCGCAATCAGCACCCTTATATCGGCGGTCATATTGCCGGTCATGATGAGAATTTTATGCCGATTATCGAAGGTCAGGAAGAAATGCCGTTTACTTATGGCGATTTGCAAAAAGAAATGGATATGATTAACCGCGCCTATATTGAAGTTATGATGGAAGGCGATGTTATGGATCGTCCGTTTACTTTCCCGATTCCGACATATAATATGACGCCGGATTTTCCGTGGGATGATCCGAAGTCGCAACTCTTGTTTGAGATGACGGCAAAATATGGTATGCCTTATTTCCAAAACTTTATCAATTCCGTTTTGAAACCGGGACAAATTCGCTCAATGTGCTGCCGTTTGCAACTTGATTTGCGTGAATTACTCGCTAAAGGTAACGGGTTGTTCGGTTCGGCTGAGCAGACCGGTTCTATCGGTGTGGTAACATTCAACTGCGCTCGTTTGGGATATGTTTATAAAGGAAACGAAACCGGTTTATTCGGTCGTGTTGACGAACTCTTGAATATTGCTCGTACTTCTCTTGAAATTAAGCGTAAAACAATTCAGCGCCTGATTGATAACGGGTTGTATCCTTATACAAAACGTTATCTCGGAACATTGCGCAATCACTTCTCGACTATCGGTGTGAACGGTATCAATGAGATGATTTTGAACTTTACCGACGGCGAGCACAGTGTTGCCGATGAATGGGGTAAGGCGTTTGCCGAAAAATTCTTAGATTATATTCGTGCCGCACTTATCAAAATTCAGGAAGAAACCAAGCATATGTACAATTTGGAAGCTACTCCGGCCGAGAGTGCAACTTATCGCTTTGCTCGTGAGGATAAAAAGCGCTTCCCAGGAATTATTCAGGCCGGTACGGCAGAAGATCCGTATTATACAAACTCTTCGCAACTGCCGGTGGGCTACACCGATGATCCGTTTGAGGCTTTGGAATTGCAATCTACCTTGCAGTCAAAATACACAGGCGGTACGGTTTTGCACCTTTATATGAGCCAACGTATTTCGTCGGCCAAGGTTTGCGGTGAACTGATCAGAAAAGTTCTGACCAACTATCGCCTGCCTTACATTACTATTACTCCTACTTTCTCTATTTGTCCGAAGCACGGTTATTTAGCCGGCGAACACAAATTCTGCCCGCTTTGCGATGAAGAGAAAAAGGCTGAAAAAATCAAAAAGCTGAAAGCAAGTAATGTTGCTTAAAAGCTACATAAAAAAAAGAACAATTTGGTATTAACTTAAAATTTAGAGGAATAAAAAATGAACAACACTATTGACATTAACGAAGTAAAATTAACCGACGCTGAAAGACAACCTTGCGAGATTTGGACCAGAGTTATGGGCTATCATCGTCCGGTTTCCGAATTCAACAAGGGTAAAAAATCGGAATATTACTCTCGTAAGTGTTTCTGCGAGGAAAAAGCCGTTATGTATTTAGACGAAGATTGCGGTTGCACTTTGGCTGCTGCTGAATAATCCGAAAACTTTGTAAAATAAAGGGAGAAGGCATAAGTGTTTCTCCCTTTATTTATCGAAAAAAAGGAGGATTGTATGATAAAAATCGGGGATATCGAAAAGTTCAGTATTGTCGATTGGCCGGGTAAAATTGCGGCGGTGGTGTTTATGCAAGGCTGCCCGTGGCGCTGTCCGTTTTGTTATAATCAGTCGTTGCAAAACATAAATGGCGAAAGTGATGCCACTTGGGAAAATCTCGTTCATCTGTTGGAACATCGCAAAGGTATTTTGGATGGGGTAGTGTTTTCCGGTGGTGAGCCGTTAATGCAGAAAAATCTTCCGCAAGCAATGAACATCGTCAAAGATATGGGCTTTGAAATCGGTATGCACACGGGCGGTTATAATCCGGAGGCTTTAGCAAAAGTTTTACCACATCTGTCGTGGGTTGGTTTTGATATTAAAGCTCCGTTTGAAGCAGAGCGCTATAAAACGGCAACCGGCGGAATTGCTGATGTTGAAAAAGTTAAAGAGAGTTTGGACTTGCTCATCAATAGCGGTATAAATTTTGAGTGTCGAACCACTTGCGACCCGCGCATTTTAACTCCTGATGATATTTATCAAATTGCCGATACCCTGAATTTGCTCGGTGTGAAAGAATATTATATTCAAAAATATCGTCCGATTGAAAGTGATAAAACAACAACCGACTCGGATTGCGAGAAATTTTTTAACGTTGAAATCGAAAAATATTTGAAAGCTGAATTTGAGATTTTCGGTTTAAGAAAATAATCAAAAAGTCATAGTTTATCAGATAAAATATTTTTGCCAAAAATGTTTTTTTTAGTTGATTTATTTTATTCTTTCTGCTAATATGTCTAAAAAATTCTGGTAAGCGGAGAATAAATAAATGGCTGAAGCTATGAATATAAGGCAGCAAGAAGAAGAAATTCAAAGAAAATGGAAAGAAGAAGGAGTCGATACGACTCGTGAAACATCGGGACAAAAATCATATATTCTCGGTATGTTTCCATATCCTTCTGGAAATGCGCACATGGGACACGCACTGGTGTATTCAATTTCCGATACGTTGGCGCGTTTGGAACGTTTTATGGGAAAAGATGTTTTACATCCCATCGGTTGGGATGCTTTCGGACTACCTGCCGAAAATGCCGCAATTAAGAATAATGTTCATCCGGAAAAATGGACTCAAAAAAATATTGAAAAAATGCGAGACGAACAAATCGGACCGATGGGTTTTTCCTTTGATTTGGACAGAGAAATCGTTACGGCTTCTCCGGAGTATTATAAATGGACACAGTGGCTGATTTTGAAGCTTTACGAAAATAATCTTTTATATCGGGCCGATGAGTGGGTAAATTGGGATCCGGTCGATAAAACTGTTTTGGCCAATGAGCAGGTTATTGACGGAAAAGGTTGGAGAAGCGGTGCTCCCATTCAAAGAAAAAAAATGGAACAGTGGTTTGTCAGAATTACCGATTATGCCGAAGATTTGTGGAACGGATTGGATGAACTTAATTGGTCTTCTCAGGCTATAGCAATGCAACGTAACTGGATTGGGAGAATGGAAGGAGTCGATTTGCATTTTTCCGATGATGAGCAAAAGTTCAACATGACAACCTTTATTCAAAATCCGGAATTTGTTTTCGGTATTTCCGCACTTTATGTTGCTCCGGAACATGATTTGGCAGATTTATTAACGGTGCCGTCTCAAAAAGATGCAATGGATGAATATATCAAAAAAGCTTTGTTGAAAAGTTCGACCGAAAGGGTTTCTCAAGCGGATTTATCATCTGTCTTTACCGGAAGTTATGTTATCCACCCGTTGACCAGAAAACAGATCCCGGTCTTTGTATCCGATCATATTATGCCGACGGAAGGTACGGGAATCGTTGCGTGTATTCCGGCAATAAATGAAAAAGATGCCGCATTTGCGCAAAAGCGGAATTTGGATTATTTGCCTAAGTTGGTTGATGGTGAAGATAAGATGATTCACAGTTGGCTATTGAACGGAAAAACAAGTAATCAGGCAAGAGAGTTTATCTCGGATTATATGGAAAAGAAAAATATCGGCGAGCGAAAAATAAGGTACAAGCTTAAAGATTGGTCGATTTCAAGACAGCGTTTTTGGGGATGTCCGATTCCGTTTGTAAAGGATAGCAGCGGCAACTTTAAGCCGGTTCAAGAAGATGAGTTGCCGGTAAGACTGCCGAAAGAGATGAATTTTGAGTTGGCTAAAGGTAGATCGCCGCTGACCGTTGACGAGTCATTTTTGAATTATAAAAATCCGCAAACCGGAGAAATATGTACACGAGAAACGGATACGTTGGATACCTTTATGTGTTCGGCGTGGTATGTATGGCGTTTTTTGGATCCGCATAATGATGAACAACCTTGGAACCCGCAAAAAGCAAAAAAATGGATGCCGATTGATTATTATGTCGGCGGTTTGGAACATGCCAATCAGCATATGATTTATCTGCGTTTTATGTCTCATTTTCTTTATAAACTCGGTTTGACTCCGGTTAAAGAGCCGGTTAAGAACTTTTTGGATAACGGTATTGTCAAACTGGGCGGACATAAGATGTCAAAGTCTTTGGGAAATGTTGTTCGTCCTGATGAAATGATTGAAAAATACGGTGCCGATGCTTTGCGTTTATATTTGTTGTCGGATAAGCCGTTCCAGTTGGATACGGAATGGAGTGAAACGGGATTGCAGGCCAAAAAGAAATTTTTGGGTTCGTTGGTTGGTATGTACAGAACCGTTAAACCGCGTGAAGATGAATCGATTGTTGCCGAAAACTTAAGTCAGAAAGATAAGTTCCTTTTGGCGGAACTTCATCACACAGCCAAAGATGTGCGTCGCGAAATAGAGGACAATCAATCTTTTCACGTGGCGATTGCTAAAATATATAAATTTGCGAACGTACTCGCTAAAAACAGAGATAAAATCAATGAAGACAGCGAATCGGGAAAAGTACAGCGTTTGGCAATGAAAGAATTTCTTAAGGTTATCGGGGTATTCACACCGCATACGGCTGATACGTTATGGAGAGAATGCTTTGCGCAAAAACGTTCGATATTTACCGATAAGTGGCCGGAAATCGAAAGCTCTTTAATTGACTTCAGAACTAACGAAATCGCTATTCCGTTAACCGTTAACGGTAAAAAGAAGTGCGAGTTGTCGGTTGATGCCGAGGCTTCAAATGAAGATATCGAAAGAACTATTTCCGAAAGCCGTGATCAAAAGATTCAGTCTTACAGAAGTTCACTCGGAGAAGACGTTAAAGTCATTGTTATTCGTGATAAGAAAACTTTGTTGCCGAGATTGATAAATCTGTGCAGGAAAACCCGCGATTAAGGATGTAAGTAATGTTTTTATCTAAACAAATCAATATTAACAACTATAATCTGCGTGAGCCGTTTAATCAACAGCCTACGGAAAATTTGTTGAACGATATTTTGTTTTGTTTTGATACTAATGCCATTCCTCTTTTAACGCCTCTGGGTATAAAGATTGTCAGAAATATGGAAAATACGATGATGGATATAGCTGACAATTATGGTATGGAACAAATCGAACCGCCGACGATTATTGATAACAATGTTTTGGAACAGGGTCAGGAAATCGGGCAACAATTCAGAAGCAAAATTATGTATCTGTCCGGAAAAATGGAGGGATTTCATTTAATGATGACTCCTGAACCTTTGTTTATTAAGGTTTTGTCGGATAATAACTTGTCGCACTCTCAACTGCCTTTGAGATATGTTTATTCAACCAATTTTTATCGCAATATGGCTGATCCGAGGCATTTCTTAAGAGGGAAACAATTCAAAATGTTTGGAGGTTTTTCCGTGGATACCGACAGGAATTCATTGATTAAATCTTCCGAGATGTTTGATTCGTTAACACAATCGATTTTTTCGACTTTTCGCTTGCCTTTTTACAAACAGGATAACGGCGATAAACTTATGGCGGAATATTTTTATTTATCCGAGGCCGGAAAGGAAAATGTGTATCTTCCTCAAATTGATGAAAGCAAAAAAACAAAAGCTCTCAGCTTAGCAATGTATTATCATTACACAACCGATAAACCGGTCAAATTGAAATATACAAATTCGGAAAATAAAAAAGTAAAACCTTTGTTTTTGACCTATGGTATGGGGACACAAAGGACTTTGTTCTCAATAATGGATGCGAACCGAGATGAATACGGTTTCAATTTGCCGGAGTGTTTGAGGCCTTTTGATTATGTTGTGATTCCGTTGCAGCAAAAATTAAAGCCGCTTGCTAATATGACTTATGAACGGATGAAAAGTCTGGGGCTTAGCGTGGCTGTTGATGACCGTACGAATGTGTCCGTTATCAATCGTCAGAAATGTTCGCAATTTTTATCTTGTCCGACTAATATTATCGTTACGGATAATGGCTATAAAATTTATAATCGTAAATTGGAAAAAGTTGCGGAAACGGAAAATTTGGTTCAGTTATATACTTTTCTATCCAGACCTCAACAGATAATACCTGCCGCTTTGAAGGTTTCGCAAATTAAAATAGGACTGGAACGATAAGCATCAGTCATTTTGAGTATTGGTCATTTTAATATCAGAAAAGGTATCGTAAAATGCAAAAAGGACAACTGATTTGGATTACCGGTTTTTCCGGAGTCGGAAAAACAACAATCGCTACAAGTTTATACAATAGGTTAAAACAAAAGGCAAAAAATTGGGTACTGATTGACGGCGATTGCGTAAGAAAAATGTGTGATTATGACCTTGGATATTCTTTGCCGGAAAGATTACAAAACGCCAAGAGAATATCCGGACTGTGCAAACTTTTGACGGATCAGGGGATAAACGTTGTGGCCGCTACCATATCAATGTTTTCCGAAATTCATGAATTTAATGCGAAAAATATCGCCAACCATAAAGTTATATTGATTGTTGCCGACCTCGAAAAAATTAAACAAAGAGATAAAAAAGGGTTGTATAAAAAAGATATCGGTGCTACAAAAAATATTGTCGGAATTAACCAACAGTATGATTTTCCTCCTTTTATATCCTTAACTATTGATAATAACGATGACGGGAATATCGAAAAAAAAGCAGAAATGATACTGGACTTAGTCAAGGAATGCTGAAATGGCCGAAAATTGGGATTATACGCTTCAAGCCCCGTATTATAAATACAGACCGAACTATCCGCAAAAAGTTATTGATTGCATCATTGAATACGGGAATTTGTCCTTAATTGATAATTTCGAGGTTGCCGATATCGGTGCCGGAACCGGTAATTTGAGCGTTTTATTGGCAAAATATCCCTGTTTTATAAAAGCCGTCGAGCCGACGAAAGCGATGTCGGATATCGGAAAAGAAAGAACGAAAAATTTGAAACAAATTACGTGGATTGATGCGGACGGTTATAATACGACATTGTCTGATGATTCTTTTGATTTAGTTGCTTTCGGAAGCAGTTTTAATGTATTGGATAGAAATAAGGCCTTGCATGAAACCGGTAGAATCCTGAAAAAAAACGGCGTCTTTTCCTGCTTGTGGAATCATCGGGATTTAAATGATGGTTTTCAAAAAGAGGTTGAAGCAATTATAAAAGAAATAATTCCTGATTATGAACGCGGTATCAGAAGACAAGACCAACGCGAAGTTATTGAAAATTCGAATCTTTTTACTGATATAATGTATATGGAAATGGATTTTAATTTTAAGCAGACCTTGGAAAACTACATAAAGGCATGGAAAAGCGTTAAGAATAAATATTGGGATTTGGCTACGCCGGAAGGAGAGAAAATATTCAATCGAATATGCGATAAAATTTATGCAAAACTGCCTGATGAGTTTTTTGTGAAATATACTTGCAGAACATGGAACGGAAAATGTAAAAAATGACTTTAAATTCAAAGGCGCAAAATCTGATTTTTTTAAAAAACAAAGCAAAAAAATTTGAAATTCTTCCTTTGTTGTGTTTTTTGTTTTCCGAATATAAAAAAAATAAAAATTTTTTCTTAAATCAAATTAAATCGGCATTTAAATCTGAGGTAATTGTTCGCTCATCTGCATATAACGAAGATCGAGCCGAGCAATCCAATGCCGGTGTTTATAAATCCGTTTTGAATGTCGAACCGGATTCAAAAAGTTTGGTTAAGGCTATTGACGCTGTCACAAAAGATTATCGCAATGATGAAGATGAAATTTTAATCCAACCGATGCTGAAGGATATTTGGATCTCCGGCGTTATGTTTACTCGTGATCATGCAACCGGTGCGCCTTATTATATTATCAATTATACCAATGACGGTAAGACAAATACGATTACGTCCGGTTCGGGACAGGGAAAAACCATAGTTATTTCACGGTCTGTTAAATTGAATAAATTGTCGGGAGAGTTGCCGATAAAATCGTTATTATCTGCTGTAAAAGAAATAGAACGTATTTATGATTCCGATACATTGGATATTGAATTTGCCTTTGATAAGCAAAAAAAATTGTACATTTTTCAAGTTCGACCGCTGATTGTCCAGAGTTCTTTTACAAGAGAAAAAATATCAGATGAACTTTTTTTTGATAAATTGAAATTACTTTATCAGGAAATCAAAAATAACAGCAGAAAAAATAAGTTGGACGGTAAAGGTAATATATTCAGCATGATGACGGATTGGAATCCTGCCGAAATGATCGGTACATGTCCGAATCCGTTGGCTTTGTCATTATATAAAGCCCTGATAACCGATGATATCTGGGCAATCCAGCGTAAAAATTACGGTTATAAAAATGTGGCACCTTATCGTTTGCTTCATTCTTTTATGGGATGTCCGTATATTGATGTGAGAACGGATTTTAATTCTTTTATTCCGTCCGATTTAAGCAAAAAGACATCTCGCAAGATTACGGATTATTATTTAAGGGCTTTGGAAAAAAATCCTGAATTGCATGATAAAGCTGAATTCAGCATTTTATTTACGGCAGCAACGTTAACTTCCGGCGATAATATTAAGGAAAAATTTTCCGATTTATTGTCGCCAAAGCAAATCAACGAGTTTTTAAGTTCTTTGAGAAAAATAACAAACAGTGTTTTTAATTATCCGGTTCCGCTGTATAAAAAAGACATTCTTTCAGTGCAAAAATTGCAGGAAAATTGCAAATTGTTGTTTGCAAAAAAAATGAGTTTTGAAGAAAAAACAAAAGAGTTGCTTGAAGCGTGCAAAAAATTCGGAACATTGCCGTTTGCGGGGATTGCCAGAACAGCTTTTATCGGAAAACAATTTTTGGATTCGTTTTTGGAAAAGAAAATTATAACTTTGCAACAGTACAATGATTTTATTTGTTCGATTCCCATAATTTCCGAAGAAATACAATTCGATATTGTTAAACTCAGAAACAAAAAAATAACTCAAAAAAAATTTTTGGAAAAATGGGGACATTTGCGGCCGAGTTCTTATGATATTCTTTCATTGAGATATGATGAAGATTTTAATTCGTATTTCAATATGTCAACATCAAGTTCGATTGCTGAAAAACCTCTGAAAAAAAATTCTTTCACGCAAAAACAACTGCAAAAAATTGATGAGTTATTGGTACGGGAAGGTCTTAATTTTTCTGCCAAATACTTGCTAAATTGCATAGAAGACAGTATTTTGTGGCGGGATAAAAGTAAATTTATATTCACAAAAATCTTGAGTCATATATTGCTCCTGATTGGGGAATATGCTCATTCTTTATCAATTTCAAAAGAAGATATATCATACGTTTCGATTTATGATTTGCTTGAACATTTTGAAACAGTGAAAGAAAAAAAAGAGTTTTTGCAAAATAAAATCAACCAAAGTAAAATAAATTATTATTATACCAAATACGTTAAACTTCCGGAAGTTTTCTGTTCGGCAAAAGATATTTTTTGCTTTGAGCAGAATGAAAATATTCCTAATTATGTAACTCAGAGAAAAGTTAAAGCTAAAGTGATTTGTGAAGAAGAAATACATAATGCTGATTGTCAAAATAAGATTATTTGTATCAGAGCGGCTGATCCGGGATATGATTTTATTTTTACCAAAAATATTGCCGGACTGATTACTCAATTCGGCGGGGCTAATTCACATATGGCTATTCGCTGTATGGAACAAAATATTCCTGCCGTAATAGGTATCGGAGAAAAACGGTTTAATGAGCTGCGAAAAGCTGAATTTATCGAAATAGATGCATTAAATAAACAGTTAAGGATAATCAGATGATAAATATTGCCATTACTCAAAGAATATCAAGTGAATATGACGGTCGGGAAATAAGAGAATCTCTCGATGTGAGATGGTATGAGTTTATGAAAAGTTGCGGATTCTTTTTGATTCCGATATCTGTAAAACATGATATTCTGCAGTTTTTGCAAAAAATGGAAATATCGGGAATCGTGCTTTCCGGTGGAAATGACCTTTTTTCCGTCAGTTCCGAAGAGGTCAATAAAATCAGAGATACATTTGAAAAAAAATTGCTTCAAGAAGCAATCAAAGCGAATATGCCGGTTATCGGGGTATGCCACGGAATGCAGCAAATAAACAATTTTTTCGGAGGCTCATTGCAATCGGTTAAAAATCATGTGGCGATATCTCACGAAATCCGCGGAGAGAATTTAAGAAGATCGGTCAATTCTTTTCATAATTATGCAGTTAAAAACATTCCTGAAGATTTTGAGGCGGATTATGTTTCATTTGACGGTATTATCGAAGCGTTTCATCATAAATATAAAAGCATTTATGCTGTTATGTGGCATCCGGAAAGAGAAAAAATTTTTCAACTCGAAGATATAAAATTATTCCAAAAAATTTTTGAAGGGAAAAACGAAAAATGAAAGCAATTATTTTAGCGGCAGGACAGGGAAATCGTTTGCGACCTCTGACAAATGAGGTGCCGAAATGTATGGTATTACTGAACGGAAAACCTCTGATTGACATCATTATCGAAAGATTTAAGAAAAACGGTATTTCCGATATTGTTGTTATCGGCGGATATAAATTCGATGTCTTAAAAGAGCATTTATCCGGTTCAAATGTTAAGGTATATTTTGCCGAAAATTATGAAAAATCAAATATGGTTACTACATTGTTTTCTTGTGAAAACGAGTTGAATGATGATGTGATTGTTTCATATTCCGATATTGTTTATACTTTCGATAACTTGGAAAAACTGATAAACTCCGAGGCAAATATTGCAACAATAGTGGATAAAAATTGGGAAAAATTATGGCGATTTCGTATGGATAATCCGCTTGATGATGCTGAGAGTTTAATACTTTCCGAAGAAAATAATATTTTGGAACTCGGGAAAAAAACGAAAGATTATGCACGAATACAAGCGCAATATATCGGATTAACGAAATTTAAAAAAAATGTTCTTCCTGAAATTATCAGCTTTTATAAAAGTATGAATAAGTTTGCCGATTATGACGGAAAAACATATCAAAATATGTATATGACGACATTTTTACAACATCTGATAAATGCCGGAAATCCGATTAAAGGCGTGATTGTTCACGGCGGTTGGATTGAAGTTGATACGATTGAAGATTTAAATAAATATGAGAGCAATAAATTTTATAACGGAGTATTTTGATGTCGGGTTCAGAAAAAGATGCTGATTTGAAATTGGCAACGGAAAATATAAAAAAGCTTGAAAGCGATGATGTGATACTTGCCAGCTATTTAGGTTCGGGAAGTTCTTTGATGGGAGGAATATTGCTGGAATTGGGGCTTGATTATATTGAAGGATATCAGGAAAAAATTTCCGAAAATAAAAGAAAAACCGATGTCGTTTTGCCTTTGTGGCGCAAGCATTGGAGACAACTTGAAGAAAAATATGTGATAGAAAAATCGAGAGAAGTTCGTTTTTTTAAAACTCATTTTTATCCCGAAAGTTATGTTAATGCCAAACCTCATACAGCCGTGCTTTTGGTAAGAGATGCCAGAGATGCGGTTATTTCATATTATAATTGGCGCAGGGGATTTTCCGATGAGAAGGGAAGTTTAAGCGATTTTTTGAATACAAAGGGATTTTACGGTAAAAAACCTTTTGATGATTGGACATCTTATATTGAAAAATGGATTGAATGGGGGAACGAGGCAGGACATCAACTCTGTTTGGTCAAATACGAAGACTTAAAATTCAATCCGCTGAAAACAATAAAGAACTTATTGAAAAGTCTCAAAATCAAACGAACCAAAAAAGAAATTGAAAACGCGGTCGAAAATTCACGTTTTTCAAAAATAAAAAGTGAGGAAATGAAATATCTCAAAGATAAAAATCAACCGAGAATATTCAGAAAAGGTTTGGTCGGAGAATGGAGAGATACGCTGCAACCTGATGATTTGAAACTCATGAAAAAAAAGACACTGAAAATGCTCGAACAATTTCAATACAGTAAAAAAAATAAAAATAATCTTTCGTGTTTTAATCATTGGTTTATCGGGTATAATCGTTCGACACGGAAATATTTGAAAGAGGTTTTGAATAGGGGAGAAAAAGCAGTCTTGATTTGTCTGAAACAGCAATATCGCGGTGGTATTATTTCTCCGAATCTTAAGGTAATAACCGGCGATTTTTTGCCTGAATTTTTAGATATGATTTCCGGAAATATTTATATTTCATCGGCAAATGAGGAAATTATAAAATCGGTTGAAAATATTGCAAAAATCAATAATTTTAAGTCGGTGCATATCTAGGCATTTATTTGTTTGCAATGTTTTCCAACGAATATAACAGTTTTGAAAAACTTGCGTATTTGCTTTTTTTTACGAACGGGTTATAACGAATCGCTTTCAGCCCTGCTTTTCGGGCGGCAATTATTCCTCTCGGCAGGTCGTCGATGACAACCGAATCGTTGCTGTAAAGGTGCCATTTTTTTATTATCAGAAGCAAAGAATCCGGATGCGGTTTAGGCCTGTCACAGTCATCTGCGGTGATGATATCGTCAAACAGTGCCAATAAATCGCTTTTTTTTGAGTATTCAAGCAATAGTTCATTTTTACTCGATCCGGTAACCATAAAATTTTTTATGCCTTTTTGTTTTAAGCATTCGATAAGGTTAAATGCTTCATAGTTCAAGGCGGCACCGTTTTTCAACATCTCGGTATATTTTGATTGTCGAAGCAAATACAACTCTTTTAATTGTTTTTCGTTCCACGAGTTTTTGAGAGCATAATATTCTAAAATACTTTTGCCCTGTTTTTGCGAGATTTTTACAAAAAGTTTTTCATCCATTAAGATGTTTTTTGATAATAAAGCAACTCTGTTGGCATCGCAGAACAGAGTTGCTGTATCTATCAGTGTGCCGTCATTATCCCATAATATATTTTTCAGCATTTTTCTTAGAGTAAACCTAAATGACGGCGCTTTCCAAAATTGAAAAACTTCCGTTTGAAGAATCAATTTCCGCTTTTGCTCCGTAAGGCAATAAAAACATCGGATCGGTATGTCCGAAATCCATCTGGGATATGATAGGGATATTTAAGTGACATTCTTTTTGAACTACATGAAGGAATGCCTGATCGTATCTGTCCATTTCATTTTCGGGCAATGAAGCGCCGCGGCCGATTATAATCCCGTTTGCTTTTTGCAAAATTCCGGTTGCCGCATAATTGCGTAATACCCGTACAACATAGTCAATTGACGGAGCTTCTTCCGAAGTTTCAAAAAAGAGTATCGCATCGTTGAAAAATTCTTTTTCCGGCCATACCGGAGTCCCTTTAAGCATTTCCAATACTTCAATGCATCCGCCGAACAAATGTCCTTGAACTTTTCCGTTTTGCAACAACACTTTATTGCCGGTTGACTTTTTTAATTTTCTTTTTATGGACTGATTTTGGGGATCTCTCCATGGTAATTCTTCGTCTGTCCAACCATCCATATTCGGTTCGATTTTTCCGATGATGTCGGTTGAAAAAAGTGTCTTTCTGACCGAATTTTTGAAATAATCAAACATCCCCCCGTTTTCGGCAAAGCCGCCGGCCATGATTGCCGGACCGTAGATTGATCTTACCCCGGCGTGCAAAAATGCCAAATGTAAAACGGTTCCGTCAGAATAGCCCAATAAGATTTTTGGGTTGTTTCTGATTGCTTTATAATCCAAAAATGGTAAAAGACGTACGGCATCATCACCGCCGATTACCGGAATAATGGCTTTAATTTCTTTATTTTTGACTGCCCAATTTATGTCATCTGCCCTTTTTTGCGGATTATCAGCATTTTCCCGTGCATCAATCATGGAGTTGGGAGCTTCAACGGCAATCAATCCGAACTCGTCTTCCATTTGCTTTATGCCGGCTGAATATCTGTCATGATAAACACTTGCTCCGGCCCATGACGGGGAAATAATCGCAACCTTGTCGCCGGGAGCTAATTTATGCGGTTTGATTAAATCGGCAAAAGACATTTGAAATCTCCTTAAAATGCAATGTTTGAAGTCATTTATGTTTATATACGACTTTATAAAAGATGGCAAGAAAATAATTATATGGACAAGATTTGTTTTTAAGTTTATGATGCTAAAAAAAGGAAATAAAATGAACACGGATTTTATCAATACGGCTCATAAACTGGAAAAAAAATCTCAAAAATTGATTGAACGGCTGAACCTGTCTTTTCCGGTCGATAATTGTATTAAAGAAAATTTGTTAAAAAATATCCGTTTATCAAAGGATATTCCGGTCGGATATGATTTATTGATGAAAAAATTAAAATCGTTAAATCTGAAGGAGTGGAAAAAAACAAAAAATGAAAATTATTTTCGTGCAAATTGGAATATTTCTTCCATATCCGAAAAAGTAAAAAATTGGCGAGAAGAACCGACTGAGATAAATTACAACAAAATTCCGCTTAAAGAAAAAAAAGAAATTTTTGATTGTTTTTTCCGCTATGATGTTTATGGTGAATCAAAAAGGAAAAAAAATACGATACATTTAAGCCGGGGAGTTAATGACCCGAATTATTTTTTTCCTCCGGCCTTTGTTAAAGCGGGATTAAATGTCGCAGCCGAAAATGATTGGTTCGGTTATTCCGATTCTTTGGGGCATAGGGATACGCGTGGTAAAATTGCTCAACTGGAGCAGTTTCGCAGAAATCAAAAAAAGTGTTCAGCCGAAAATACGGCAGTCGTTCAAGGCGGTACGGAAGGGTTGAACTCACTTTTGTCTTTTATTTCCAAACTCGGAAACAGACAGAAAAAATGTATTGTTATTGTCCCGACGTATGCTCCGATAATTGATGTCATCGGGTATTATTTTAAGCCGGAAATATATTTCTTAAATCGGGATTATTCCTTTTCAATGGAAAATATTATTAACGGAATTGATGAAAAAACCGCTGTGGTTTTATTCAGTATTCCGCATAATCCCGGTGGCTTTTCCGATATTAAAAAGTTTTTACCGGTGTTACAGGAAAAATGTGCCAGATTCGGAACTTATTTTATTGCAGACGAGATTATGTTTGATGAAAAAATCAGTCCGTATCTTGATCCGATAAAATATAAAAATCTGATTGTATTAGCTTCGTATTCTAAAATGTATAATATTGCCGGACTTAAGTTAGGTCATATTTTGGCCGATGCCAGCTTTATTGATAAATTTTATCGGCATGCAAGCACTACCTATGGTTCTCCGCCGTCTTTTTTATATTATACGGTATCATTGACGGCTTTTTATGAGAAAGCGTTTTTGGAAAAAAGAAAAGCAGCTGTTCCGCCGGAATTAAAAGGTAAAATATCCGATAAATCTCTTTTATTGCAAGAGTTTAAAATATGGAGAGAACTGATTGATTTACATATAAAATTTCAGAACTTTGTGATTTTGAGTATGATTAGAAAATTTAATTTGGAAAAATATTTTGATATTTTCGGATTGCATGATGTATCACCTAATATTATTATCAGATTAAAAAACAGTCGACAGACTGCTTACGAACTTTTTTTGCGGATATTGAATGACTGCAATGTTTCGGTTATTCCGATTGAATGTTTTGTGCCGCCTTCGCATTGGCCTTCAGATTTAAGGGTTACCTCGGCAGTGAAACCTTGTGTGTTGGTTGAAGCATTTTATGATGTTTTGAGATGTATTTTAAGAACAAAAGATATTGAATGGCAAGGTAAAAGAGGAGAATATGATGGCAAAATATAAAATAATCGGAAATATGACGGGAAATTCGATGGATGCCATCGACTTGGTATTAACTGAGTTTGACGGTGATAAAATGACCGATATTTGTACTTTTACCCGTCCTTATACGAAAAATATGCAGGAAAGGATTGAATATTTAAGGGTGGAAGTTTTTAATAAAACTGCGGAAGAAATCAAAAATATTCCGGATTTTCAATCTGTTCACGATGATTATGTAAAGCAGATTGCCGAATGTATAAATGAAATGTGTCGGGAAAATAATATTGACAAATCTACTATTGATGCAATCGGCTTTCATGGTAAAACTTTGGATCATAATCCGCCTTCCAAAGCGAAAATTGACGGGACACAAGCTTATACATTGCAAATCGGCTCGGGACAAATGTTGGCTGATTTGACAGGTATTCCGGTAGTTTATGATTTTCGTTCTGATCCGTTGATGAAAGGATTTGACGGCGCACCATTGGTAGCACCTCACAATGCTCATATTTCCGTTTCGGAAGGTGATGGTATCTATTATAACGGCGGAAATACTTCAAATTTTGCAATTATAAATGAGAAAAAGGCGTTACTCGGTACAGATGCCGGTCCGTTTAATGAATATACCGATAATTATATTCGTCGGTATTCTGCCGAAAGTTATGATAAAGACGGAATGTTCGGTAAAAACGGAAATTTGAACGAAAAATTACTGAAAGAAATTTTTAATTGCGGACGGGATTTTTATGAAACTCCTTTACCGAAATCGGGAGATCCGGCTTATTATCATAAGAGCCGAATTTTTCAATATGTGCAACAGGAAAATATTTCGTTTGAAGATGTAGTTCATACATTTGAATATGCCGCTGCATATATTGCCGTTCAGGCTCTGACACTGCTTCCTGATAATATAAAAATGCCGGCTCAAATTATTTTATTCGGAGGAGGTTGGAAAAATCCGGTTGTTCGTCAAAGTTTTGAAAAGTTATTAGCAGGAAAAGTTTTTATTTTACCGGAACATGAAAAGAGTTTTGCAAACTTACGGGAAAAATTTGCGTATGAGCCGGTTATCAAACAGTCTAATTTCGGGGATTTTATGGAGGCGCGTCTTTTTGCCGATTTGGCTCGTTATAAGTTGGAAAATAAAGTTTGGGAAATTCCGGAAATTTTAGATGTCGGTCAAAAAATTGTGTGTGGAAAAATAGCTATGCCAAAAACATTTTGCGGAAGATATGATGATTGTATCAGTCGTGCGGCTAAAGGTTGGCAGGCGAATAAAAAATAATTTGCAGAGAAAAAGACAATGAGAAAATTAGGTTTCAAATTATTCAGTACAAATTTACAAACAGCACCGGCATTGGTCAAGGAATGTGCCGAGTTTGTCGCAACAAAAAAAGATATGTTTATGGAGCTGATGGTTATTCCCGACAGCAGTGATGATGATTTTATGAAAATAAAACGACAACTCGGAGATGTGGAAGTGCGGATACATGCACCATACACAAATTTTGATACAGGCAACAAAGAAGCGGAAACTCAAAACAGAAAATTGATTGCAATATCGCAAAAAATTGCCGATATTTTTAATTCTAAAACTATTGTGGTGCATGGCGGATATGGTCATGGTCAAAAGTATATTGAGGAAACGGCGCGGCAGTTTAAGGGTTTTAATGATAAGCGGATTGTTATTGAAAATATTCCTTATTACGGGAGTGAGGGCGAAGCGCTACATGGTAATACTGCCGCAGCAATCGCTTATATTATGGATAAAAGCGGCTGCGGATTTTGTTTCGATTTTTCACACGCAATTTGTGCGGCTTTGAGTTTGAATATGGATATTCAAACGCAGTTAAAAAGTTTGTTTGAATTGAAACCGACTGTCTATCATTTGTGCGATGGAGATATAAATAAAGCTGATGATTTGCATTTACATCTCGGCGACGGAAATTATCCGCTGAAGAATTTTTTGCGCAATTATACCGATGAAAATGCCTATATTACATTGGAAACAGGGCATGGAGTCGAACAGCATATCGATTTAAGAATAAAAGATTATGAATACATAAAATCTTTGTCGGAAGATTGATTTTTCAAATTTGGTAGATAGAGTTGTTTTAATTAAAAAATGCCGGATTGTTGAAATCCGGCATAAATCGGAAAGTCAAAAATTTTATTTTGCGGATTCTTCTTTAATCTTATTGCCTTCCAAATCGAACTTTTCGATTTGAGCATCACGCTGCAAGTCATTGATTACATCATCAACGGCTTTCTGCGAAAGATTATTTCTGATTTGCGGTTCAACCGCCTTGAAATCCAAAGGCTGAGAATCTCTGATATCCTCAACATAAATTACATGGTATCCGAATTCGGTTTTAACCGGTTCTTGGGAATAAGTGCCTTTATCCATCGCAAATACTACGGAAGAAAATTCCGGTACCATCATGTCTTCGGTAAAATAACCCAAATCAGGTTGATCTTTTGAATAATCACGAGCAAGTTCATCAAAATCGGCTTTATTGTTAAGTTTTTCAATGACTTCTTTTGCCAAATCTTCGGTATCAACCAGAATATGTTTGGCTTTTACTTCTTTGGTGCTTTTGAAATTTTTGACGTATTCATCATAAAATTTTTTGACCTCATCTTCGGTAACTTTAGAAACAATTTGCTTGTCGATATAAACTTTACGAGCCAAATCTTCCTGCATTTGAGCCAATTCTTTTTGATATTCGGGCGTAGCTTGAATATTTGCTTTTGTGGCAGCCTGCAATGCAAGTTTCCCGTTTATGATAACGTCCAAGGCTCTGTCATAAAATTCGTTGAACGGAACCTGAGCTTTAATCTGCGGATTATCATCATAAGCGTTTTTTACTTCGGCTACGGTTATCTGTTCGCCGTTGACAATTGCGGCAACGCCGTTGTTTTTTTCGGCCCATACGTTATAAGTGAAAGCTCCGGCAACGAGTACGACCGCAATCGCTCCGGTAGCCAATAAATATTTTTTTTGCATCAATTCCTCCAAATAAATAAACAAAACAGGAGTATCATATATACTTTATTTCTAAATTTCAAAGTTTTTTTTCACACAAGTTTATAACTTTTTTTTAGTGAGTCTTGACTTTATTTTTTATTCAAACTAAATTCGTTCCAAGTATAGTGTAATATTCAAGGAAAATAAAGTATATGTTAGGAAAAATCGCCCGTAAGATTTTTGGTAGTTCAAACGACAGATATATCAGAAAACAAAATAAAATTGTAAGACATATCAATGAGTTGGAGCCGGAGTTTATAAAACTTTCGGATGAGGAACTTAAGGCTAAAACCGATGAATTCAGAAATCGCTTGAAAAAAGGGGAAACTCTGGATGATATTTTGCCGGAGGCTTTTGCAACCGTACGTGAAGCGGCAAAGCGCGTTTTGGGACAGCGCCACTATGATGTTCAGCTTATCGGCGGTATTGTTTTGCATAACGGTATGATTGCCGAAATGAAAACCGGTGAGGGTAAAACACTTGTAGCAACCTTGGCGGCGTATCTGAATGCCTTGGAAGGTAAGGGCGTTCATGTCGTTACGGTTAATGATTATTTGGCAAAACGTGATGCCGAATGGATGGGGCAGATTTATCGCTTTTTGGGATTGACCGTTGATTATATTGTACACGGCAAAGGCGACAATGAGCGTCGTATGGCTTATGCCTGTGATATTGTTTACGGTACCAATAATGAGTTGGGATTCGATTATTTGCGCGACAATATGAAATTCAGCTTGCCGGAGAGAGTTCAGCGCGATTTTAATTTTGCCATCGTCGATGAGGTCGATTCGATTTTAATTGATGAGGCTCGTACGCCGCTTATTATTTCCGGAGAAGCCGAGGATTCGTCTGAGACATATATCAAAATGGCAAAAATTATTCCGAATTTAGTTGCCGAGGACTATGAAAAAGACGAAAAACAAAAAAATGTTACATTGACCGAAGCCGGTATGGAACATGTCGAAAAAATGCTTCACGAAGCCGGTTTAATCAATGAAGGTTCGCTTTATGATATCGGCAATGTTAACTTGGTGCAACATGTTAATAATGCTTTGCGGGCAAGAGTGATGTATCAGCGCGACGTTGATTATATCGTAAAAGACAATAAGGTTGTGATCGTTGATGAGTTTACCGGACGTATTATGGAAGGACGTCGTTTCAGCGACGGACTTCATCAAGCGTTGGAGGCTAAAGAAGGTGTGAAAATCCAGTCGGAAAATCAAACACTTGCTTCGATTACATTCCAAAATTACTTCCGCCTTTATCCGAAACTTTCCGGTATGACCGGTACGGCGATGACAGAAGAAACCGAATTTTCCGATATTTATAATCTGGTTTGTATTGAAATTCCGACTAACCGTCCGATTGCTCGTGAAGATTTACAAGATGAAATTTATCGTACGGAAAATGAAAAATATCGCGCAATTATCAACACGATTATCGAATGTCATAAAAAAGGTCAGCCGGTTTTGGTCGGTACAACTTCGGTTGAAAAGTCTGAGGTGGTTGCCGAACTGCTCAAAAAAGCGGCACCGGATATCAAGTTTGAAGTGTTGAATGCTCGTTATCATGAACGCGAGGCTTATATTGTGGCACAGGCCGGTGTTTCCGGAGCGGTTACGATTGCTACCAACATGGCCGGTCGCGGTACCGATATTCAGCTCGGCGGTAATCCGGATATGAAACTTAAAGATGCACTTAAAGGAGATGAATCGCCTGAGCAGATTGCTAAAATTAAAGCAAAAATCGAAAAAGAAGTGGCTGAAGATAAAGAAAAAGTTCTTAAAGCCGGCGGTTTGTTTATTTTGGGTACCGAACGCCATGAAAGTCGTCGTATTGATAATCAGCTGCGCGGTCGTTCGGGTCGTCAAGGGGATCCAGGAACTTCTAAATTTTTCCTCTCCATGCAAGATGATTTAATGCGTATTTTCGGTTCGGAGAAAATGTCAAGCGTTATGCAAAGACTTGGTTTGCCGGAAGGAGAAGCTCTTGTTCATCCGTGGATAAGCAAAGCTTTGGAAAAAGCTCAGCAGAAAGTTGAAGAACGTAATTTTGATATCAGAAAAGACTTGCTTAAATATGATAACGTGATGAATGACCAACGTAAAATTATTTATGAGCAACGTCGCGAAATTATGGAAACCGATGATTTGTCGGCGACAATAAAAGATATGCGTGATGAATATTTAAGCGCAATTATTTCTTCACATGCGCCTTATGGAACAGCAGTATCAGAGTGGAATATTGAAGGATTGAAGCACGACTTATCAATGACGACCGGATTTATTTTACCGATTTCGAATTGGTGCAACAATCCGAATATCGACAGCGAAACTTTGCGCGAACAAATTTTAAGTGAAGTAGATGTCCGTATGGCTGAAAGAGAAACAACTTTGCCTCCTGATGTAGTAAAAATGGTGCAGAAAAGTATTTTTTTGCAAGTTCTTGACCAACTTTGGAAAGATCATATTGCAACACTCGATTTGATGCGTCATACCATTGTTTTGCGTGCATATGGGCAGAAAAATCCGCTTAATGAATATAAAAAAGAAGCATTTAATATGTTTTCTCAGCTTTTAGATGTCTTGAAAGAAAGGGTAACGGTGGTTATTTGTCATACTGTAATCCAAACCAATACTCGTGAAGCAATGCAGAAAGCAGAGGAAAAACAGCAAAATCGTAAAATGTCGGCTGTGCATGAAGAATTGAATTTGGGTGCGGAGAAACTTGACAGTTCAATGTTTGCAAACGTTGCTCGTAATGACCCGTGTCCTTGCGGCAGCGGTAAAAAGTTTAAACATTGTCACGGGCAGATAGCGGGGTAACGGATATGTATGATAAATTTGCAAATCTTAATAATCAGTCGCCTGATCCGCGGAAAGAAAATTTTTTTTTCAAAAAATGGAAGAAAAAACATCAGTCGTGGTTTAATAAATATATGCCTAAAATCCAGAAATATTCGATTATGGTAATTTTGTATGGTACCGCGGCATATCTGTTTTTCAGTTTTTTGAAAGTAAATTATCAGAGTTTGCAATTTTTGACAAAGCTGAACTACACTACGCAGCAAATTTCGAATTTGGTGGAAAATATCCGTACTCACTATATGGTTTATGATGATGAAACCGAGGCTTCGGTTCAGCGTTTGATTGAGGTTGATGCCATCCCGAGATCAATAATAGCTGCCGATAAAAAATCACTGGTAAATCCTTATGGAGGAGAAATTGTTATCGCTCCATCAGATAAACTTCATAATTTTAAGGATAATCTGGAATCTTCCACCTTTAAGATGTCTTATCAGGGTTTGCCGAAAGATGTGTGTGTCAATCTTGCTATGATGGATTGGGGTGATAAAGTTAAGGGATTATTGGCTGTAGCTATCGGAAGTTACGACGAAAGTACTGGCGAAGATTTGGCGCTGCAGGATATTGATAAACGTGATACCGATGTGAAGTTTACTTCATTTATCGATGAAAAGGGAAGGGCGCGCAGTATTCGTCAGCGGCGTCATTATAGTATGAATGTCACAAAGCCTGCCGATCATTTCTTACCTACGCCGTTTTCTCGTGGCAATGCAAAATCAGGTTGTAAATGCGAAGATGATAACTGTACATTTGCGCTAAGGTACACTATTTTCGGCGTTGAAAGCGGACTTACTCAAGAACAACGCCAGAACGAATCTCTTTTCTCAAGAATAAAAAGAAAAAGCAAAAGCGGAAAAAGTTAAAAAAAAGCTTTAAAAGATAGTTGATTTTTCGGTCAGATATCCAGATTATCAACAAATTTTGCCCGTTCGATAATGAATTTAAAGCGTTGTTCCGGATCCTTACCCATAAGGCGTTCAACCTGACGGCGCGTTTCAAAATCTTCGGAGCGACCTTCCTCGGTCGACGTATTCGGGATTACCACACGCAACAAAATACGATTATTTTTATCCATTGTCGTTTCTTTTAACTGGGTCGGACTCATCTCGCCCAAACCCTTGAAACGGCTGATATCCGGCTTTGTATTACCTTTAATGACTTTGGCTAAAATCTTATCTTTTTCCTCATCATCAAGAGCATAATAGTTCTTGCCTCCTGCCACGATTTTATAAAGCGGCGGAGTAGCAATAAACAGATGTCCGTTTTCAATTAGCTTCGGCATATGTTGATAGAAAAAAGTCATTAACAACGAAGTAATATGTGCGCCGTCAACATCAGCATCGGTCATTATGATGATTTTCTCATAGCGCAGATT
>ONLJ01000048.1 GCA_900318605.1 uncultured Rhodospirillaceae bacterium | reverse complement strand
ACATATGGTCGAAGAAATCTATTATACACTCTATAAAATGAATGTTATATTAGAAGATTATCTGATTGTAAGCAGAGAAGATGTGTTCAGTTTTGACAGTGCCGGATATATGCCGTCAGGGGAAATTTCAGATATGCTTCGCCGCAATAAACTCAAAAAAAAGCCAAAAAATAAAATCTTAAGATAAATTTTAGTCGGGTAAAAAAGATAAAAATAAGTTGATTTATCTGAAATTATCCGAAAGAATGCCGTTAAGTATGAACCTTATTTAATTTAAGCGGAAGAGAAAAATATGGTCAAAATCATAACCGCAAAAGAAGCGATAAAATTTTTTAAAAATGGTCAGACAATAATGGTCGGCGGTTTTTTAAATTGCGGTTCTCCGACAATGGTTATTGATGAGATTTTGCAAACAAACCTCAAAGATTTTACCTTAATTGCCAATGATACCGGTACACCGGACTCCGATAAGGGAAAACTAATTGTTGCCCGGAAGATAAAAAAGGCGATTGTTTCTCATATCGGTACCAATCCCGAAACCGTTGCTCAATACAATACCGGAGATTTGGAAGTTGATTTGGAACCACAGGGAACTTTGGCAGAAAGAATAAGAGCAGCCGGTGCCGGTTTGGGTGGCATTTTAACACCGACCGGAGTAGGGACATTGGTAGCCGAAAATAAACAGATTATTACGGTTGATGATAAAGAGTATCTTTTGGAAAAACCTTTGTTTGCCGATATTGCCATGGTTTATGCGACTTATGCCGACAAATACGGCAACTTATCGTTTTACGGTTCGACTAAAAATTTCAATGCCATTATGCCGCCGGCCGCGAAAATTGTTATTGCCGAAGCCGATGAGTTGATTGAACCGGCGATTGATCCGAATAATGTTGTTGTGCCGTCGATATATGTTGATTACCTGATTGTAAAGGATAAAAAACATGGCTGATAAAGATGAAATTCAAGAACTTATTGCCAAGAGAGTGGCCAAAGAGTTGCACAACGGTAATACCGTAACTTTGGGAATAGGCCTGCCTACTAAAGCCGTAAAGTATCTTCCTGATAATGTTAAAGTTTTGATTCAGTCGGAAAACGGCGTTTTAGGTGTCGGGGCATACCAATCAGGCGAGAAAATCGATTATCGAATAGTCAATGCCGGCGGTACCGGAGTAACCATCAATGAAGGCGGTTGTTTTATGGATAGTTTGACCACATTCGGCATGATGCGAGGAGGACACGTTGATGTAACCGTTTTAGGCGCATTGCAGGTCGATGGTCAAGGAAATCTGGCGAACTGGTGCATACCGCATAAATTTACTCCGGGCATGGGCGGAGCAATGGATTTGGTGGTCGGAACCAAAAAGCTGATTGTCGCCATGGAACATACGGCTAAAGGAATGCCTAAAATTTTGTCGCACTGTTCATTGCCGTTGACTGCTGCGCATAAGGTCGATATGATTATTACCGAAAAGGCTGTGTTTGAAATTAAAAACAGAAAGCTTTATTTGAGTGAAATATCGCCGATATCATCACTTGAAGATATCAAGTCAACAACGGCGGCCGAATTTGAAATCAAAAGCAATATCGTTATTTGATAAGCAATAAATCAGCAATAGAAAATATTTTCAATTCTGCGGATGTCTCCGGCAGATACATAAACCAGCAGTTTATCATCGGCAGTAAGTTTATGATTATTGAAATCATAATTTATTTTATCATCATTTAATATTGCAAAAACCGAACTGGTCTGAGGTAGATTTAATTCTTTTACCGTTTTGTTTATATTGCTGCTGTCTTCGCCTAATCTTATCTCCCAAACTTCCCCCATCTCTCGACCCAAGGCATAAGCTTCGTCAATTCGTGCTTTTCTTAAATGGCGCAAAATCGCTGAAATTGTAACTACTGAGCGATCAACTATTATGTTATCTCTGATGTTGTTGGCCAGAACATTATAATCCTTTGAGTTTACCAATGACATCGCTTGTGTTTCTTTATTTTTTGCAGCCAACAGTGAAATAAGTAAATTATCTTTATCCTTATCGGTCAGGGCAATACTCACATCCGCACCGTTAAATCCCGATTCATCCAAGATGACATCGCTCATCATTTCGCCGGTAATAATGGTTGAATTATTTAGGATATCGGCTAATTTTTCTGCTCTTAAAGCATTGTCTTCAACGATATTACAACTTATGGTATTATCGTCTTTTTCCAAGTTTGCCGCAATATAACCGGAAATACTGTTGGCGCCGAACATTACCACATTTTCATAAGGATTATGGTCAACACCGAAAACGTGCATAATGTCCATATTATATTCTGCCAGACAAGAAATATAAATAATGTCGTTTTTCTGTAAATATGTTTCGGAAAAATTACCGATAATCCGATTATTACCGCGGATTATCATTACAATTCGGGCGGATAAATCGGCAAGTTTGCTGTTGATGTGCTCAACCGAAAATGCACTAAAAGGAGAATCGGTAAGTTTGTTTACAAAGGAAAAAATATTAACTTTTCCATCAGTAAATGGATAAACCGATGAACTTCCGGCTAAAGATATAAGATGAAGAATATATTCTCCTATTTCGACATCGGGGGTAATAACCAAATCAACCGGCAGGCTTTTTTCATTATAAAGCGTGTTCCACATCGGATTTAAGAAATATTGCGAATCAACGCGGGCAATCTTCTGCGGAACGTTAAACAAGGTATAAGCTACCTGACAGGCAATCAGATTAACCTCATCATTATCAGTTACCGCAATCAGCATATCGGCATCTTTCATTCCGATACGTTCCTGAATATCCGGATAAGATATGGAACCCAAAACCGGCTGAATGTCATATTCTTTTGCCAGTTCATCGAGCTTCTGCCCGTCGGTATCAACCACGATAATATCGTTATTGCCTAAGCTTAAATAACCTACAATACTTCTTCCGGCACTTGATGCTCCGCCAACCACAATTTTCATATTATCACCTTCGAAAAATATTCATCAATTAAATTTTTAGCCTTTTCAATATCGTTTATTTTAGTATATTCCTCGCGAAAGCGCTTTGCTTCATACAAACCTCTCACATACCAACCGATATGCTTGCGAGAAACCGCTAAACCACCGAACTCTCCGTAATATTGCACTAAAAATCGTAAATGTTCAAGCAAAGTATTTTTAATTTGTTCAATATCCGGATTTTCCGGCTCTGCAAGCCCTTTTAATGCACAGTGAATTTTATTTAAGAGCCATGGGTGACCTAAAAGCGCCCGACCGACCATAATACCGTCAACTCCTGTTTGGTCAATCCGCTCTTGAGCTTTTTCCGGAGTATCTATATCGCCGTTACCGATGACCGGAATTTTAACGCTTGACTTAACCTCGCCGATAATATTCCAGTCGGCAACACCGCTGTATCCTTGAGCGCGGGTTCGTCCGTGAACGGTAATATATTCCGCTCCGCTTTGTTCGCACATTTTAGCAAACGAAACCGCATTGATATGTTCATTATCCCAGCCTTTTCTGAATTTCACACTGACTTTTAATGGTGTTGCTTTGACTGTTGCTTCAATAATTTTCGAGGCTAGGATTTCATCTTTAAGTAAAGCCGAACCGGAATTGTTATTGACGATTTTTTTGACCGGACAACCCATATTTATATCAATCGATTTTGCACCGAGTTCGGCGACAAGCTTTGCCGCTTCGGCAAAAAGTTCAGGTGAATTTCCGACCAACTGTACAGTTACCGGATAGTTTTCATTGCGAACATCGGCAATTTTCCAACTTTTGGGATTTTTTCGTTGCAGAGCATTGACCGCAACCATTTCCGAAATCAAATTTCCGCTTCCGAAAGAACTGACAATCCGGCGAAACGGCATATCGGTAATTCCAGCCATCGGCGCCATAAAAACCTGACTGTCAAATTTCTCAAGAGCCATTATTTAATTTTCCCCAACGCTCTTGCCATGATGTAATAGACCTTGCCGATATCCGAACCGGAAATCATCGCTAAAATCGTACCTGAACGGGCATTATCACGAGCAGCGGAAATAAGTGTTTCGAAATCCTCGATGTATTTATCGGCAACCACGCGAAAATCAGGCTTCTTTTCATAACTGTCCATAATTGCCTTGATCTCTTTTTTGGTAATATTTTTTGCTAAATAACGGGCAAACACTCCATGATCGCCGGCATAATATTTCTGCCACAAGTCTTCTTCTTCGCCTTTGCGATTGAACAGATTAACAATATCAATCGAAAGTGTTTCCAATTCCGCTAAAACCAAAGCTGAATCACGCATGAAGGAATCGATGTTAGCCGTATTGATTTTTTCAAGCTGATTCAATGTTTTATCATAGCTTTGTTCAAGTTGTTCGAGATGAGAATCTAACTCACGGTTAAATGAGCCGATTTTATCTTCATAAGAATTGAGCGTAGAACCGATATTTTCACCGGTTTTACTTAAATCGGCATTGATTTTACTCAAATTTGAGCCGATTTGATTGAGTTTTGCCATTGCTTTATTGACATACTCATCTTGCTCAATCAGCAGACCGGCATTGATTTTGCTCTGTTCGCTCATTTTATCCGAGCTTTGTTTTATGTTGTTCAAACCATCTGCCAGATTTGCTCCGGCGTTTTGCAGTTTTGCAATGATGTTTTCGGAGTTTTCGCTAAACTTTGAAGCACTCATATTAAGTCCGAGTTCGATTTCGCGAAGTTTATCGGACATTGCGGTAAGCATATCGGTAAATTGCTGATTTTTATTACCGCTGTTTTCATAAAAATCTTTAAGATGTTGAGTTTCTCCGTTCAAAAGTTGAACGGTATTTTGGATATTTTCGGCGATTTTTGCGGTTTCATTTTCAACAAATTTACGTTTATCGGCAACATCATTTCCGAGTTTATTAAACAAATCGGCAACTTCTTCGGCACCGTTACGAATACCTTTCATTTGTGTTTGCAGATTATGTTCCAAAGTTCCGGAACGTTCAATCATTGCTTCGACCTCCAAGCTGATGAGCTTGCCATATTCACCGAGTTTGTTATCAAGATAAACCGTATTTTTATCGAGCAAGTCGGATTGCTTATCAACAACAGCTTTTTGTTCGGCAACGCTGCTTTCAATATGAGAAATTCCCGAATCCAAGCGACGGAAAAGTTCCTCGCAATTTTCAGCCGTACGCAGGAAAGTTTTCTCTAAGTTTTCGCCTTTTTCCGCCCACGATTCGATGATTTTTCCGATAGCTACCTGACTGGTATTCGAATAATCCTTGAGTTGCGATTGGGCTTTTTCGATATTGGCATTGCTGATATCAACAACCTCTTTGACACGCTCGGCAGCGGTAACCATTTCGTTGACCATCGGCTTAACGATATCAATCATTTTTTCGCTGTCATCACGCATCTGCATTGAATTAACCCTGAAATCGGCGGTAACGGTTGAAGCCTTTTCGGCAACGAACGCAAAATTATCAACCAGTTTTTTGACCTCGTCATTTAAGTCATGCATAGCCTGTGAAGAATAAGAATCGAGGGCGCTTACGAGCTGTTTCATATCAGCCACGCGCTCGGTTAAATTACGTTTGATTACATCAGCTTGAGCGCAGGCATCTCGGGTAACGTCTTTAAGCTCGGAAACTTGGCTTTTGATTGCTTCGGCAATCATTTTGGAAGCGGCATTTCCGTTGGAATCCGGAAAAATTACCTGATTAAGCGAGTCGCGCAACATTTGAGTTTCGTGCTTAAAACTGCTGCCGCGGTCGATATACGCCATAACTACCCAGACAATGGCAATCGGTAGGATTATACCGGCCATAAAGCCGCTAAACTCATTCGGCACCATGGAAAACAAGTTATTCCAACCGAAGAATTTGGTAATATAAATAGCGACAATACCGAACCATCCGACACTTAAAATTATAATGAAGCGGTGCAATCCGTTGGCAAACCAACCGTTATTTTCTGCTTCATCATCTAAATAAGCGCCTTGATTGGCGTAATTTTCAATTTTTTTGTTTTTCTTCTCAAAATTTTTTGCGGACATATCAACACCTTTTGAATATTTTTTTTGAAATTATAACGGCAAAAAGTAAAGATTTTACATAAATTTTGCATTTTTTGAAAAAATCTTCTTGCAATTTTAAAATAGTTGTGTATCTTGAGGACTGCTTAACAATGCCATTATAGCTCAGTGGTAGAGCACGTCATTGGTAGCGGCTAAGCAAAAATAACAATCTCTTGTTATTTTTGTCTGCAACGCCCAAAGGCGACCGGCAAGCAAGGAAAGGATACTGACCGAAGCGAGCCGATGGCGGCAAGGCGGGGGAGTAGACCCCGTTATGGAAAAACTAAGTATTATGTTTGTTTAAGACAATGCCATTATAGCTCAGTGGTAGAGCACGTCATTGGTAATGACGGGGTCGTAAGTCCGATTCTT
>ONLJ01000022.1 GCA_900318605.1 uncultured Rhodospirillaceae bacterium | reverse complement strand
TGAGACATTGCAAGCAAGAGTTAACGACTATTTCAAGTATATGAATGAAATGGAGTTCAGAAAGGCTGTTTCCGAGTTGCGGGCAATTTGGGTTGAAGGCAATAATTATATTACCAAAACCGAGCCGTGGACGGTCATCAAAGAAAATCAAACCAGAGCTGAGACAATACTTCGCGTGTGTTTGAATCTTATTCGCATTATGGCGATTTTAAGCGCTCCTTTGATGCCGGATACAGCCGAGAAAATGCTTGCCAAATTCGGGCTTTCAGTTAATGATATGCCAAGCTTAAAAGACTTTGATGTCAAAAAAGAAATTTCGGCATTATCGACCGGAAAAGAATTTGAAGTTGGCGATGCCTTGTTTGAACGCATTACGCCGGAAAAAATTGAAGAATTGAAACAAAAATATGGAGCAAACAGCTGATGATAGAACATGAAAACCGAAATCTTCACGGGTGGGACAAATTCTTATACAATCTGTATATGATTTTAACTTTTCCTGTTCGTCGTTGGTGGATAATTTTGAGTGTGTTGGCAACCATTTTGCTGGTTTTGATTATAATCCCGACATTGGAGGGAGTTAAAAAAGAAGATATTGTTGATTGGTATAAAGCAAAATGGGTTTATTCCGATGTCAATAAAGCGAAAAATAAAACTATTGCCAAGATAAGCCGTAAGATAAAAAATTTGAAGGATAACGTGAAGGAAATTTTGCCTGATAACGCTTCAGATGCCGAAAGTTCGGCAGATAATCAAAATGGCAAAAAACCGAATAAGTGGAATGTGATTGAAATTCGCAAGGCAAAATATATTCCGAGTGAAAAGACGGCGGTAAAATCCGATGCAAAAGTTCAGGACAGCAACACTTTTGCCTTGATAAAAGAGCAGATGAAAGAAAACAAAGAGAAAGAACCTGAAAATAATCCGGTTGTTGTTACTTACAATAACATTGCAACAGATGATTTTTCTTCATACTATGAAGTTCGTTCGGATTTGGATTTGGAATATTTGGATAAGCCGGAGATAATTGTCGGAACAGCTACGGTTTCGGGCGCCAATGATTTGTATATTGAGGATACGTTCGTTTATCTTTACGGCATTTACAGCAATCCGAGATTGTATGATATCAACGAGGCCAAAGAGTTTTTAAATGACGTAACATACGGTCAAAAAGTCGAGTGTGCTGTTGTGGCATACAGTTCTCAAACCCATGCCAAGACTGCTCTGTGTTTTGTTAACGGGGTTATGATTAACAGACAGATGGTTGTAGAAGGTTTGGCTGATAACGTTGCGTTGAAGATGGAATAAAATGTGGCAACCGGTTTTAATGATCAGCGGACATATTCTCATTGTTTTGGGAATAATTATGCTTGTTCCGGCCGGTTTGGATTTGGCTGAAAACAGCGGAGAATGGTCGCATTTTGTTTCCGGTGCCGTGATTACGATATTTTTCGGAATATCTTTATTTCTTGCCAATCGTACGAAAATTGAAAGAATTACCTTAAAACAAGGTTATTTGCTGACGGCGGTAAGCTGGCTGTTTACGATTTTGTTTGCCTCATTGCCGTTTGAATTATCTAATGTAGTTCCATCTACAGCTGATGCAATTTTTGAGGCGGCTTCAGGTATTACCGGAACCGGTGCAACCATTATGACCGACGTCGAAAGTTTGCCTCAATCGATTTTATTGTGGCGTTCGGTTCTTAATGCCTTAGGGGGTTTGGGAATCGTAATTTTTGCCGTGGCATTATTACCGTTTTTAGGTATCGGCGGGATGCAGATGTTTCAACGTGAAAACTCGGATTCATCAGATAAATTTATGCCGAAATTCAGCTATATTGCCAAGAGGATAGTGTTTGTTTATTGTCTTTTAATCGGGATTGCCTGTCTGACATTGTTTTTATGCGGAATGAATTGGTTTGATGCGCTTAATCACGCTATGTCGGCTATCGGAACCGGTGGTTTTTCGACCAAGAATAATTCTGTTGCTTTTTTCAACAGTGCCAAAATAGAATTTGCGGTTATGATTTTTATGTTGGCAGGCTCATTGCCGATGACATTTTATATTTTGTTATTACGGAGAGGAAATCCCGATAAGTATAATCAAATCTCTGTTTTTTTGAAGACTGTTGCGGTGTTTTCGCTTTTTGTGGGAATATACTTATTTTTAAATTCCGATTACGGACTGCTTACATCGTTACGTTACGGTTTTTTCAGTGTTATTGCTACGGTTACCACCACCGGTTTGTCTGCCGTTGATTATACCGATTGGGGAGTATGGGCAACTTCGGTATTTTTGCTCCTGTCATTTTGCGGCGGTTGCACCGGCTCTACTTGCGGTTCGGTAAAAATTTTCCGTTGGCAGACGATTTATGCTTTTTTGCGTAAGTATATGCTTTCGGCGATTGAACCGCATCGGGTTGTGCCGCTTAAAATAGGCAAGGTAAATGCCTCGGATAAAATAACCACTTCGGTATTTGTGTATATTTTTTCATTTGTTATTTGTTTGTTTGCTTTGAGTTTATTGGTCAGCCTGCTCGGGGTTAATTTCCAGACGGCGATTGCCTCGGTTACGGCTTGTATTACCAATGTCGGGGTAGGGAGTATCAATATCATCGGACCGGGCGGCAATTATGCCTTTTTCTCGCCGCTGGTAAAGTTTGTGCTGGCTTTTGCTATGCTGCTCGGAAGACTGGAAATTATTACGATTTTGGTAATTTTGAGTCGTTCATTCTGGCGAAAATAAGATTGATGATTTTTAGTTGTTTGCTAAAATAAAAAAACTCCCTTTATGGCAAAGGGAGTTTTTTTATCAATGCGGATGAAACGGGATTATCAGGCATGCCGGTTCATCGGCTTCATCATCTTTTTCAGGTGCTTCGGGCTTTTCCTGCTTTTCTTCAGGTGTCGGTTCTTCCTTAGGCGAGAACAAATCTTTTGTAATAAAATATTTGCCAAACTCGTCCTTCATTACTCGATACAGAACTCCCTGAACTTTGAAAGTATCGCCTTCGTGCAGATAGATACTGTTTACATTTGCAATACCGATATTAAACAGAATATCGGAATCGGCCAAATCTATCGCCAACAACATGCCATACTGTTCGGGCTCGCCGTCCTCGTCGAGGTTGTTCGGATCTTCGTATTCGATTGACCAACAAGTAGTAAGATACTCATTGTCTTTGATTGTCTGCATTTTGCAAATATAAATGCCGGTCGGGTTAATTCCGCGAGTTGAGCAGTAATTCTCAACCAAATACTGATCAAGAAAAATCTTAACCTGTCTTACAACGGTTTCATGTTCGTTAATCAGTACAAAATACGAAATTCCGCAGTCTTTACCACGTTTGTGAAAAAGAAAAGCGTTTGTCCGGAGAGGGATAATATCGGCATAATGCAGATTATCCAGTCTCATGTCATCGATAAATAACGGGAGAAAGCGAACGTTTTTTCCGTCGTCATTTACCCATAATACAAAGGTCTCACCCTTACCGTCTTTGATATAGCAAAGAGCAGTTTGACCTTTGACACCAAGTTCGGCAAAGCGTCTTTCCGCTTCGGTTTTGGTGCAGTACACACAACTGCCTGAGGCTGATGTGGTAGCTTCTAAAACGGTTAGTTTTTTCATATATTTATATAATTTGGTTCGTAGTGCTATTATATATAAGTAAGATATTTTGTCAAACATTTTTTTAGGTAATTTTAAAATAACAAAAAACCTCACGGCAAAATGCGGCGAGGTTTTTTGTTTTACAAGAATAAATTACAATGACTTTGTCCATCCATTTCAAGTTGTTCAAAGCGCTTTTTTATTTCTTCTTCAGCCTGATTTCCTCCACGAATGACTGAGTAGAGAACTACGGCAAAGCCGATAAAAAGCGCCACCAGTAATATGACAGCGCAGACAATAATTTTTACTACTACCATAACTATTTGATTTTGTTGGCCGGAGTATATGATAATTTTAAATTTCTGTCAAGAGGTTAAATCAACGTTTGCGCGAAAAAAAATCTTTTAAGATTGAGGAACATTCATCGGTCAAAATTCCGCCTTCGACATTAGGTTTGTGATGGCACGTTGATGATTGATAAAACTTTACACCGCTGACAACAGCACCGCCTTTTTCATCAACTGCGCCGAAATAAAGATTTTTTATTCGGGCAAACGAAATTGCAGCTGCGCACATGGTACACGGCTCTAATGTTACATACATATCCAAATCCCACAGGCGGGTGGTTTGTAATTTTTTGCAAGCCCGGCGAATCGCTAAAATTTCGGCATGAGAGGTGGCATCGCCCGAGTGAGCGCTTTCGTTTGTGGCTTCGGCGATAATCTCGCCGGTATCGGGATTGACTATCAATGCACCAATCGGAACTTCATCATTTTGAGCTGCTTTTTTTGCAAGCTCAAGTGCATAGTACATATATTCTTCTTTTTTCATGGCTAACCTTTTTTTCATAAATTACGCATACTATATGCCTTAAAATTATAAAAGGAAACAAAAAAATGGCGGAAAGACTGGCAAAATTTATGGCGCGGAGCGGTGTTTGTTCGCGGCGTGAGGCAGAAAAGCTGATTGAGCAAAAAAGAGTTACGATTAACGGCGAGATTGTTGAAACTCCAGCAACGCTGGTTGAGGGTACGGAAAATATTTTGCTCGACGGCGAAAAATTGCCGCAAGCGGAAAGCACCAGACTTTGGCTTTATCATAAGCCGGTAGGGTTGGTTACCACACATAAAGATGAAAAAAATCGGGCTACCGTGTTTGAAAATCTGCCGGTCGGTATGCCGCGGGTTGTCAGTGTCGGACGGCTGGATTTGAACTCCGAAGGTTTGCTTTTGCTTACAAATAACGGCGAGCTTTCACGCAAACTCGAGTTGCCGCAAAACGGATGGAAACGCCGATATAAAGTGCGTGTTCATGGAATCATAAACAAGAATAAGCTGGCGGAAATCGAAAAAGGAGTAAATATTGACGGCATTGATTATGGTGCGGTAAAAATCGAAATTGAAAGCCAAAACGGCACCAACAGTTGGCTGAGTATCACTTTGAGCGAAGGTAAAAATCGAGAAATCCGTAAGTTAATGAAATTTGCCGGACTTGAAGTGGCGCGGCTTATTCGCCTTTCATACGGTCCGTTTCAGCTCGGCAGTTTGAAAAAGGGCGAGGTTAAAGAAGTTGCGCAAAAAGTTTTAAAAGAACAACTCGGGAGCAGTTTTAAGCTATGAGAATCGTTGCCGGAAAATATCGCGGGAAAAAACTCTTTACTCCGAAAAATGATTCGGTTCGTCCTACTTCGGAGCGGGCAAGGGAGGCGCTCTTTAATATCTTAAATTCACGCCTTAGCAGTGATTATTCCGATTTTGATTTATTGGATATTTTTGCCGGTACCGGAGCTTTCGGCTTTGAGGGACTTTCGCGCGGAGTTAAAAGTGTTACGTTTGTGGATATCAACACCGAGTTGGTTAAGAAAAATGCCGCGCTTTTTGCCGATGATAAGGATAAAATCAATATAATCAAAGCCAATGCCGCTAATCTTCCCCGTTCATTAAGGCAGTATAACTTTGTTTTCAGCGATGCACCCTATGATAAAGGATTAAGCAGTAAAGCGCTTATGGAATTGGCACAAAAAGAATGGCTTGCCGACGGGGCTTTATGTGTGGTCGAAGTTCGTAATACCGAGAATTTGGAACTTCCGAAAGGTTTTGAGCAAATTGACGAGCGGATTTACGGACAGGCTAAAGTGCTGTTTTTGAAATATGAAATCAGATAGCGGTTTGGGTAGTTTGCCGGGATCCTCGGCTCAAGCCTGACGGCTTGCCCAAGGATGACAGGGGAAAAAAAGCGCTCGTTCAAACAAAAAATTGTCATAAAAACTCCGCAGGGAGATGAAGCCCCGCGGAGCATATAATTTAGGAAAGTTCATAATAATAAATACTAAGTTTGAACGCTTGAAATTCAAGCGCTTAAACTCAGTAAAATCTCAAACCAACGGCACCACCGTTTGCACAACCACCAGCAGCTTTAGAAACTGATAAAGCAGCAGATGATTTACTATTGGTTACGCAAGCACCGTTTGCGCCGGCAGCACCTGTACCTCCAGGAGCGCAAGTATTTAAAGCTGTAGCTACTGCTGAAGCATTAGCACCGGTACCGACACCAACCAAACCCGAAGAATAGTTAGAACCCCAGTCATTGGTAGCAATTGTTACGCAAGCTTCACGAGGAAGATTGGTAAATACGATATCAAAGGTAGCTTTAGTACCATCAGTAGTATCAACATCAGCACCGCTAGCATCAACAGTAACATCGCCGCCAAATACGTTTGTCATGGAAGAACCGATGGCATCATCAATTACTCCCATGCTATAAGCAGTTCCGGTTGAGATATCATATCCGGATTGCTGTGCGTACAGTGTACGAACGTTGGTTGCAATCATAGCAATCTGATCAATAGTCTTATTGATTTTGAACTTCAGCATTGCCTTTGAATAACCGGCAATACCGCCGACAGACAATACACCGATAATAGCTAATACGCCGAGCATTTCAATCATGCTGCGGCCTTTTTCGTTTGAACATGTATGGAGTTTGTTAGAGTTTAAAACCTCAGATTCTGTAGAGAGAGAGAGCTTTAAAGTTATTTTTTGTATTTAACATTTTATTACCCTTTCTTAAACAATTGAGTTAAAACAAAATTTTAAAATTTTTAAATAGCAATTTAAAAATAGTAACCTCATTTTTTAATAAGATACTATCTGTCTTTCTAGCATAAAAAGTTTTATCTTGCAATATTACTTTAGTAATAGTGGTTATATGAAATACGATATGAGGATTTAATGAGGTTGGAAATACGGTCTTAAAATCGGTCTTTAAAAAATTAAAAAATTTTTAAAAAAACAGTTGCACATTTAAATAAAATATTCTATATTCCGCACGAGTTTTTTTAAGGGATTTCCCTTTAAGTCAATTATTGCGGGAATGCAGTCGAGATGGCAGTAAAATCCGAGGGTTCGGCTGTGTTCGTTGATTTAAACAATAGTTTTTAACCTTCTGCCGACGGGGTTGAATTTTTCAAGAGAATTGTCGCAGAATCAATGCATTAGAAGGAAAATAATATGAGTGAATCTTATACGGGCAAGAAGCGTGTAAGAAAAAATTTCGGCCGAATCGAGGCTGTTGCCGATATGCCGAATTTGATTGATGTGCAAACCGGTTCGTACTCCAGCTTTATCAATAATATTGACAGCAACGGAGAACATTGCGAGTTTGGTTTGGAAGAGGTATTTAAGTCAATTTTCCCGATTAAGGATTTTACCGGTACCGGGGAATTGGAATTTGTTAAATACGAGTTAGAACAGCCAAAATATGATGAAGAAGAGTGCTTAAAGCGTGATATGACTTATGCCGCGCCGATTAGAGCAACGCTGCGTTTGGTGGTTTTTGATGTTGATGAAACTACCGGCGCTCGTTCGGTTCATGATATTAAGGAACAAGATGTTTATATGGGCGATATTCCGCTCATGACCGACAAGGGAACGTTTATCTTTAATGGTACCGAGCGTGTGGTTGTTTCGCAAATGCACCGCTCTCCGGGCGTGTTCTTTGACAGTGATGGCGGAAAAACTATTTCTACCGGTAAAAAGCTGTTTTCGGTACGTATTATTCCGTATCGCGGTTCATGGCTTGATTTTGAGTTTGATGCCAAAGATTTGATGTATGCTCGTATTGACCGTAAGCGTAAGTTGCCGATTACAACAATTCTTTATTCTTTGTACTCCAAGGAAACCGAAGAAAAGGCTGCAAAGCTCGCTAAAAAAGGCGAAAAAATCGCTTTGGAAGATATCAAAGGTATGGATAAGGAAGAAATCCTTAACTGCTTCTATGAAACGGAAAATTATGTTGCCGATAAGAAAGCCTGGAAGATGAAATTTGAGCCGGAGCGTTTCAAAGGCGTTAAATTTGATTTTGCCATCGTAGATGCCAAAACCGGTAAAACCGTTTGGGATGCCGGTAAAAAATTAACCGTTCGTTCGGCTCAAAAACTTGCCGATGAGGGTTTGGAATATTTCCGCGTTACCGAAGATATGCTTTACGGTAAATTCTTGGCTAAAAACATTATTGATACCAAAACCGGCGAAGTGTTGGCTGAAGCCGGCGATGAAATCAATGCCGAAGTTATGGCTAAATTAAACGAAGCCAAAATCAAAGAAATTGACACCTTATATATAGATAACTTAAATGTCGGTGCTTATATCCGCAATACCTTGGCGATTGATAAAGCTCATAATCGTCAGGAAGCTTTGGCCGATATTTATCGTGTTATGAGACCTGGCGAGCCGGCGACTTATGAAGCTGCCGACGAGTTGTTCCATAAAATGTTCTTTGACGGCGAAAGATATGATTTGTCTTCGGTCGGTCGTGTTAAGATGAACGCTTCTTTGGATATCCCGTTCAGCGAGGCTCCGGATACCGTACGCGTTTTGCGTAAAGACGATATTATTCGCATTATCAAAAAGCTTGTAAACATCCGCGACGGTAAAGGTACGGTTGATGATATTGACCACTTGGGTAATCGTCGTGTTCGTTCGGGCGGCGAGTTGATGGAAAATCAATATCGTATGGGCTTGCTCAGAATGGAACGTGCCATCAGAGAAAAAATGAGCGCCGAAGCCTTAAACAATGTTAAACCGCAGGATTTAATCAATGCAAAACCGATTGCTTCGGTTATTAGAGAATTCTTTGGTTCTTCGCAGTTGTCGCAATTTATGGACCAGAACAACCCGCTTTCGGAAATTACTCATAAGCGTCGTTTGTCGGCATTGGGACCTGGTGGTTTGAGCCGTGATCGTGCCGGATTTGAGGTGCGCGACGTACACCCGACACACTACGGACGTATCTGCCCGATTGAATCGCCGGAAGGTCCGAACATCGGTTTGATTAACTCACTTTCAACTTATGCCAGAGTTAATAAATACGGATTTATCGAATGTCCGTATCGCAAAGTGGTAAACGGTGTGGTTACCAACGAAGTTGTTTATTTGTCAGCCGATGATGAAGGTAAAGTTGTTATCGCTGAGGCTAATGCTAAAGTTAAAGATGACGGTCATTTTGAAAATGATTTGATTACATGTCGTCGCGGTGGCGAAGTTGAGTTTGATAAGCCGGAAGATATTAACTATATCGACGTTTCCCCTAAACAGCTCGTTTCGGTTGCGGCCGCTTTAATTCCGTTTTTGGAAAACGACGATGCTAACCGTGCGTTGATGGGTTCAAACATGCAACGTCAAGGTGTGCCTTTATTAAGAAGTGAGGCTCCGCTTGTCGGAACCGGTATTGAAGCAACCGTGGCCAAAGATTCGGGTGCAACCTTGGTGGCAAAATATGACGGTGTGGTTGATGCGGTTGATGCCAATCGTATCGTTATTAGAACCGACGGCGAAACCGCTCACGATGTCGGTGTGGAAATTTATCGCTTGTCGAAATTCCGTCGTTCTAACCAAAATACTTGCATTAACCAAGTTCCGCTTGTTAAGGTCGGCGATCATATTAAAAAAGGTGATATCATTGCTGACGGTCCTTGTACCAATTTGGGTGAGTTGGCTTTGGGTAAAAACCTTTTGGTGGCATTTATGCCATGGAACGGTTTGAACTACGAAGATGCTATTTTGCTTTCTGAGAGAATTTCTCGCGACGATGTTTTAACTTCACTTCATATTGAAGAATTTGAAGTTATGGCTCGTGATACGAAACTCGGTCAGGAAGAAATCACTCGTGATATTCCGAACGTTGGCGAAGAAGCCTTGCGCAATCTTGATGAGGCCGGTATCGTTTATGTCGGTGCCCATGTTAAAGCCGGCGATATTTTAGTCGGAAAAGTTACTCCGAAGGGCGAATCTCCGGTAACTCCTGAAGAAAAACTCTTGCGTGCGATTTTCGGCGAAAAAGCCAGTGATGTTCGCGATACTTCTTTGCGTGCTCAGCCGGGTGTTGACGGTATTGTGGTTGATGTACACATTTTCTCGCGCCGCGGTGTTGAAAAAGATGAACGTGCTTTGGCTATTGAACAGGAAGAAATTTCCACTTTGGCTAAAGACCGTGATGACGAAACCGCTATCATTCGCCGTAACTTTGAGGCTCGTTTGAAAGATATGCTCATCGGACAAACGGTGGTTGATGCCCCGCGCGGTATTTCCAAGAACAGCAAAATCACAGCTGAAATTTTGGATGAATTCCCTTCGGCTCAATGGCGTAAAATCGCAGTTAAAGACGAAGATGTTATGGCTAAAGTTGAAGAACTCAGTGCTGCTTTTGATGCTCGTTTGAAGAGTATTCAGGACCGCTTTGAAAACAAGGTCGAAAAAGTTCAACGCGGTGATGATTTGTTGCCGGGCGTTTTGAAAATGGTTAAAGTTTTCATTGCTACAAAAAGAAAAATGCAAACCGGTGATAAAATGGCCGGACGTCATGGTAACAAAGGTACAGTTTCACGCGTTTTACCGCTTGCCGATATGCCTTATACCGAAGACGGTACTCCGGTTGATGTAGTGTTAAACCCGCTTGGTGTGCCTTCGCGTATGAACGTGGGACAAATCTTGGAAACTCACCTCGGTTGGGCCGCTAAAGAACTCGGCGCTCAGTTAAACGAGATGTGCGAGCAATATAAACGCGGTGAAAAGAGCTTAAAAGAACTTAATGCCCGTTTGAAGGAAATTTACGGCGATAAGCAATATAAGCGTGAAATTGCAACTTTGAGTGAGCCGGAAGAAATGGAAATGATTTCAAACTTGAAAAACGGTGTGCCAATGGCTACTCCGGTATTTGACGGTGCCAGCGGCGATGATATCAATCGTATGCTCGATATGGCCGGACTACCGACATCGGGACAGATTGACCTTTATGATGGTCGTACCGGTGAGAAGTTTGATCGTAAGGTAACAGTCGGTGTTATGTATATGATTAAACTGCACCACATCGTTGATGAGAAAATGCACGCTCGTTCGGTTGGTCCGTACAGTCTTGTTACTCAGCAACCTTTGGGCGGTAAGGCTCAATTCGGTGGTCAACGTTTCGGTGAAATGGAAGTTTGGGCATTGCAGGCATATGGCGCTGCTTATACCTTGCAGGAAATGCTTACCATTAAGTCAGATGACGTTGCCGGCAGAACAAAAGTTTATGAAGCGATTGTTCGCGG
>ONLJ01000012.1 GCA_900318605.1 uncultured Rhodospirillaceae bacterium | reverse complement strand
GATTTATGCGCTTAAAAAGCGCAACCGCCGGAGCAAAGATCCCTTGATTCGCGGATGCGCCGCACCGCGAAAGGGATGACAGGAAAAGGGAGAGGGAATGACGAACAGAAACGAGGGAGATTGCCACGTCGCGGTTTGATAACCGCTCCTCGTGATGACAGAAAGAAATAAACAACTATTTGCCGATGCAGAAGGTACCGAAAATCTTATCTAAAATCTCGGATACCTCGACTTGTCCGGTAATCTTGCCAATCGCACGGCAGGCAAGGCGAATATCTTCTGCCGCAAGTTCAATCTCTTTTTCTAAATCAAAGCGGTCAAGATTTGCTAAACATTCCTCAAGATTCTCTCTATAACGCTGGCGGGTTATCAGATTTGCATTCGCCAAAGAATATTGCTCGGATAAATATGCGCAAATTTTATCTAATAAAACATCAATATTCTGATTTTGCTTGGCGGAAATCAAAAGAACATTCTGTTTTTCTAAAACTTCGCGCTGAGCCAAAGTTAAATTTTCGGCTTTGTTACCGACAATTAAGTAATTGTTTTTACTGCCCATAAAACGTGAAAATACTTCCGGCGAATCTTCTTCGGAATCAAATAAGAAAATATTGAAGTCGGCATTTTCAATCTTCCTTAAAGCAATATCTATGCCGATTTTCTCAATCTCATCGCTTGCCGGACGTAAACCTGCCGTGTCCGAAAAAATTATCGGATATCCTTTTAAGTCAATATAGCAATCTATCGAATCGCGAGTAGTGCCGGCAATGTCAGATACAATCGCCACATTGCGCTTAGCTATCGTATTGATTAAACTGGATTTTCCGGCATTGGTTGGGCCTGATATAACTACGCTGAAACCATCTCTTAAGCGCTCTTCAACATTATTGGTCGCTAAATGCTCTCGAATTTCTTGAGAAACTTTAAATACAGTGTTTTGGAGTTTAAATACAGTGTTTTGAGGAATATTTTCATCGGGAAAATCAATGTATGCTTCAACAAAAGACAGTGTTTCCACCAAACGTGAACGCCAGCTGTCATAAAGCGTGAACAGTGTTCCCCCCATCTGACGTAAAGCGATTTTTTGCTGTAATTCAGTTTCCGCATCAATTAAGTCTGCCAAACCGTCAGCTTCGGTTAAATCCATCTTGCCGTTATAAAAAGCGCGACGCGAGAACTCTCCGGCCTCTGCCTGACGGAAGTCTTGTAGCGAGGAGAGGGCGTTTATTATGCTTTTTATTACCGCCTTTGAGCCGTGGCAGTTAATCTCAACAGTGTTCTCGCCGGTAAATGAATGAGGTGCTTTATATCCTGAAATCAATACGTTATCAAGTAACTCTTTAGAAACAGAATCAAAAAGAGGAGTTAAATACATCTTGCGAAAAACAAGATTTTCGGTATCAATATTTGTCATAAGAGAAAAAATATCAAATGCTCTTTCTCCTGATACTCTGATAACAGCGACTCCGGATTTTCCCATGACTGTCGAAAGTGCGTAAATTGTTTTGTTATCCATTTTGCGATGAAAACTCCCTTATCTGATTTAAGGCCGATTTTTTGCCCCTGGAGCGTAAATCAGTGCTTTTATGATTGTATAATCATTTTTTGTTAAATATGCAATTAAAAAAGCATTTATCGAGGCCGATGTTTTTATCGTTGGTGGTGCTTGGAAATGGAGATTGGCACGTCGGTGCGTTGCACCTCCTCGTGATGACGAACAGAAGGGAAACGCTCCTCGCAGATGACGGAGAAATGTTTTTAACGGGTATGTGCGGTACGCGACAGCGGGCGGGGGGAGGCGGTTACCCGACTTGCCGAAGGCGGTGTCGTTAAAGACTTAAACTTGTCACGCTCGGCTTGCGGAATAGATGTCATGGTATCAATCGCCGATAAATCATGCGGAATTGCTCCGCGCATGCGACGGCCGTTGTTGATACAAGCAACGTACAACATAAGTGCTTGCTCTTTCGATAAAGTGTTTTCAAAGCGAATCGCTTTGTTCGCACCCGACGGCTCTTTGACTAAGCGGTCGTACATCTCATAACCGCAGGTTTTTCCTAATGATACATCGGTTTTGGAAGTGTATCGGACCTCTTGTTTGTTAATTTCAAAACGATATTCAGCGTTGTTTTTGGCCTGTTCTTTATAACCCTCAAATTTGCTCCAGTATTTTTGCAAATCGTCGCTCCAATCGGCTTTGTCGTCCGGTACCGGTGTCGGCGGAACGGAGGCGGTCGGCGAGGTGTGCTCATCAATCTGAGGTTTGCCGTCAACCAAATCAGCTACGTTGATGGTTTGAGCCTCGCTGATTATCCGAGGGGTGCGTAATGTCTTGCGGTAAAAAGCGCGGGCTTCATCAAGAAGGCTTATATCAATGCCCGAAGCTTGAGAATCTTTTTCAAATTCTTTGAGCCTATCCTTTAACTTTTCTTTTGCCGGGTCAATGATTTTCTGCATTTCTTCGGTGCTAATCTTAACCTCATCTTCGGGTCTGATAAACTTCGAAAGATTGCTAATCTCGTTCTTGCCGGTTGCCGGATTATATACCGATATACTGTAATATGCCGAGCGCATAAGCCGATATTGCTCGCCGCTTAAATCCTCAGGTACGTCCATCGGTTGTGATAAAAGAGAACTTTGAAGCGAATCCTTAAACTGAATTTTATCATAATGCTTGCGCTTGTTTTCTTCAAAGCGGTTAATCGCATAATTTACAATCTTATCCATATCGGTTAAATATGACAGCTTCTGAGAATCGGTCATGGTCTTTAACTTTTCAGGTAAATCCGAGGTAAAATTGTCAAACATCGAATAATCGTTGAAATCCCCGCCTTTTAAATAACGATTGATACACTCTATCGTTTGTGATAAATAGGCGCTATGCTCGTTTTCAACCTCTAAGCGATATGCGTCTTCGGCGGTTAAACGCTTGACATCCGGCTTGCACATGATGCCGCTGAAAATCATCCGATTCTTTATGTGATGAAACTCGTGATGAAGAAAGGTTTCCTTGCCCTGATTAAGCTTTGTTTCTTTGGAATAAATTTTGAAAAGCTTGCGATCACGGTCGTTAGCCATAAATGCCCCGTATTCCTCAACATCCGGTCGCGGAGAAAGAGAGTTGTAGGAAGTTATCAGACGGCGCAGGCGGACATAATCAGCCGGCGGTAATTTGTAATGATGGCGGTAAATCGTAATCTGCTTGTTCTGAGCATTGACCTGCATCAGAGTTTTTTGCTCATCAAAATCTTTTTCAAAGTTCGGATCATCAACGTTAATCTCCTCCGTGGATTCTTGCGGAACAATATTAAAACCGAGATTTTTAACAAATTCCGGTACCGATGAATCATCTATGCCATATGCAAAGTGCATAACATTCGGCTCGTGAAAATTATCCTGTTTAACCGAATTTTTATAAGCGTGGCGATTCTTGGCATAATTGAATGACGGCACATACTTGTTTACAAAAGAAGTGTTCGCAGGGTCCATGAGAGAAAGAAGCTTTTTCTCCTCATCGGATTTGGTATGACGATTATTGAATTTATTAAGGCAAATATCTTTATAAAAATATTGGGAAAAATAGTGCTGAATACGTTGTAATTCAAGGCGTTTGCGAGTTTCATCATAACCGGTAAGGTCAATATCGATTACGATTATCTTATTATCCTTGGTATAGAGCATTACTTTTTGAGTGGACATCGTTTCTGCCTTTCTTATCTTTAAGGGCAGTTTATCATGCTTTTGTCGAAATTTCAACAAAAATATTTGAGTGTTTAAAATAAAAAATTTCCGATTTGCAAAATCTGGCGAATCGGGAATTTTTAGGGTTTTTATTATAATAATAGGAGAGTTGAAATTATTTATTTATGTAATCATCGATTTTCTGTTTTCAAGTATAAAAAAAGCCCGAACTTTCGGACTTGTTTTAATGGTGCTCTGAAGAGGACTTGAACCTCCACTGGAGTTCTCCAACATGCACCTGAAGCATGCGCGTCTACCAATTCCGCCACCAGAGCATTTTACAAACAGATGTATAATGATTTTTTTTATCGCTGTCAACTGTTTATTTGTGCGGTTTTATAATTATGCCCTTTTAATGCACTTTCTCTCTTTTTGCTTTCGCTAAATTCAAATTGCGCGTATTTTGTTTTTCCTTTTTCGGAGATTTGAGCAGAACATAACTGTACGGCTCAAGAGAATATGTTCCGTTGTCATTGATTTTCTTGTTCTTTCCCGCCGTGTCAAAAACAAGTTCCCATTTTTGGCCGTTCGGAGAAGTCGGAAGCTTGAAATCAACCACACCGTAAGTGTTTCCGCACATCAAAACCATAAAATCATCGTCGGTTGTTTTCTTGGTTTTCGGGTTTTTGGAAACCTCACTGCCCTTGCCGTTAATCACACAAGCCAAAATGTGATTGTATTGATTGTGCCAATCGGATTCCTGCATTTCCTGACCGTCGGGACGAATCCACTCGATATCTTTTCTGCCGTTCGACGGTACTTTCTCGCCCGAAAAAACATCTAAGTTGGCAAAACTCGGATGCTCGGCACGTAAGGCCGTGAGCTTGCGAATGTGAATATATAACTCCTGCTGTTCTTTGGAAAAGTTTTTCCACTTCAGCCATGTCAGCTCGTTGTCCTGACAATAGGCGTTGTTGTTGCCTTGCTGAGTGCGAGCCAACTCATCGCCGGCGCAAATCATCGGTACGCCGCGCGATAAAATGTTCGCCGACAACATAGATTTTAAGCGGCGGAAGGCTATTTCTTTGTTGGGAGAGGCCGAAGAGTGATTGTTGTTATTGCCGTCGTTGTTGTTCTCGTTGTTCGCCCAGTTGTTTTTCTCGTTGTAGCTGACTACGTCAAAAGCGGTAAAACCGTCATGTGCGGCAACATAGCGGATATACTTTGACTGATTTTGCCCGTACCATAAACCTTCGCCGCCGGATATATGTCCCGCCAGCTCCGGCACAATCCATTCATCGCCACGATAAAAACTGCGGATTGCCGCTTCGTGCTTGTCATTCCACTCCATCATGCCTTTCATGTTGCCGCGATAATATCCGCCTAAAGCACTCCAAGGTTCACCGCTGACTTTGGCAGAATATTTTTCCGATATGTCGCGGATGATTTTTAAGAATTGTCCGTCCTCATCAAAACGATTATCTCCGTTCAAAGCACAATCGCCGGCTAAATCAAAACGGAAACCGTCAACGCCTAAATCCTTAGTGAAATATGTTAAAGAATCTTCCAATAACCGGCGGGTTACCGGAGTATTGGTGTTGATGCTGTTTTTGCAACCAGTGGTATCAATGAATTGTCCGTTTTCGGTCATGCGATAATATTGAGGAGCGTCCAAACCTTTATATGACAAGAGGTTATGCTCGGCACCGTATTCGCCGGTGTGATTATACACCACGTCAAGCGTTACTTCAATGCCGGCTTTGTGCAACTCGTTGACCATCTTTTTGAAGTCTTCACGCGTGCCGTAACGCTTGTCAAAAGCAAAATGGTTAATCGGATTATAGCCCCAATAGTCGCTCAAACCCTTGGCTTTTTCAAGCTGCAAACCGCCGCAGGTGGTTGTTACCGGCATCAGTTCAAGCTGAGTTACACCGAGAGATTTTAAATATTGAATAACCTCCGGCTCGGCAAAAGCCAAAAATTTTCCTCTGACTTTTTCGGGCAAATCAGGATGTTGAGCCGAAAAGCCTTTGACATTTGCCTCGTAAATGATTGTATTTTTCCACTCTGTATGCGGTTTTTTATGCAAATAAGGATAGTTTTTTTCATCTTCCTCGGAATTATCAAACACTACCACCGATTTCGGTATGGCAAAAGCGCTGTCAATGTCGTTGTCTAAACGAATGGCCGGATCTTCGTGCGCGGTGAAAGTGGAAGATAAATCTTTGGCATAAGGATCAATCAGAAGCTTGTGCGGATTAAAATAAAGACCTTTTTGCGGGTTGAGTTCGCCATGCGCGCGGTAACCGTATTTCTGACCTTCCCTGATGTTATCCAGAGAAACAGACCAAACATTGTCTTCTCCTTTTTTAAGAGGAACCCGTTTTTCGGTTTTTTCATCGTCGGAAAACAGGCATAATTCAATATTTTCAGCGTGTTCCGAAAATACCGAAAAATTCGTTTTGTTGCCTTGCTTGGTTACGCCGAGCTTTAATTCTTTTGCCATTTTTTGCTCCTTGTTCGCTTAAGCTCAAAAATTCGGGCATATTATAGCATATAATCGGAAATAAGTCAATTAAAAGACGGCTTTAGGCGCGGCGCAGATAGTTGCCCATGATTTTTTTGATGCCGGCATTTTCAAAAAGAACTTTGCAACAGTTGCCGTCAACCTCTAAAATCCGACCGTAACCGAAATTTTGATGATATACACGCACGCCGACATAGCTATTGCCGTCATCATAATCATCTTGCGCATAGTCATAATCGCGGCTGTAAGTCGGTTTGGCTGAATAATAGGAATTTTTTTGATGTTGTGTGGCGCTCGGTTTTTTGTAACCGCTATAACTTCCGGTGCTGTAACTTCCGGCCGATAAATTTCTGATATTTAAACAAGAAGTCGGAATCTCATTTAAAAACCTAGACGGTTCATTGCTTTGTATTTGCCCGAAAAGCATACGCTGATTTGCCAGTGTAATATAAAGTCCTCTCTTGGCGCGGGTAATCGTAACATAAGCAAGCCGGCGTTCTTCTTCCAAGGCTGCAGATCCGTTTTCATTTAAACTCCGTTCATGCGGGAAAATTCCCTCTTCCCAACCGGCGGAAAATACTGTATCAAACTCCAAACCTTTAGCCGAGTGCATGGTCATCAGCATGACTTTGTTCCTATCCAAAGCGCTGTCATTTTCCATTACCAGACTGACGTGTTCCATAAATTCAGCGGCGCTTGGATAATTTTGCGTATCGCCCATTACGCCGATAAGTTCGCGAATATTCTCCATCCGGCCTTGTGATTCAGGTGACTTGTCATTTTTAAGCATTTCCCAGTAGCCGGAATCATCCATAATCTGTCGCATTAAATCATTCGGCGACAAAGCGTTCAAATTGCGGCGCCACTCGGCAAAATTATTCATCAGTTCAGAAAGAGAATTTTTGATTTTTCCGCTCAATAGATCTTCGGCTATCATGATTTTAACCGCTTCAAACATCGATGTTTGTTTCTGACGGGCAAGTTCACGGATTTTATCAATTGTTTTTGTTCCTACTCCTCGTGCCGGTTTGTTGATGATACGCTCCAATGCCAAATCATCGCCTGATTGTAAAACAACCCGCAAATATGCCAGCGCATCACGGATTTCGGCACGCTCATAGAATTTCGGACCGCCGATGACCTGATATGGCACTGCTTCGTTGATAAATTTTTCTTCGAACTCACGAGTTTGCGCTGCCGTGCGCACTAAAACCGCCATCTCGGAATAGCTTTTTCCGTTTCGGTGTAAGCGCTCAATTTCCTGCGTTATCCACGAAGCTTCTTCCTTGCCGTTGTATAATGAAACCAGTTTGATTTTCTCGTTTTCACTATTTAAAGCCGGCGAATTTTCCGCTACATGCAAAGTTTTTCCCAAACGGGTGGTATTATGAGAAATCAGACTCGAAGCGGCGTTCAAAATATTGGCGGTCGAACGATAATTGCGCTCAAGGCGAATGATTTTGGCATCTTCAAAATCCTTTTGAAAGCGCATAATGTTTTCGATTTCCGCACCGCGCCATGAATAAATCGATTGGTCATCATCTCCCACACAACAAAGATTGCGGTATTTCTGCGATAATAGGCGCAAAAATAAATATTGCGTAACGTTGGTGTCTTGATACTCATCAACCATTATGTATTTGAACTGTTCCTGATATTTTTCCAAGATTTCTTTGTCGGTGGAAAGAATAATCAGAGTATAAAGCAATATGTCGCCGAAATCAACGGCATTAAGCTCCAAAAGGCGTGCCTGATATTTTTGATAGACCTGTAATAACGTGCTTTGGCGGTATTGCTGAGCCGCTTTATCAACCGTTAAACCCTTGTCTTTAAGCCGAGAAATGCTGTCAACTAAGCTTTGCGGCGGATATTTTTTATCGTCAATCCCAAACTCCTCGAGAATCTGCTTAATCACGCGTTTTTGGTCGTCTTCGCCTAAAATTGTAAAGTTCGGCTTTAATCCGACAATTTCTGAATGGCGGCGCAAAATTTTTACACATACACTGTGAAATGTTCCGAGCCAAACCGATGATACTATATCGCCGATTAAGTTTTGCACTCGTTCGCGCATTTCTTTGGCGGCACGATTAGTAAACGTTACTACCAGACAATTCCACGGGTTTGCCAGATTTTTATTGATAATATAGGCAAGACGGGTGGTCAATACTTTGGTTTTTCCGGTCCCAGCGCCCGATAGTACAAGAAGCGGACCTTGAGTGTTTTCAACCGCCTGCTTTTGCTCAGGATTCAGCTCATCAAGCCACGCAAAAGATACTTGCGGTCTTAAAGCGCTGATATTATCATATATCTGCGGTGCGCAGTTATTATCGTCTAAATCAAAATTACTGTCCATTTGATAAATCTTCTTGTATTAAACATTTTTAAAAACTATATATAGTATTATGTCGGCAAAGAAAAGTGTTTTTTTGCCGTTGTCGGCAGATTTTTAAATGGGTTTCGGAGATATAAAAATGGTTCAGGCAAAACAAAAAATTATCGGATTAAAAAATTATCTGGAAAGCCGTATTTTGGGGCAGGAAGATTTAGTTAAAAAGTTGATTATTACCCTTTTGGCTGATGGTCATATCTTGGTGGAAGGTGCGCCGGGATTGGCTAAAACAAAGGCTATCAAAACTTTGGCAAAGTGTGTTGATGCAAGCTTTAATCGAATCCAGTTTACACCTGATTTGTTGCCGTCCGATATTACCGGAAGCGATATTTTTGTGGCACAAAAGGGCGATTTTGAGTTTCGCGCCGGTCCGATTTTCGCCAACCTTGTTTTAGCCGATGAAATTAACCGTGCGCCGGCAAAGGTGCAATCGGCTCTTTTGGAAGCCATGGCGGAACATCAAATAAGCGTAGGCGGAAAGCAATATAAATTACCGCCGCTGTTTATGGTTATGGCAACCCAAAACCCGATTGAGCATGAAGGAACATATAATCTGCCGGAAGCACAACTTGACCGTTTTTTGATGTATGTTAAAATCGACCAACCGAACGGAGCAACCGAACACAGTATCCTAAAATTGGTGCGCGATGAAGATAATAATGAGGGCGAAAAGCGCGATTTAGCGACATTCAAAGAGAAAAACGGTATTATTACCGCTGATGATGTTTTTGATGCTCGTAAAGAAGCTCAACAAATTCACTGCAGCGAATCACTGGAGGAATATCTGGTGCAGCTGATTATGGCAACTCGGCATCCGGAAAAATATGATATTGAACTGAAAAATGCCGTTGCTTATGGTGCCAGCCCGCGTGCCACGATTGCTTTAGATAAATGCGCCAGAATTAACGCTTGGCTTGAAAACCGGGATTTTGTGTTGCCGGAAGATATTCACGCCGTGGTTTATGATATTCTAAGACACCGCATAATTCTAAGCTTTGAGGCACAGGCTGAGGGTTTGAACACCGACAGTGTCATCGCCCGTCTTTTAAAAGCCGTTCCTTTGCCTTAATGCGGAGTTGAAAAAATGTTGTTTAAGCGCAAAAATTCGCCACAAAATCAAAAAAGCGACGGTTTAAGTGTTTCGCTCGAGGAGCTTATTAAACAACAAAATTATCTGCCGTTTTTGCAAATTAAAAATAACTTCGAAACTTCAACTCTTTCCGGTGAAATAAAGTCGGCATTAAAGGGGCGGGGAATGGAGCTTGAAGAAGTGCGTGCTTATGCCTACGGCGATGATATTCGTGATATGGATTGGCGAGTAACTGCGCGTAAATCCGAGCCTTTTACCAAAGTTTATCATGAAGAAAAAGACCGCGAAATTACCGTGCTTGTCGATATGTCGGCTTCGATGGTTTTCGGTACCAGAAATGAGCTTAAAACAGTATCGGCGGCAAAAATTGCCGCTCTTTTGGGTTGGTATTCCTTGAAAAATAAAGACCGATTCGGCGCCCTGATTTTTGACGGCGAAAATTCACATTACTTCAAACCTCAAAATAACCGCCAAAATTTGACTGCTATTTTCAAAATGATGGCAAAAACTTCGGAAAATGTGCTGAAAAAAAGCACTAAAGGAGATATTTCTTCAGCATTGAAAATCTTGCAAATACACCAAAAAGGGCATGGTATTATCTTTATTTTAAGTGATTTCTCTCAAATTGATGTTGAAAAATTTAAGCAGATTGCCGCACTCGCTAAAAATAATAAAGTGTGCTGTATCAATATTTTTGATGTTTTGGAGGAAATTGCACCTCCGGACGGGGAATATCGCGCAGTTTACGAATCGCAGGATTTAACATTCAACACCTATTCCGATTCGTTTAAGAGTGAATATCGGCAATATTTTGCTTTTTTGCGCGAAAATCTGCGCCGCAGTTGCCAAAAATTTTCTTGTAAATATATTGAAATCCGCACGGATATCCCTGTTTTCAAACAGTTACGCATAATATAAAAAAACTTGACATAACAAATTTGTTGTGATAGATTTTTCGGTACTGTATTATTTTGACACAGAGGTAAGAAAAATGGTAAAATTAAACGAAAATACTGCATATAAAAGAGGTCAGGAACTTTTAGATGCCGGACAATATGAAGAAGCAATCGCTAAATTCTCGGAAGTAATTAAGGAAAATCCGAGAGCCTGGAAGGCTATGAACAGCCAGGGATTTGCTTTTCAGAAAATGAGTAAATATACCGATGCCGTAAATTGTTTCGATCAGGCATTGGCTATCAATCCTAAATCAGTTGAAGTGCTTAATAACAAAGGTGTAACGCTTAGTATGCGCGGGCTTTATAAGGAAGCTATTGCCTGCTTTGATCAAGCGTACGCAAATGATATTACGTCGCTTGAAGCCTTAAACGGTAAAGCTATTGCACTCCAACACATGTTTTCGTATAAAGAAGCTTTGGACGTTTTGGAACAGGCAATGAAAATCGATGCCAAACATCCGCAGACTTTGCTCAGTATTGCAGTAACCTTGCAGAAATTAAAGCAGTATGAACGTTCAATATCATTCTTCAAAAAGGTTTTGTCGGGCGATAAATATAATACAAAGGCTTGGAACGGAATCGGTGTTACTTATCAGTTGATGGGCGATAACGACTCGGCTTTGAAATGTTTTACTAAAATTTTGAACATTAACCCGCAGGAATTGCAGGCTTGGATTAGTATCGGTTATGTATATCAGAAAATGTTCAAATTTAAAGATGCCCTGAAGTGCTATAAAAAGGCCCAAACGATTGTTAATGGTCGCTATACCCACAAACTTTATGACGGACTGGCTTCCTGCCTGACTAAACTTTCGGAATTTGATCAGGCAATCGAAGTTTATAAAATGATTTATCAAAGCGAAGAAGGTAAACGTAAGTGGGATGCTCAGCGCTCAATTAAGTTTGTTAATAAATTGAAGCGTAAGCAGGCTATCGGTACGTTGCCGGATATTATTCCTCATGATAAGACCGACGGCGGTGCTAAGGTTGTGGTTGAGGAAGAAAAGCCGGAATCCGATGAATAAAATTGAAAGATAAATTGGTAAAAACCCCGCAGAAAGCGGGGTTTTTTGTATGATGCTGTTTAGTGCGTTTTTTTATAATTTGCCGGGATCCTCGGCTCAAGCCTGTCGGCTTGCCCAAGGATGACAGAAAAGACGAAGGAGATTGCCACGCCTTCAGCTCGCAATGACGATGGAAACGTGGAAGAGTACCTTGTCGTGGGAGATTGCCACGCCTTCGGCTCGCAATGACTTAAAAAAAGAAGTGCTTGCATTTATTTTTTGCTGATGATATACGAATATAAATGTTTTGTTTTCAAAGGAAAATTCGAGTTATGCAAAAAATAAACTCCCAAAAATTATGCGAAATTTTAAGCTCTGATTCAAAAGTTGTCAGCATTGAAATTGAGAGGATTTCTACCGATAGCCGTAATACAGATGAAAAATCCTTATTTATTGCCTTAAAAGGCGAAAAGTTTGATGCTCATGATTTTGTTAAAGATGTATATCAAAAAGGTTGTCGCCTGATGGTGGTAAACCGTTTGATTGAAGGAGTGCCACCGCAAAATCAAATTGTTGTCGATGATACCCTCAAAGCATATGGTAAAATCGGTGCTTATAACCGCAGTCTGTTTAAAGGTGTGGTTGTCGGATTGACCGGAAGTTCTGGAAAAACTACTACGCGTGAGGAAATTGCTTTTCTGCTTTCAAAATTTGATAAAACCTATTCCACAAGCGGTAATCATAATAATTTTGTCGGTGTGCCGCAAAGCTTGTGCGACTTGGATATGAGCGCAAAATATGCGGTCTTGGAGATGGGTATGAGCGCAAAAGGCGAAATTTCGGCACTGACAAACATGATTAAGCCGGATATTGCGATTGTTACCAATGTTTATCCGATGCATATCGAATTTTTTGAAAACTTTGAGGAAATTGCCCATGCCAAAGCTGAAATCTTTGAGGGATTGAAACAAGGCGGTACGGCAATAATCAACGAAGATACCAACTTTGCCGACATTCTGATAAAAGCCGCAGAAAAACGTGCCGGAAAAATTATTACTTTCGGGAAAAATCATCATACGGATGCAAAATTTGAAACTCAAGATAACGGCGAACACCATCTTTATAATGCCTGGTGCGCTCTTTCGGTAGTTGAAGCACTCGGACTAGATGTTAAAAAAGCTGCTTCTTTTATCAAAGATTTCGGTGCGCTCGAGGGTAGGGGAAAGAAACATTCTCTTTTGTTAAATAACGGATATTATACATTGATTGACGAGAGTTATTCCGGTCAGCCGGAAGCAATGATTTTGGCGATTAAATCTTTAAGCGAAAGCAATATTAAGGGACGGAAAATTGCGGTTTTGGGAAAAATGGCGGAACTCGGTGAAACTTCAAAACAACGTCATAAAGATGTCGGAAAATGCTTGGCAAACAGCAATATTGATATTGTTATAGGTGTGTGTCCGGAAACCAAAGATATGCTTTCGGAATTGCCGAAATCAACAGAACAATACTATTTTGAAAACAAAGACGGATTAACCGAATTTTTGCTTGAAAAACTCTTGCAAAACGGCGATAATGTGCTTATAAAAGGAGCGCACTATTCTTCAAAACTCTATCAGGTTGCATCAGAGTTAATCAAAAAAGGAGAACTTAAAAAATGAAATGCCCGTTCTGCGGTTGCGAAGAAACACAAGTAAAAGATTCACGCAATACCGACGATAATACCTCGGTACGGCGGCGCAGAGAGTGTCCGGAATGCGGCTCGAGATTTACTACCTTCGAGAGAGTGCAACTTCGAGAACTGATTGTGGTAAAGAAAAATGGCGAAAAAACTCTGTTTGACCGTGATAAACTCGAAAGATCAATTTCTTTGGCAGTGCGTAAACGTCCGATTTCTGCCGAAAGAGTGGAGAAAATCGTCAATTCTTTGCAACGTAAGTTCGAAAGCTCGGGCGAAAGTGAAATTACCACTAAAGAAATCGGCATGAGTGTTATGGAAGCTTTATCTCATCTCGATAATATCGCCTATATCCGTTTTGCCTCGGTTTATAAGGATTTTCGCTCAATTAAAGACTTAAAAGATTTTGTCGCAACAATAGAAAAACTGACCAATAATGAAGATATTTAAGGAACAATAACAATGGCTAAATATATTTCCGAAAAAATAAAAATGAAATCAGGAGCTCGCTTGGCGGCGGTTCAGGCTTGTTATATGGCAGCCTTCGGCCAACTGAACATAGATGAGGTCATAGAAGATTTTGTTAAAGGAGAGGTCGGGCGCTTTGTGATTGACGACAGCGAGGGCGATGGTAATGAACACTTAGTCGAAGTCGGGGCAATCGATACCGAATATTTTGAAAAATTGGTGCGGGGAATCCATGCAAAAAAAGAAGATTTGGAAAAATCACTCAATATCTATTTAAGAGGCGATTGGGCTTATGAAAAAATGAACGGTACCATGCAGGCTCTACTGTTGTGTGCAATTTATGAGTTGGTTTATACCACCGATGTCGATACCAAAGTCTTAATTCAAGAATATGTTGATTTGGCTTATGCTTTCTTTACCAAAAATGAGCCGAAAATGGTTAATGCCGTACTTGACCAGATTGCTAAAAATGTAAGGGCTTAAAAATGGCTGTACTGAAACTTTATACATATCCACATCCAGTTTTGCGCAAAAAATGCGAAAGAGTTGGAAAAGTAGATGATAATATGCGTAAGTTTTTAGATGATATGCTCGAAACTATGTATGCCGATAAGGGTTGCGGATTGGCTGCCCCGCAGGTCGGTGTTTCAAAACGCGTTATCGTGCTTGATTATGCTACCGAGGAAGATGCCGAAAAAAAGCCGATGTATCTGGTTAATCCGGAAATTATCTGGAAATCAGAAGAAACCATTATTTTCTGTGAAGGATGCTTGTCGCTTCCGGATCAGCGTGCCGATGTTGAACGCTATGAAAAAATACGAGTGCATTTTATCGATTATTACGGTAAAGAACAGGAAATTTTAGCCGGCGGTCTTCTTTCTATTATTTTGCAGCACGAAATTGACCATCTGGACGGTATTTTATATATCGATCATTTAAGTCGCCTGAAACGTACACGTTTGCTTAAAAAATTGGAAAAATACTACGAAGAAAAAAATGAAAAATAACTTTTATTAAGGAGAAAAAAATGGAAGAAACCAACAACAAAGAAGTTCCTTTTGTAAAATATAAAAAACCTCATCCGCACCTTAAGCCGGAACATAAACCGCATTTCGGACCGCAAATCAGCCGTTTTTCAGCTTTGATTTTGGCTTTGGGTTTAGCTTTGGGAGGTTTTTTCCCGGGGTATTACTACTATAAGGCAAAAATCAATTTTAACACGGTCAGTGTTAAGGGTTTGGCGGAAAAGGACGTTGTTTCTGATTTGGCGGTTTGGGATTTGAAGTTCGTTACTACCGGCAATGATTTGGTAAAAACTCAAGAAGAAATGTCGCGTCAATCTGATTTAGTCAAGGAATTTTTGTTAAATAAAGGTTTTGAGGAGGCCGAAATCGATAACGGTCGATTGGAAACTACCGATTTGATGGCGAATCCGTGGCGCGGAAATGATGAAATTTCTTCACGCTTTATTTTATCAAAAACTATTACAGTGCGCTCAAATAAGGTTGAACTGGTGGCTCAATCGCTCGCTCAAACGGGCGAACTGATTGCTCAGGGGATTGTTTTTGACAGCCAAAACAGTGGTTATCCGGTTTCGTATATCTTCACTAAATTAAATGAAATTAAGCCGAAGATGCTCGAAGAAGCAACCCAAAATGCTCATAAAGCCGCATTAGAATTTGCTAAAAGCAGTAACAGTAAGGTTGGTAAAATTCATCAGGCAAATCAAGGCGTATTCTCGATTCTGCCGCGCGATGATACCGCTAATGCCGTTGCTTCTCAGCAAATTAACAAGAAAATTCGTGTGGTTTCAACCGTCGAATATTTCTTGGAATAAAATTTGTTTTGAATAATTTTGCTCCCGCCTTTATTCTAGCGGGAGTTTTTTGTTACAAAAAGAAACTTTTTGTGTTTTGCAAAACGATGAGAATCGTTGTATTATCAGCCATAGTTGAAATTTTATAAATATGAGGATTAAAAATATGGTAAATCAACCTTCTGAAAAAATTAATTTATTTGACTGCGCCGCTTCGCAAAAAATTATCGGTCAGGAAAAATTTTTGAGTGCATTTAAAACAATTTTAGACCACGGTGCTTATTGCCAAGGTCCGGAAACTAAAGAGTTAGATGAAAAACTCGCTCAATATTCAGGTACAAAGTATTGTTCTACCTGTGGTTCGGGTACCGATGCTTTGACCCTTGCTTTAATGGCTTGGGGCGTAAAATCGGGTGATGCGGTGTTTGTTTCTTCCTTCACGTTTGTTGCTTCTGCCGAAGCTCCGGTTTTATTAGGTGCTACTCCGATTTTCGTGGATTCGGATCCGGATACCTACAACATGGATATCAATGACTTGAAGCGTGCAATTGCCGAAGTTAAAAAAGAAGGTAAACTTAACCTGAAGTGCATTATTCCGGTTGATATCTTCGGTTCTCCTTGTAACTACGATGAAATTATGAAAATCGCTAAAGAATACAATATGAAAGTGCTTTCCGATTCTTGCCAGTCTTACGGTTCGGTATATCACGGTAAGAAAGCCGGTTCAATCGCCGATATGACCGCAACTTCGTTTTATCCGACCAAACCTTTGGCCGCTTATGGTGACGGCGGTGCCGTTTTCTCTAATTCAAATGAAGAAAATGAATTGGTTAAATCTTGCCGTGTTCACGGTATGAGCCCTGAAGACCACTATGACAACATTCGTTTGGGTATGACCGGTCGTATGAACTCGTTCCAAGCTGCAGTTTTATTACAAAAATTGACAGTATTCGATAAGGAACTGAAAGACCGTTATACCATCGCAAAACGTTATGATACCGAACTTAGCTCTTATTATGGCAAGCAAAAAATCTTGGATAATTGTCAGTCCGCTTACGCTTTGTATACCATTCACTGTGAACATCGTGATGAGCTGATGAATTACTTAAAGGATAACGGTATTCCGTGTGGTGCTTATTATCCGCGTCCTGTTAATACTCAAACGGCATACAAAAAGTGGAATACTCGCTCGTTACCGGTTTGCGAAAAGCTTTCCAAGACAGTATGTTCTATCCCTATGCACCCGTATTTGAGCAAAGAACAGCAGGATTATATCATCTCTAAAATGAATGAATTTGCCGCTTCTAAAATGAAAAAAGCTGCCTAAACGGCAAAAAATAAAATTAAAACAAAAAAGAAATCCGAATCTTTGGTTTCGGATTTTCTTTTTTTGCTCAAATTTTTGTTTTTTTTAAATGCTAAATTTTGCGTTTTTTTGCATTTTTTTGCGATTTTTGCCCTATTTTTTGCAATTTTTGAGCAAAAAACGCATATTTTTGTTGTTTTTTAAAATTAAAGGTTTATAGCGATTCTTAAGGTTAATTTTTTAAGTAAGGAAGAGATATGTCAAACCCTATTGACACCAAAATAATAAATAAATTGGCTGAGATTTTGGATAGAAATCAGCTTACTACCCTGAAATATGAAGATGAAAGCTGCAAAATTTCATTAACCCGTGAAGGTGGAACTCCGGTTTACGGATCCTATGTTCCTGTTTCCGCTCCGGCTGTTATTCCTAACCAACCGACTGTTCAAAACATTACTGCGCCTAAAGAAGAACCGACTCAAAGCGAAAATGTTGACTATGCTAACTCGCCGAACGCGGTTAAATCGCCGATGGTAGGCGTTGTTTATCTCGCCAGCAATCCGAATGCTCCGGCTTATGTCAGCGAGGGTGATACGGTTAATGTCGGCGATACGGTTTGCCTGATTGAAGCAATGAAAACTTATAATCCGGTTAAAGCGCACAAATCCGGTCGTGTTACCAAAATTTTGGTGGAAGCCGGTGATCCCGTTGAATACGGCGAACCGCTGATTATTATTGAATAAAAACAAACGTTAGGATTTTGCCATGTTTGAAAAAGTTTTGATTGCTAACCGCGGAGAAGTTGCTTTACGTATCCACCGCGCTTGTCGTGAGATGGGGATTCGTACGGTCGCCGTACATTCTGAAGCCGATGCTAATGCTATGCATGTCAGACTTGCTGATGAGGCTGTTTGTATCGGTCCGGCAAAATCTGCCGATTCTTATTTAAATAAACCGGCGATAATTTCAGCCGCTATTATTACCGGTGCCGACGCAATTCATCCGGGATTCGGTTTTCTTTCGGAAAATGCCGATTTTGCCGAAATGGTTGAAAAACACGGTATAACTTTTATTGGACCGACTGTTGCTCAAATGCGATTGATGGGCGATAAGATTACCGCCCGCAAGGCGGCAATCGAAGCAGGTTTGCCGGTAACCGAGGGTTCTCCTGCGCTTGAAAGTGTTGAGGAGGCAAAAACTTGGGCTGAAAAAATCGGTTATCCGATAATCATTAAAGCTAAAGACGGCGGTGGCGGAAAGGGAATGAAAATTGCCCTCGACGAGTCGCAAATCGAAGAAGCTTTCACAATGGCAAAAGCCGAGGCAAAAGCTTCTTTCCCGAGCGATGTGGTATATATGGAAAAATATCTCCAACATCCGCGCCATATCGAAATGCAAATTTTGGCCGATAAATACGGTAATGTTATTCACTTAGGCGAACGCGACTGCTCGATTCAGCGTAATAATCAAAAGGTTATCGAAGAATGTCCTTCTCCGGCGCTTAATCAGGAACAACGCCGTGAAATTGGAGAAATTGTCCGCAAGGCAATCGAAAAAATCGGTTATTGCAATGCCGGAACGCTCGAGTTTTTATATGAAAACGGTAAGTTCTATTTTATGGAAATGAACACGCGCTTGCAGGTTGAACACCCGATTACCGAAGCGGTTACCGGAGTCGATATCGTTAAGGAGCAAATTCGCATTGCTTCAGGTGCGCATTTGGGTTATACACAAGAAGATATTAAATTTAACGGTCATGCGATTGAGTGTCGTATCAATGCCGAGGATCCTTCGAGTTTTATTCCTTGTCCGGGGAAAATCGAGGAATGGCATGCCCCGGGAGGTTTAGGTGTGCGCGTCGATTCGGAGATTTATTCCGGTTATACTATTCCGCCATATTACGACAGTATGATTGCCAAACTGATTGTTCATGCCGAAACCCGTAATGCCGCTTTAATGCGTTTGCGCCGTGCTTTGGAAGAATTTGTTATTATGGGCGTCAAAACAACGATTCCTTTGCACCAGAAAATTATTTCAGAACCGGAATATCTTGACGGAAGATATGATATTCACTGGTTGGAAACCTTTATGAAAAAACAGAATTAAAAACTAAAAAAACTGACTTTTCCCCGATTTTCGGGGATTTTTTGTTTTTTTGCATTTTTTTGCTTGATTTTTTGACAAAAATCCATATAATGGAAAATGAAACAAAATTATGAGTGCTTGAATTATTCAAAAGAGGAAGGTAGCTTTTTTTTCATAAAAAGTTGTCGAGCCGATCGTGATTTTGTTGTAAACAAGATGTCAAACCAAAAAAAATAAGGCGTATGAAAAAAACTTTGTTTTGGATAGTCGGGCTGATAGGTCTAACTGTCGTGTCTTCTTGCGAGGACAAAATTTCGATGTCGGAAGATAATAACTTTCTTCCGATCGGCTATACGGCAAAAGATTCGGTGACCTTAAGAATCTGCGGTATCGCTGATTTGATTTTCGACGAAATAACCAAAGATGACTGGAAGATTATCACTTCCGGTGAACAGGTTTTCGTCGGAGAGGAGCCTCTCAAGGTAGATGAAAGCGTGATTTACGTAAATCACAACAAAATTTATCTCCTAGAGAATAATTACGACGCTGAACTGCCGATAACCTTTGCTAACACCAAGGTTACCTACGAGTATGTAGGTAATAACTTAGAATTGGAGCCTCTGGATTCGCTCAGATTGTTCGTCAAGGTTATCACGACAAAAAAGTCGGAACCTGAGTCTCAACACTTCTTTCAGGTCGGGTATATAAATTACACCCTGACTGTCGGGTACATCCCTGTAAGGACACACCAACAAAATTTCATTGTCATCTCTGAAAAATTCAAAGATAACATCGATGATTTAAGAGAAAAAGATGAAGGAGATGATGATTCGGAAGGAGATGGTGATTCTGAAGGAGATGATGATTCGGAAGGTGGAGAAGATGGTAACGGCGAAGGTGATAATACCGACGGCGAAAACGGCAACGACAATGAATCTTAAATAAAGAGCTTATGAAAAAATTTCTTATAACGATGCTTCTGTTGTCAGCGACAATGGCTGCATCGGCACAGAAGATTTCAATTACGACCTCAAGCGGTCAAAAAATTGAAATTGCCTGTGACGGCGTGTTGCCCAATCAGATAATCGTTGCCAATGACAGCGTTATCTTAAAAATGGACAACAAGGAAATGGCGGAAGCAAAGGAAGAAAATCCTGATGCTTCAGCTGAAGAACAAGCTGATTCCGTCGACACATTCGTGCCGGTGGAGAAAGCTGAAGCTACTCAGGCAGAAAAAGATACGACCAGTGCCGGTTCCGGTGCTTCGCTGGTAGCCACGATTGCTAATTCTATTGCCGAGGAGTTAAGTCCGGAGTATGCTCAATTTAATCAAGAGCATCTAGGATACCATCCCGGGACAGAAAGAGAGTTGGCAAAGCAAATCGCTAAGAGCAGCGGTGTTAACGAGAATATCGTCGAAGCTGTTGATTTAGCAGCAACACTGTTCAGCGGTATAAGGTTTACCCGTGATTCGACCTTCGTACCTGATTATTCTCTCCGAAAAGAGAGAAAATCGCTCAGAACCTACGATATTGTGGAATTGAGCGGTTCTTTCGGAAAAAATATCGACAACTTCAGCCAAGAAACGGCTGAACAAATCGATAGGGGAGATTATGATATCGGAATCGAAAATAATAACCAGTACGGAGGAGGAATAAAATACTCCCATGTATACATAAATGGTTCCGAAGACGAAGAAGGCAACTGGCAACCTAATCCTTTGGGTTTCGGCTGGTCATGGGGCGGACTTGTATCCTATAAGTATGAGAAGGATCAAGGTTCTTATTTAAGCTTCATGGGAAAAGCGGGAATCCAAATAGGCAATGATATTGCCGTAGGATTAGATGCCCTGGTCGGGTACGGAGTTACCCCGTTCAATTCATTTTTCAGCAATGGAGTGAATTATGCGGTAATCGGTAAATCCGTTTTCGGCTTTAAGTACGGTGTTGAACTTTGGGGAAGCTTAAACTTCTCTAAAAACACATACACCGCTCTCTATGGTCGATATATCCGCTCTATAAGACCATCAAGCGACGCCTTAAATTTTGACGGTTGGGTACTCATGTATGAGGACTTTGACCCGTCAGATTGGTCCGTAGGTCTTGCCATAGGCTATAAGTTTGGAGCTTTTGAACCGCTGAAGCAGGAAAAAAGACTTCAGGCCAGCCTCTCTGCCGGATATATGTTTACCGGAAGAAAGTCTATGACACTGACGGCTGAACTCGAAAAAATAACTCAGGTTAGTAAAAGTACTACCTTAAGTTATGGTTTGGCCGGAGAAAAGCAGTTAAAAGATAACAGCATGTCTTTGCTTCTTTCCGCCGGTTTCAAGGTTAAACAACCCTATTCTCCATTCTTCTGGGGTGTTAAACTTTACGGCGGTCTAGGACAGTACGGAGTACTGTTAAAAGGAAAAAAAGACGGCGACGATGTCAGCGATTTCACAAAGAAATTATGCGGTCGCGGATACCTGCAACTGTCAACCGGATGGTCTATCGGTAAACTCCATGAGGTATTTGCCTCATTCTTGGGCGGATATCACGCCGGAAAAAAGACAACTGTCGAGAATTACGACAATTTTGTCAGCGAAAATCTGAGCGGTATCGACCTAGGTATGAAACTCGGATACAAGCTAACCTTCTAAAAATAACGGGTACCTTAAAGGTATCCGTTATTTTTTTCTCTATTTTTTGCTTGAGTTTTTTAATCAAACAACTGCCAACGACCGTGTTTGATGTTATTATCTTCTTCTCGCTTAAGTTCTTCTTCAAACTTTTTAAGTTCTTCCTGTTTCTTTTCTTCTTCTTTTCGCTGCATAGCATCAATTTCAATAATTCTTCGTTCTTTTTCAACCTGAGTTTTCAGGTTGCCTTCAAGAACGTCATAATTTGCCCGATATTCCAGCTGTTCTTCTCTCAATTCTTCAAAAACGGCCAACTGCTCGGCAGTAAGTAAATTCCTGAAATTATCAAGACTTTCCTGCTCCAGCTCACGAGATTGGTCACGAAGCATATAAATCGATTTAAGCAATGATTCGCGCTTCATTTTGTCTTCTTCGCTTAATTTTTTTGCTTCATCAAGCTGCTCTAAAGTCAAATCCATGCGTTGGGTAAAATAACTCAAAGAGTAGTTATTGTTTGCTATTTTTTGTTTTATTCTTTCTTCATCGGTTATGAATTCGTCCTCTGAATTTTCAGTATTTTGCTCCTGAACTTGAGAATCCTGTGCTTCTTTTTGCGGTTCATTCGGAGTTTGAACAGATTCCTCAGCACCAGCTAAACCGCCTGAGACGATAAGTAATGCACTGACAAAAGATAACAAACAAAATTTCATAACCTTCTCCATTTTTCTGGCTTTCTCATAATTCTATATAAAGTAACCTATAAATTCAACCTTTTTTATATCAATAAACGCGCATTTTTTTGCGGCTTGGTTTTTCTTCGCCTTTATGTTCGTTTCTCTGGCGTTTTTGTTGATATTGATACATATCGAATTTTACTTTTTGTTTTTCCGACAGAACCTCGCGGATTTGCTCGTCATTTTCCTCAATCAAAGCCGCCATTTCATGACGAATCGTTTCCATTTCCATCAGGAGAATGTTCATTTTTTCCTGATTGGCATCACGAATGGTTTTAATTTTATCAATCTGAAACTGTGTCAGTTTGACCTTTTTTTCCCACTCGTTGTTATATAACGACGGATACTTCTCCGATAATGTTCTCGCTTCAGCGGCAAAAAGAATCATTAAAGCCGAAAAGACAAAACAAAGCAGTTTTAATATTTTCATCAATAAAACCTTTCAATCAAAATTACGTTCAGTCTAAGGCAAAAAAATTAAGATTTAAATAAAATATTGCATAAATTTTGCAAATTGTTATAATGCCGGCCGAAAGGAAAAAAAATGAGGATTTTATATTGCGGAGATGTGGTAGCTCGTGCCGGAAGGGACGTTGTTTATGAAAATTTGAAAACTCTGAAGGAAGAGTATAATGTTGACGTAACACTGGTAAATGTTGAAAACGCCGCCCATGGTTTCGGGGTTACACCGGGAATTTGCCGCGAGTTTTTAGAAAAAGGAGCTGATGTCCTGATTACCGGCAATCATTTTTTGAGCCAGCGGGAAATTACTCGTTTTTTAGATGAATGTAAAGTTATTGTAAGACCGGCGAATATTCCGGAGGAAAATGTCGGACGTGGTTATTGCGAATTTGAACTTCCCGATGGTAGAAAAATCGTAATAATTCAGGTTTTAGGTCGTTTATATATGGAAGCGGTTGATTGTCCGGCACATGCGGTTGATAAGATATTGAAGAACTACACCTTGGGTAAGAATTGCGCCGCTGTTTTTGTGGATGTTCATGCCGAAGCAACTTCTGAAAAGCTTTCTTTGGGATATTATCTTGATGGTAGAGTATCTTGTGTTGCCGGAACTCATACCCATGTTCCAACCTCTGATGCCAGAGTTTTACCTAACGGTAGCGCTTATATTACTGATGTCGGTATGTGCGGAGATTATAACTCGATTTTGGGTTTTGATAAAAAAGCACCGATTAACAGATTGCTGCGCCGTTATACCGATGACAGACTTATTCCTTCAACCGGAAACGGTACGATTTTCGGAATTATCGTCGAAACCGATGATGCTACCGGACTGGCAAAATCCATAACTCAAATTAAATGTGAGTGAAATAAATTATTGACTTTTTTATTTTTTTTCGCTTATATTGCCGCAGAGTGTTTTAGTAAGGACTTATAAATGAAACTGAAAAATACCTTTTTAAGTGAAAATCTTAATTTTATTTTATTTGTATTCTTAGCGATTTTTACCGGCCTTTCGGTGTATAATATTTTTTATTCACATGGTGTATTAGTTGATATGCTCGAACATTTGAGCGCTTCTTTTTTTGTTTATGAAGGTCTTCTTCCTTACAAAGATTTTTTTGAACATCATAATCCGCTTTTATGGTTTATGTTGGCGCCTATTACCGGTTTATTGAAAGGTAATCTTATTATTATCCCGCTTGTTCGGTTTTTAGCGACTGCAGGATACTTTTCCTGTATTTATCTTAGCTATAAAATCAATGAAAAATTTTTATTCGGCAAAAAGGCCGCTCTTTATTCAACGATTTTACTGATTGCAATTCCGATTTGGTATGATATCATTAGTATTCGTCCCGATATTTTTATGATGTTGAGCTTTCTAGGTGCAATTTATTTATTCTATTCCTATTTGGAAGAAAGAAAAATATTTAAGCTGGCGATGTGTTATTTTTTACTTTCAGTTTCTTTTTTGTTTTTGCAAAAAATAATTTTCATGATATTCGGATTCGGACTTGTTAACCTGTATTTGCTTTATAAAAGAAAACTTCTTTTCAAAGACTTTTTTATATCTGCAACCATCGGCTCAATACCTCTGATTTTGTTTCTGATTTATTCTGTTTACAACGGAATTTTTTTTGAATGGTTTTATTATAATTTTACTTTTAATACTTACTTAACGGAATATTACGACAATACGATGAAAATTTCTCGTGTTTTAACTTTTTTACTTTATGTTTCTTTTGCGATAATATTAAAAAATTGTTCATTTTCTCTTAAATCTATGATTATTTTTGTTCCGCTTGGTTGTAGTTTTATCTCTCTTATTTTATTTGCTCCTTACTACCATTATACTATTCCTTATTTCATATTAGCATCCATCTATTTAGGAAAATTTTGCCTTGATGTTAAGATTTTTAAGCATACATTCGCAACTCTTTGTTTTCTACTGATTACCTTAGCCGGAATATTAAGCAACTATCCGGATAAAATGGATAGAATTGCTTATCAAAAGGAATTGAAAACAATCGATTGGATAAACAATAATATATCGGAAAAAAACAGTTTTGCACCTTTAACCAGATATCCTTATGCTATTTTCAAGAAACCTTTTGATTATCATTGGTTCGGATTTTTTGATGCTGCTATTATTGATATTCTTTATACTCCTAATCATTACTTTGATTTTAATGAGTATTTAAGACAAACAAAACCGGATTATTTGATTTATCCTTTGAGAGATTCTGCCATCGCCTTGCCGGAAAATATCGTTATGTTTAAAAACATAGGGATAGGAAAACGGAATGCTAAAATAATAAATAAATTAGTAGAACATCCTCAGCTTCGTTCAAAAATAATCAGTGTTAATTTTGATTATTGGAATGTTGATGATGCTTGGATTGATGAACACTATACAAAGATAAATGATTTAGGCATTTATAAAAGGAAATAAAAAATGCAAAAAAAAGAGCCGAATCAAAACGAATCTTTGCATAATGTTATTTATGGCGGTATTGCAACCGAAGCAATGAATACTTTTGCTACCGGCCCATTTTTAATTGCTTACGCATTAATGTTTAATGCCGGAAACATCGCAATAGGTTTTCTCGGAAGTATTGTCTATGTCGGCAGTTTAATGCATCTGTTTGCCGCTTATTTGTTAAATAAAAAATATTCGCCGCGAAAAATGTCGATAGTTTCTTCCCTAATTTCACGGCAATGTTATTTAATAGCAGCAGTGCTTGCTTTTTTTAATAATTCTTCTTACGCATTACCTCTTCTGTTGATTTGTTTTTCCCTTACCTATTTATGCGGAGGAATTGCCGGCGGAGCATGGTATCCGTGGATGAAATATATTATTCCGCAAAAAATCTTAGGTAAATTTTTCTCATTAAGAATGAAATACATGATGATTGCTCAAATGGTTTGCAGTCTTTTCGGAGCTGTTCTGATTTATTATATTGATAAAAACTATCCGCAACAATCTATTTTTGCTTATTCTTTCTTATTATCTTTATCGTTTTTGGTAGGAATGTATAGTGTTTACACTTTTACAAGAGTTTACGATATAAAAGTAGTTATAAAAGAAAATATTCCTTTTTATAAAAAATTATATGCAAGTTTTAAAAACGAAAAAATTCGAAATTTAACTTATTTTATGAGTTTGTTGAATTTTTCAACCTGTTTCGCCACACCATTTTTTACCGCCTTTATGTTAAAATATTTATCATTTTCGACAACATCTGTTATTTTATTAACGGTGCTGTCACAGCTTTCGTATATTTTATCATCAAGGTACTGGGGGATGGTAGCCGACAGAAAGGATTATAAAACAACTTTAACTTTAGGATTATCGGTCTTTTCTATTTGTATTTTGCTATTTATTTTAAGTATTTATACTTCCTTTATTTTATCTTGTGTTCTTTTGATTGTTGCCAATATTTTAATCGGTTTTTCCGGTTTCTCGGTTAAATTAACCTTAAACAATCTACCACTAAGACATGTATCTGAAGAAGATGCTGCAACTTTTATTTCGGTTATCAATGTTTGCAAATCATTTGCTGCCGTAATCTCCGGAATCTGTGCCGGAGGGATATTATCACTGTTTGAAAAAATTTCTTTTTCTCGGTGGTTTGAAGGTGCCGGCGAAAATTGTTTCGAGTGGACTTTGTTTTGGATTGTTGCAATCTTTTTATGTTTAATAACTCTTCTGAGGAGCAAAAAATATGCTTAAAAAATACAAAGATTATATAATTTGTGTTTTGTTTTCTCTTTTTATTGTAGCCGGTTATATTTCATACGATAACATTTTTAGCTTTGTACCAGATGAAACTGCAGAAGAACTTTCAAAAAAATACTCCTACCATTATGAAAATAATGAAACATTGCTTGAAAAATTTAATAAGGCAACTTTTTTGAAACGTGTAAATCCTTCTCAAGCAGATTTTTGGATTAAATATTCTTTGCTATTGCTTGATAAAAATCAAACTAAGAAAGCAGATAAAATATTGCATAAATTAGCTCAAAGCAATATAGCTTTGAATAAATTTAAGTATTATCTCCGACTTTCAGACTATTGCCTCAAAATCGGTATTATAACTCCGGAAATAAAAAAATCGGCGGAGATTTTTCAAAGGTTTGAAGAAGCCAAAAAAGATAAAACTTTATACAATCTTTTGAAAGGAAAGACCGTAGCAGTTGTCGGAAATTCTGATTTTGAAATAGGTAAAAACTCAGGTGAAGAAATAGATTCGCATGATATAGTAATCAGAATGAATAATTATCGAACCGAAAATTATGAGAAGGATTACGGCAAAAAAACCGACGTCTGGATTCATGGTTTCGGCGACAAGGCTGTTGAAGATAAAACTTTAAATCATGAATATTTATACGCAGCGGTTGCTGTTAATTATAATGAAATACCGGTGCTTACTGATGATCATTTGGATATTTTTTATCGGAATATGATTGAGAGAAAAATTCCTTACAGTGAACTTGATCCTGTTGCTTATAAAGAAATCGGATATATTTATAAAATTTTTCCATCTACCGGTTTTGCTGTTATTTATACCTTATATAAGTGGGGAATAGATTTTGATGTTTATGGCTTCTCTTTTTTGGAGAAAAAATTAAAAACCGATTATCTCTCTCATTATTTTGAAAAAGATGAACCTAACCGAATAATTTTACCAAATCCGCATAAATATGAAAAGGAAAATATCATTCTCAACGGAATCGTAAACGGACGTTCATTCAGAGCAAATAAAAAATAAAATCAGCGAATTGTTTTGAATACGCCTTTTTCTATTGTCGGAAAAAATTGTTTTAAGTCGGGATTGTAGTCTATCGAATCAACTCGGGCAAAAAAAGGTCCCTTGAAACAAGCTTGCATAAAGTCATATATTTTATCATTCTGACCGTCGGCAGCAATTAAAACATCGCCGGTCGGAGAATTGTAAACATATCCGGAAATACCGCCTATCTCGACGGCTTTGGCTATCGCCCAACGACGATAGCCAACTCTTTGTACTCTTCCTTTAATGCGCCAAAAAACTTCCATTATTCTTTTTTTCCGCCGAATGCTCCAAGCAATCCACCGATTGCATCTTTTCCGGTATTTTTCAAATCCTTGCCTAAAGTCTTTATTTGTTTTCCGGCATCTTTTATTGCATCTTTGGTATTGGTATATTGCTTAGAAACACCGCTTCTTACACCTTTTTCTTCAGGAAAATAAGAAGCAAAATCCGTGCCTTTAAGCGCTGTATGGCATGGACTTCCGTCAGCTGACAACATCATATCACCGACATTATACATTCCGGCTGTAGCAATTGCACCAACAACCGCCGTTGCCGTTTGTTCTTTATTCAAGCTGACGCTCGGATTTTTAAATGTGCCTTTTATCTTTAATAAAGAACCTAAAATCGAAGAAATACTTGTGTCTTTAATTTTTCCTGAAAACGGTTGTAAACTTAAATTTATTTTTTCATTATTCAAATTTGTGGTACCGTCAGCAACCAGATAAAAATCTTTTGCATCAAAAACAATACCCTTCGGATAATTAACATTGCCGTTTGTGATATCGCCGTGCACAACAGCACATTTAAGCTTCATATCCGAATTTGTAACATTGATTTTCAAATTTTCCAAAATCTGCATAATCACGTTACCGCGCAATTTATCCAAGCTTGAAATTTTTATTACCGACGAATCGACAAGTGCGATAACCTGACCTTTTGAGTTGGCTATATATTGGTCGGTGTTATCACCTGAAGTATTAAGTTTTATCATAAAGTTGGTTTTTCCGCCTTCTTTTATGTATAAATCCTTGTTGCCTGAGTTAGCAAAAGCCTTATACAACTGTTGCAAAATTATATCTGTTCCCTTCATATTGATTGCGGCCGTTTTTTTATTTGCATCGGTGTCAACCGTTCCGGAAACAATACCGTTTCCGGCACCGATGTTTTTAAAATTTACATTTAAAACTCCGTTTTTGAGAGTAATTACAGCGTTAATATCGGTCAAAGACATTTCCGAATCAATCAGAAGCTGCTTGATTTTTAAGACAACATCGGCATTAACCATCTTTAAAAATTCATACGGAATCGGTGTGTTGGCTACTAACTCGTTTGCATTTGCCGAACCGATTATTCCACCTTTGTTTGAAGCCTGTTTTTCGCCGCTGAAATCGGCCAAATTCAAGCTTTGTGAATCGGCATTGAGCTTAATATACGGAACTTTTTGCCCTAAATCAGCAAAAACTTTTCCGCTGATAACGTTGTTTTTATATGTAACTTTATAGCTTCCGTCTGCCTTGGGAGCTGTTTGCAAGTCATAAACCTTACCTTTATAATCAAGAACATAACCCATTGCACTGACTTTTAAATCTGCCTCAACTTCGTTATATTTGCTTTCGGTAATTTTTTTCAGCGAAGAAAGTGTGCCTACTGCTTTTATATTTACGCCCTCAACATCGGTATCAATATCAACGCTTATCGGTGAATCATATGCTTCCATACTGACATCAAGATTATTTATTTGAGCATAGTCGGTTTTAGAGTAATAAATGCGGGTGTTATCGGTTTGTACCGTATCAACCACAATTTCTTTAGCAAATAGCGGTTTAATGGAAAATTGCACTAATGCCGCACCGATTTTTGCAATCGGGTCTTTTGTTTCTTGATTTGATATATCTACATCATCAATTTCAATACTCGGCTTAAACGACAAACCGATTTTCATATCGCCGTTGATTTTGGCATCAACTTTTGCATATTTTGCCACCATTTTTTCAACCTGCGGCTTGTATGAATTTATATCAAAAAACATTGCCGCCAGAATTACGCAAACTATCGGTAAAAAGATTATAATTCCCAGTATTATAAAAAATTTTTTCATTTTATTTTATCTCCAATCCGAAAAATTGACAAGCCTCAACAAAATACTTCGGCAGGTCAGCTGTTATAACTGTTTTTTTATTATATATATCACTTAAATCAATTTTGTAAGCATGTAAATACAATTTATCCTGAATTTGTTGAAAATGTTCTCTTTTTTCGCCGAAATATTTATCATCGCCGACAATCGGTGTGCCTATTGCTTCCAAATGCGCTCTGATTTGATGAGTTCTTCCGGTCAAAGGATGAGCTTCGACAAGCGCAAATTTTTTGCCGGTATTATCAAGCACTTTTATTTGCGTTAAAGCCTTTTGACCGTCTTCAACAACTTCCATTTTTTCGCCGACTTTCTCGAGCGGATATTCAATAATTCCCTCCCGCGGTTCAGGACATCCGCGCACAAGTGCTAAATAAGTTTTATTGATTCTTTTCTCACGAAAAGCCTTGGTTAATATATCGGCTGATTTGCGATTGCGTGCCAAAACCAAAATACCGCTGGTGTTTTTATCAATGCGATGTACGAGTTTCGGTTTTTCCGTATTCTCAAATTTCAATGCTTCCAACATTCCGTCAACGTGGCGAGTTGTATTGGTTCCGCCTTGTACCGCTAAACCGGAAGGCTTATTTATAACAATAATATCCTTATCTTTATAAATTACGAGTGAGGCAATATAATCAGCGTCATTTTTACTTAATGCTTTATTTTCCGGAACAGCTTTCTCGTTGTCAAGCGGCGGGATTCTGAGCTCCTGACCGGCAAGCAAACGGGTCGATGTTTCCGCGCGTCTTCCCTCAACCTTTATTTGTTTGGTGCGCAATAATTTTTGCAAACGCGATAAGCTAAGCGCCGGATATTCGCGCAAAAACCAACGATTTAAGCGAATTCCGTCATCTTCAGATTTTATTTTTATGATTTTAACACCGGACATTTATCTGCTGCCTTTTTTCTTGGTATTCGGACGACCGATGGTGCGCGGGCAATATGGTTTTGATGCCTTTTTATGCTTTTCATAAAAAGATTCTTTTATGATTTTTATCTCCGGCATTGGCGGAAAATCTTTATATAAAAATATTTCTTCCTTATTGATAATCGGTTTTTTCAGCGGTTCTCTTATCGTACGGCGAAAACCGTAAAGTTTTTCCTTGTCTTCGAAACTTAAATTTTTGTATTCTTCCTTTTTTATCGAAATCAAAAATTCGACATCTTTATTTTCTAAAAGATTTTTTATTTGTTCTTCACTTAAAAGTAAAAAATCCTTATAATAAATAATGGCTTTTATATTTTTTTTATCTGTCATTTTTTAGTTTTCCTTTTTCATTTTTGCCTGTTTTTCGGCGCGGAGTTTATCAAAGTATTCAATGCGCTTTTTGATTTCGCGCTCAAATCCGCGCTCTACCGGATAATAAAACTTTTCTCTTTTCATATCATCAGGAAAATAATTTTGACCTGAAAAACCGTCTTCTAAGTCCTGATCATAAATATAGCCCTCATGATAACCTAAGTTCTTCATCAGCTTAGTCGGAGCATTTAATATATGTTTCGGCGGCATCAATGAGCCTGTTCTTTTGGCAGCAGCATAAGCTTTATCCATTGCTTTATATACTCCTGCCGATTTCGGGGCGGTTGCTAAATATGCCACCAGCTGCATAACCGCAAGCTCTCCTTCCGGCGAACCTAAACGTTCGTATGTTTCAATGCACGAAATCGCTTGATTTACGGCATTCGGATCGGCAAGCGATACATCTTCGATTGAAAAACGAAGTAACCGGCGTAATAAATAGCGCGGATCTTCACCGGCAATAAGCATTCGTGCCGCCCAATAAAGCGCCGCATCAACATCAGAGCCTCGAAGTGATTTATGAACTGCCGAAATCAGATTATAATGCCCGTCACGGCCTTTGTCATAAATCGGCGCGCGAGAACGAATTATTTTTAATATTTGTTCTTTATTGAAAATTTCCCCTTCTTTGGCGTAAGACCATATATTCTCGGCAATATTTAAAATATAACGTCCGTCGCCATCGGCAATTTCTTTAATAAAATCCCTTGCTTCATCATCAATAGGGAGTTTTTTATTCTCAAATTTTTCGGCACGTTGCAACAACTCCTCAAAGTCATCAGTGTTCAAGCGATTAAGTACAAATACCTGACAACGTGATAAAAGAGCGGAATTAAGTTCAAAAGACGGATTCTCGGTTGTGGCACCGACTAAAATTACCGTTCCGTTTTCAACATAAGGCAAAAATCCGTCTTGTTGAGATTTATTGAAACGATGAATTTCATCTACAAAAAGGAGAGTTCCTTTTCCTTGATTTTTACGGCGTTCCTCAGCATATTGAAAAACTCTTTTTAAGTCGGCAACACCGGAAAAAACTGCTGATATCTGCTCAAAATAAAGATTTGTATATTCGGCTATCAGCCTTGCAATCGTCGTTTTTCCGCACCCCGGAGGTCCCCATAAAATAAATGAATTTATCTTACCGGACTTTATCATGCGTCCTAACGGAGCATCAGCGCCGACAATATGATTTTGACCGACAACTTCTTCCAATTTTGTCGGTCGCATTCTGTCTGCCAGAGGTCTTTTCACATTATTGGAAAACAACGTTTCTTCCATTTATCTTTCTATTCCTCTGTCTGATTTTATGCGATTCATTGATTTTGTTTCTTCTTTTTCTTGTTTTAATTTATTCAAAACTTCCTGTTTATGTTTTTCTATCGCTTTTCTTAAGTCTTCAGTGTTATTTTCTCTTTCATCTGTATTTTCTTCTTTATCTTTTGAATGTTTCTCATTAAATTTTTCTTTGCCGTCATCTTTCTGAAAACTTCTGATAAATTCTTTTCCGGCCTTAAAAAGCTTATTGATATCCGTACCGCCTTTGGTTGTATCCCAATCAAAACTGCCTCTGCTGTCAAAAAATTTGGTAAAATCTATGCCTTTTCCCTTTTTCTTATTTTTTTTCTTTTTCGGTGATAATATTTTTTCCAATTCCAGAGGTGTCGGCTGATGTCCTATTGCCTGCTCAATCTGCGCCGGCGATATAATACATTCACTTAAATCAAGCTCAAAAATATTAACACCGGTAAAATCACATCCGGTAAAATCTACACCTTTGAGATTTACTTGTGTTAAATCTATCCGTCTTAAATCAAGTAATGCTAAATTTATGCGGCTTAAATTCAGCTTATGCGGATAGTATTTTGCTAAGTATTCGATTATTTCCTGCAAATCGGCAAGAGATATATCATTGATATCAATACCCCAAAAAATTGCATCCTGAATATCGGCATCAATAAAACGTACATCTTTTAATTTAGTACCGGTTAAATTTGCACCTATCAGTTTAGCGCCGGTAAAAATCGCACCTTCTAAATTTGCTCCCGTTAAGTCAACTCCCGACAAATCAGCGCCGGTAAAATTAACTCCGCGTAAATCGGCATTCTTGAAATTTACTTCCTGTAAATTACTGCCACTGAAATCGGCATTTTGTAAATCTTCGCCTTCAAAATTTCCACCGGTTAAATTTTTTCCAGTAAAAACAATATGTTGTTTTATTTCTTCATTATCTTTTTTAGCGATTGCCTGCCATGAATAACTTTTAGATAAAACTTCTTCGGCTTTATCTTTATTCTCGTTTAATATATCCTCATCAGTCAGGTAAGGCATGATTTATTCCTTCAAACTGATTTTATATTAAACTTATTTTTTTATTTTACAATCACTTTTTTTCAAAATAATCATTATTATCAAGATACTAGGTAAACTCATTATAGCACTGAAAACAAAAAACAATTTCCATCCTAAAAATTGAGCTACAATTCCGCTGGTTGCCGAAAAAATATCGCGAGATATACTCATTACCGAAGATAAAAGAGCATATTGAGTTGCCGTGTATAATTTATTACAAAGAGATGATATGTAGGCAACTAGTGCCGTAGTGGCTAATCCTGAAATAAAGTTTTCAACAGTTACAACAAAAATAAACATGGGCATATTATGTCCGTAAATTGCTTGCACTGAAAACAACATTGTTGATAAACATTGTAAAATTCCGAAATACAGTAATCCGTTTCTCAGTCCTATTTTATTGATAATAAGACCGCCGACAATACCGCCCATTATTGCTGCAATCATGCCGTAGAGTTTCATGACATTAGCCACTTCAATCTTGGTAAATCCCATATCATCATAAAAAGGATTGATTACCGGATTGAAATATGCGTTGCTTAAATGATATGTAAAAATAAGCAATAAAATCCAACCCCAATTTTTATTTTTTACAAAATCCTTAAACGGTGCTATTACCGATTTATTGAAAAATTCTTTTATATCAACTTTCTTTTTTTCGTATTTATATTTTACCGCTTCTGATGAAAATATTAAAGTTATCAATCCGACAAACACACCGCATGCCATTATTTTATAAGATGTATTCCAATCATAAAAAGAAGCTAAATATAAGGCTCCGGCTCCGGAATATATCAACCCTAAACGATATCCTAAAACAAAAATTGCAACTCCGGAGGCTTGTTTATCAGGAGTTTTTTCAAAACATTCAACTCTGTAAGCATCCAAAACTATGTCTTGAGATGCTGATAAAAATGCTGTTAATACCGCTAAAAAAGCCATCAATGAAGTTTTTTGAGCCGGATTAAAACACGAAAGTGAAAATATCGAAATAAACAAAAGTATTTGAATTATGATTCCCCAAGAACGGCGACGACCTATCTTATAAAGAACCGGTATTTTTATATTATCTATTGCCGGCGACCATAGCCATTTTAAGGAATATGGAATTTTAACAAGTGAAAATCCGCCGATTAAAGCTATTGCTAATCCTGCTTCCTTGAACCAATATGTTAAAGTTCCGAATGTCAATAAAAAAGGAAAACCACTCGAAAAACCAAGTGCCAACATTTTAAGCATCGTACGATTTATATATGTTTTATATATGTATTTCAGATATTCAATCATCTTTTTTATTCTCTCTGAGCCAGATAGGAGTTTTTAAGTGTTTTTCCATAAATTCAATATGCGCTTGATTTTCTTTCTCACTGATATTGAAATCCCGCGGTGTCAGTATTTTTTCACTGCCGAAAATAATTTCTCCGCCAATAACAATATTATTATCTGTTTTATTGAAATTTATACTCGGTTCATCACCGCCGGAAAGTTGTAAATATACATCAGCCAATAATTCGGCATCCAATAAAGCTCCGTGAACCGTACGAGCGGAGTTGTCGATATTAAATCTTTTACAAAGAGCATCTAAGCTGTTTCTCGCACCGGGAAACATATTTCTTGCTATTATGAGAGTATCTATAAATCTGTCACTGTCATATTCATTATATCCGGCTTTTTTTAATTCATAATTTATAAATTTCATATCAAAATCTATGGCATTATGAGCAATTAAATTATCATCACCGACAAAATCTATCCATTCTTGAGCAATTTCGCTGAAAACCGGTTTGTCTGCCAGAAATTCATTGGTTATACCATGAACATTAACTGCCGATTCGGGAACATCTCTTTCAGGATTTATATATTTATGAAAAACTTTTCCTGTTCTTTTTTTATTTATTATTTCTACGGCGCCAATCTCAACCAAACGGTCGCCGGTATATGGATTAAAACCCGTTGTTTCAGTATCAAAACAAATTTCACGCATTAAATTACCTCGTTTATAAATCTTATCAATATGCTTTTTATTATTCCTTGAGGCAATTGTGTATTTATAACCAAATCAGCCTTTTCTTTTTTTATATCATTATCAATTTGATTGGCAATTATTTTTTTAAAATCTTGCTCAGATATATTATCTCTTTTTATAACTCTTTGTTTTTGAATATTTTTATCAACATCGACAAGTATTATATAATCGCAATATATATCCCATTTCATTTCATAAATTAAAGCGGCATCTATAAATAATAAGTCTGTTTTTTTATATAATTTTCTGACTTTTTCTTTTAATTTTATCTTTAATAAAGGATGTGTTATACTTTCAAGTTTTTTTAATTCTTTTTTATTATTGAAAACTAAATCACGTAATTTTCTTTTATTAAATTTATTATTATCAAATACTTCAGGAAAATTTTGCTTAATCAATCTTAAAAATTTTTCTTTTTTATAAAATAATTTAACCTCTTTATCGGCATCAAATACATTATAACCTATACTTCTTATTATGTTTGATATATAAGTTTTTCCACATCCTATCGAACCCGTAACGGCAATTATTTTCATTTTTATACCTTAAAACAAAATTTTATGAATCTTATAAACAGAACATTATAAAAACTGTTTATAAGATTTCAAATATTGAAAATTCTAACAAACAATATACATATTGTAAAAAGTATAAAAAAAGTTATTAACATTAAAAAAGATATGCATATATGTTAATAAATTTAATTATATTTTTTTTAAATTATTGAATTTATAAATTTTAAAATTTTAATTGTTTGTTGATAAAAATGTGTATATTTTATTATGAACATTTTTAACAGGGATAAATAAACAACAAATAGATTCTTTAAAATATTATTTTGTAAAAATATGTGTGGAAAAAATGTTGACTTTTAATTCAAAACATAATATAAGCTCTTTAGTTAAATTTTCAATATTAACTTTCTTGATTTATGATCTCTAAAAAATAAAAGGTTCAAATGTATTTAAAGGAATTGAAGGAAAAATCTCCTACCGAGTTATTGAATCAGGCAGAAGATTTAGGAGTTGAAGATGCATCTTCTATGCGTGTTCAAGATTTAATTTTTGCAATAATGAAAAAACTCTCTGAAGTTGATACCGTTATAAATGCTGACGGTGTAATTGAAGTTATGCAGGACGGTTTCGGATTTTTGCGCTCATCTAAATCAAATTATTTAGCCAGTGCCGATGATATATATGTTTCTCCTCAGCAGGTTAAAAGATATTCTTTGAGAACAGGTGATACGGTTGAGGGTGAAATCAGAGCTCCGAAGGATAATGAGCGTTATTTTGCTTTAACTAAAGTTAATACCGTTAATTTTGATGATCCGGAAAAATCTAAACTCAGAGTAAATTTTGATAACTTAACTCCTTTGTATCCTAAGGAAAAGCTTAATTTTGATATAATATGCGGTGACAAGGATTATACAACCCGTGTGATTGATTTAATATCTCCTCAGGGAAAAGGACAAAGAGGTCTTATCGTTGCTCCGCCGCGTACTGGTAAAACTGTTATGCTGCAAAATATTGCCCATGCTATTGCCGTAAATCATCCGGAAGTTTATTTGATGGTTTTATTGATTGATGAACGTCCGGAAGAAGTTACGGATATGACACGTTCGGTTAAAGGTGAAGTTATATCTTCTACTTTTGATGAACCTGCCGTAAGACATGTACAAGTTGCGGAAATGTGTATTGAAAAAGCAAAACGTTTGGTTGAAAATAAAAAAGATGTAGTAATATTGCTTGATTCTATTACTCGTCTTGGTCGTGCGTATAACGCTGTTGTACCATCTTCAGGAAAAGTTTTAACCGGTGGTGTTGATGCTAATGCTCTGCAACGTCCAAAACGTCTTTTAGGTGCTGCTCGTAATATTGAAGAAGGTGGTTCTCTTACTATTATTGCCACTGCTTTGATTGATACCGGTTCGCGTATGGATGAAGTTATTTTTGAAGAGTTTAAGGGTACCGGAAACTCGGAAATTATAT
>ONLJ01000088.1 GCA_900318605.1 uncultured Rhodospirillaceae bacterium | reverse complement strand
GTGTATGTCGTCATAATTGGAAAGTAAAAAACAGTGCCGGTAGTTTTTCCGGCGCTTTTTTTTGTTTTAAAAGCTGTTTATAAGCGTAGATTTTCATAGTAAAGATTTTGTTATCGGTTATAATTTTCAGCGGATGAGTAATAAAACGGAGATTGTGATGAACAATAAAAAATCTCAAAAAGAAATTCGCTTTGAAAAAGAAGCCGCCGCTTTGCGCAAAAATTTGGAAAAACGCAAAAAACAACAGGCGGAAATGGATAAGAAAAAACTTAACAAAGGAACGTAAAGATGGACAAGATTAAGATTATCGGCGGAAAACCATTGTTTGGAAAAGTTTATATCAGCGGTGCTAAAAATACGGCTTTACCGATTATTTGCGCCACACTTTTGAGCGATGAGCCTTCAACCTTGAGAAATTTACCGATTCTTTCGGATATTAAGTCGCTTAATTTGCTTTTGGAGCAGATAGGTACCGAAATCAGTGGTAAGCAAGAAGAACTGAATGGACATAACACCCAATCATTTACTTATCATACTCCACAGCCGAAAAGTCTTGTGGCACCTTATGATTATGTTCGAAAAATGCGGGCTTCGTATTATGTTTTAGGACCTCTTTTGACCAAGTATAAGCACGTTGAACTTTCTCTGCCGGGCGGATGTGCAATCGGTGCAAGACCGATGGATATTCATCTTTCGTCGTTAGAGCAGATGGGAGCCCATATTGAGATTAAAAACGGTTATGTTATTGCTGATGTTGAAGAACGTCTGAAAGGTGCCAACATCACATTCCATTCCGCTTCGGTAGGTGCAACTTGCAATATTTTGATGGCAGCGGTTTTGGCTCAAGGTACAACCGTGATTGAAAATGCCGCCAGAGAGCCGGAAATTGCCGACTTAATCAGTATGCTATGTAAAATGGGGGCAAAAATTGAAGGTGCCGATACCTCAACTTTGACGATTCACGGAGTTGATAAATTGCATGGTGTAACTCATGAAATTATTAACGACCGTATTGAAGCCGGTTCTTATGCCGTAGCCGCCGCGATGACGCACGGACGGCTTGAACTTGTAAACGCTAATCCAGACCATTTGCAGCTTCCGCTTGATATTTTACGCAAGACCGGTGCTAAAGTCGAAATTACTCCGAACTCGATTATTGTCGATGCTCAAAACTGTGAGCTTGTCGGAACCGATATTTACACCGATTATTATCCGGGATTTCCGACCGATTTACAAGCCCAGTTCATGGCGCTGATGTGCGTTGCCAAAGGTGCGGCGATGGTTACGGAGAATATTTGGGAAAATCGCTTTATGCACATTCCGGAATTGATGCGTATGGGAGCAAACATCAATGTTCACGGTCATGCTTCGGCGATTGTCCGCGGAGTGGAAAAATTGTCGGGAGCTCCGGTAATGTCAACCGATTTAAGAGCTTCGTTTGCCCTTGTTTTGGCCGGACTGGTGGCGGAAGGAGAAACAATCGTCAACCGTGTTTATCATCTCGACCGCGGATATGAAACATTGGAAGAAAAATTCAAAGCTGTCGGAGCAGATATTGAACGTATCAAAGAAAGTGATGTTTGATTTCGGGATTTAACTTTATAAAATGATGTGAGATAAAGTACTTGAGTTTTGAGTTTTTTGATTCTATATAATATGAGCAAAAATATCGTTAAAGGATAAAACATGAAATTGGGAAAAAGTGCTGTTATTTGGTTGTTGGCATTTATATTTTTGACTGTGATTATGGGATATTTTGAGCAGAAAAACGCGGATTTAAGATTCGAAACTCTGCCCTTTTCCGAGTTTATAAATCAGGTTGAAGCCAAGAAAATTTCGAGTGTCGTCATTTCCGGTTCCGAAATCCGCGGCGAGACGATTGACGGGCATAACTTTGCCACATACGCTCCGCAAAGCCAAAATATGGTCGATAAATTGCTCGAAAACGGAGTTAAAATTGAGGCTAAACCGGAAGAAACACCAGAAGGTTCTTTCTGGGCCGTACTTATCTCATGGTTGCCGATGATTGTTTTAATCGGGGTATGGATTTTCTTTCTTAAGCAGGCAAGTTCGGGAAATAATAAGGCGATGAGTTTCGGAAAATCGCGGGCAAGGCTGATTGAAAATACTAAAAAAGTTACGTTTGCCGATGTTGCGGGTGCCGATGAATCAAAACAGGAATTGGAAGAAATTATCGACTTTTTGAAAGATCCGCAAAAATTCCAACGTCTGGGCGGAAAAATTCCAAAGGGCGTGTTGCTGGTCGGGCCTCCGGGAACGGGAAAAACCTTGCTTGCCAAGGCGGTTGCCGGCGAAGCTAATGTGCCGTTTTTCTCTATTTCCGGTTCTGATTTTGTGGAAATGTTTGTCGGTGTCGGTGCCTCGCGCGTGCGCGATATGTTTGCTCAGGCCAAGAAAAATGCGCCGTGCTTGCTTTTTATTGATGAGATTGATGCGGTCGGTCGTCATCGCGGTGCCGGTCTGGGCGGCGGAAACGATGAGCGCGAGCAAACCTTAAACCAACTCTTGGTGGAGATGGACGGATTTGAAGCTAACGAAAATGTGATTTTGATTGCGGCAACCAACAGACCCGATGTTTTGGATCCGGCGTTATTGCGACCGGGGCGGTTTGATCGTCAGGTTACGGTCAGCAATCCGGATGTCAAAGGCAGGGAAGAAATTTTAAAAGTCCATGTCCGCAAAGTGCCGTTGGCAAAAGATGTGGATTTAGCGGTTGTGGCCAGAGGAACTTCCGGCTTTTCGGGTGCCGATTTGGCAAATCTCGTGAATGAAGCGGCACTTTTGGCGGCTCGCCGTAATAAACGTAAAGTTACGGCTGAGGATTTTGATAATGCCAAAGATAAGGTTTTGATGGGGAATGAGCGCAAATCAATGGCTATGGACGAGGAGGAGAAAAAACTCACGGCTTATCATGAGGCTGGTCATGCTATTTGTTCGCTTCATGTTAAAGAAACCGATCCGATTCATAAAGCGACAATCATTCCGCGCGGACGGGCGCTCGGTATGGTGCAGCAACTGCCGGAAAAAGACCATTACTCATATACTCGTGCCAAAATGCTCTCAAGACTTATTATCTGTATGGGTGGTCGGGTAAGCGAGGAATTGAAATTCGGCTATGATAAGGTTACATCAGGGGCATCATCTGATATTGCTGCGGCTACTAATCTGGCACGTTCAATGGTTACCGAATGGGGAATGAGCGATGTTTTAGGACCGGTGCTTTATGCTGAAAACTCAAACGAAGTATTTTTAGGGCGCGCAGTTACGCAAAACAAGAATATGAGTGAGGAGACGGCTCGTCTGGTGGATATGGAAATCAAGCGTTTGGTTACCGAAGCCTATGATGAAGCAAAGCGGATTTTAACCGAGCATGATAAAGATTTGGAAACTCTGGCTCACGCTCTGATTGAGTATGAAACCTTAACCGGTGATGAAATTAAGGATATTCTTGCCGGTAAGGAGATCAATCGTGCTGAGCAAACTCCGGTTCCGCCGGAAAAACGCACTAAGGCTTCAGTGCCGGAAGTATAATATTTTATAAAGGATAGAAAATGAACTTTACAGATTTAGGTTTAAGTGAAAAAACAATCAAAGCAATCAATGAAGCGGGAATATCTGCCCCAACTACGGTTCAGGCTGATGTT
>ONLJ01000021.1 GCA_900318605.1 uncultured Rhodospirillaceae bacterium | reverse complement strand
GCGGTCGAATTGCCGCCGGAAATTTAGTGTTGCTGTAAATTTTTTATCTTGATTTTTTTCCTATATCTTCCGCCGAGAGCCATTGTTTCCCTTTGCTCTCGGTACTTTTTTCATATAAAAATTGAACTGGCGAGCATTATGTAAATAACACCTCTTAAATAAGGTATATTTAAACTGCCGAAACAGATTTATTCGTATCTCAAAGCGTTTATCGGGTTCAAAAGTGAGGCTTTATAGGCTGGAAAAAATCCAAACAATAAACCGACAATACCGGAAAATGAAAACGGCAACAATACATAAAATGTCGATAACACAGCTGAAATGGAAGTAAACATCGGCAGAATAAACACGCAAGCAATTCCGATTGCCACGCCGATTAACCCGCCGATTAAAGACAATATCAGCGCTTCGGTCAAAAACTGCCAACGAATATCCCACCGCTTGGCTCCGATAGCCATACGGATTCCGATTTCGCGTGTGCGCTCGGTAACCGAAACCAGCATAATATTCATAATACCGATACCGCCGACCAGAAGTGAAATTGAAGCAATTGAGCCTAAGAGAATCGTCATAATTTGAGTTGAATTTTGCATCATTTCCATAAATTGAGTTAAGTTCATAATCGTAAAATCATCGTCTTTGTTAATTCCTAAATTATGGCGTTGGCGCAAAAGCGCCGTAATTTCACTTTGAGAAGAATAGGTACTGTCGGCATCATAAGCTTGCAACATCAGCATATTGACCATATCCGGAAACTGCGAGCCGGAAACTTTTTTCTGTGCGGTTGATAGCGGGATATAAACCATATCATCCTGATCTTGCCCCGGTCCACTCTGCCCACGCTCAGTCAACGCTCCGATAACCTTAAACGGCAAGCCTTTTATACGAATAGTTTTACCCAGAGGATCCATGTCGCCAAACAATTCTTTAACCACTGTCCAACCCAAAATTGCCACCTTGTTGGCATTACGAACGTCTGTCTCCGAAAAAACACGGCCATAAGCCAAATCCCACTCTTTTATTTCAAAATAGCGATTATCGGTACCGGTAATATTGGTTGCCCAGTTGGTATTGCCATACACAATTTGCCCGCTGTCATTGACCACCGGAACTGCCATACGGATACTCGGCACTTTTTCCTGAATGGCATCGGCATCGCCGTTTTTCAAGGTCGGTTGTGAACCTCTGCCCATACGCGCACCGCCGGAAGTTGAAGAACCCGAGCGAACCATAATCAGGTTCGTACCCATACTGCGCATTTCATCTTGCAAAGAAATTTGCGCGCCGTGTCCGATTGAGAGCATGACAATTACCGCCGCCACACCGATAATAATACCTAAACTTGTCAAAACCGAACGCATTTTATTGGCTTTGATGGCGCGGATAGCAATACTTAAAATAGTTTTCAAATCAGTCATTTATCCTCTTTTCTTAACGTTTTTTGTATCCGAATGAATTTCACCGTCAACGATTTTGATAATTCTGTCGGCATAAAGTGCAATATCTTCTTCGTGAGTAACCAAAATAATCGTACGTTTCAAATCGCGGTTGAGCTTGGTAAAAAGTTCCATGATTTCGACACTCATTTTGGTATCCAAATTTCCGGTCGGCTCATCGGCAAAAATTATCGGCGCTTCGTTAACAATCGCCCGCGCAATCGCCACACGTTGCTGTTGACCGCCGGAAAGCTGATTCGGCTGATGGTGCATACGTTCTCTCAAACCAACGCTTTCAAGGGCTTTAATTGCCTTACGGCGACGCTCACGCTCCGGCGTTTTGGCATAAACCATCGGCAATTCGACATTTTCAAGTGCCGAAGTACGCGATAAAAGATTGAAGCCTTGAAACACAAAGCCGATTTTTTGATTGCGGATTTCAGCCAACTCATCGGCGCTCAAATTTTCAACATTCACTCCGTCTAAAGCATAATGCCCCGAAGTCGGTGTATCCAAGCAACCCAAAATATTCATCAGTGTCGATTTTCCCGAACCTGAAGGCCCCATAATCGCCACAAACTCGCCTTTATCGATTTTGAGATCAATTCCTTTCAAAATCTCCAATTCAAACCCGTCAAGCGGGTAACTTTTGTGGATATTTTCAAGTTCAATCAACATACTCATCGACGAGGCATCCTTAATCTCATCTGCTTGGTAACTTCGGCATCAGATTTAGATAGAATAACCTTATCTCCGACGGATAATTGGTTAGAAATAACTTGCGTATTAGAATCGTCGCTGACACCGATTTCAACGCTTATGCGCTCCGGTGTTCGACCTTTAAGCACCCAAATTCCGCGGTCGGCATAACGCCTAGCCCCTTCGCCGTCATCCATATAAAAGCGCAAAGCCTGATTTGGCACAGCCATTATTCCCTTAGCTTCGGAAGTGATGATTTCGACATTTGCCGTCATTCCCGGACGAAGTTTCATTGAAGTGTTATCAATCCCGATAACTACCGTATAACTAACCACATTTGAGGTCGTAACCGCTTCATTACGCACCTGTGTTACTACACCCTCAAAAAATTCATCAGGATAACTGTCAACCGCAAAACGAACTTTTTGTCCGTCTTTAACTTTAGCGATATCGGCTTCCACTACCGAAGCTTCGATTTGCATTTTAGTCAAGTCCTCGGCAACCGAAAACAATTCAGGAGTTGAAAAGCTTGCCGCTACCGTTTGCCCGACTTCCACTGCCTTAGAGATAACGATTCCGTTAACCGGCGATTTTATCTCGGTGTATGAAAGTTCGGTTTTAGCTGAATTAAGTGAAGCTTGAGCCTGTTTAACTTGTGCTTTTTCAAGAGCCAACTGCGCCACCGCATTGTCATAATCGCGCTCGGCGGCCTCCAGTTCTTTTGTAGTGGAATATTTTGAAGCATTAAGTTTTGAAATTCTATCCAGTGATTTTTTATAATATTTGATATTGTTTTCCTCGACTGCAACCTGCGCCTCGGCAATCTCAAGCGAAG
>ONLJ01000039.1 GCA_900318605.1 uncultured Rhodospirillaceae bacterium | reverse complement strand
TTTAATTAAAGATTTTACCGCACTTGCAAAAGAATTTTCAAAACAGGAATATAAAGATTGCGATACACTAATTATGGATTTACGCGGTAACGGCGGCGGTTGGCCATATATTGGAGATTATATGGCTAGAACACTATATGGCAACACAGTTTCTACCGAACCCCAAAGTCATATCAAAATGGATACTTTGGCGGCAAAATTAAGCTATGCTTATATTGCACAGGATGACTATAAAAAATATGAAAATAAAATAGAAAGATTAGGATTAACACACGATAAACAAAATACTCAATGCAGTGTGCGCAGCGAATCATGGGCTGAAGAATATTCGTTTAATCCTGAACTGGGGTATAAGAAGCCGATTTTGGTTTTAACTGACCAAAATACCGGTTCAAACGCAGAAGTAACAATCGGACGCTTGCGAGAACATCCGTACGTTCGTACAATCGGTGACCATAGCTGTGGTATAGTGCAATATCATCCGGCGGCAACACCTAAAGCTGCTATTCCTCTGCCTTATGGTCTGAAAATAGCCCTGCCTCCGGAAGGATTTACCGGTCCGAATGGCGAACGATTGGAAGGAATTGGCTATAAACCGGATTATCCGGTAGAAAAAGGAAAAGATGCCTTAATTGCGGGATTAGAAAATCTGACTGGCATAAAACAAGATATCTTGCAACATTTACCATCTGAAAAAAAGGTTGAGACATTAGCCAAACGAGAATCTAAAGTCGATGAAACGACAGCACTTAATCGTAAGAGTATCGGCAACAATAACCCGGCGATGTTGGCAGCTTTTAATGAATTAGTTGCTACAACGGAAACAATACCGCAATTAAAACAGCAAAATAGCAGAATTTTCCACTATAAGTCCCAAAATGTTTCAAATATATTAAATCTTTGATTTACAACCCTATTTAGAATTATTTGTCTTATGTTCATTTTTCACCAGAGTGTTAACATTTATTAGGTGCTTATTTTTCTTTTCTTTTTTATAGTTTTGAAAATTTTCTTGGTGCAATTTTTGCACTTGTTCAGCATTGATTTTAATTAAACCAACTTTGGCAATATGCAACGGATTATCAGATTGTAACAGCCGTCTGCACACCTCTAACGAAACAACACTGCACACGCCTTTTTCGCGGCATATCGGTTTATCATTTTGAAAAGTAGTTATTTGCATACCGGTCTCGCTGAACTTATTTTTCAAGTGTTCAAGAGTAGCATTTACTTCTTTTGAAAAATCAAGATTGCCACCGTCTCTTTTTGCATGCTGCTCTAAAATCATAATATTCATCGCATTATTTTTTCTGTCTGCCTCAATGCATAAAGCAACGCCGTGAGATTCTTTGTCCGAAGAGTAAATTGTCAATGGTGCGACAAATTTTTGCAACACATCATTTTTATCGCCCATTACAGCAGATAAAATAACCGAAACGTCATCAAGTAAAACAAATTGATTTTGCTCAGGATTTATCATAATTTCACCGGAAATCAGATTTTTATGGTCACTTTCTTGCAAGACATACATTAAAGCTTCATTTTGAGTTTTAGAATTCAGCATTGCTGACGTATCTAAAAATCCGCAATCTTCCGTTTGTTTGGCAAAATTCCGGCATATATGGCTGGTTGCTTGCAAATTGTATCCTGTGGTCGGAATTTTAACACCTAAATTAGGAGAGTTCGTAATATTTCTGTAACTCTCTTCATCCAAATGGCGGTATCCGTGCGTTTTACAATCAGGCATATTATCTCCTTTGATTAAAAATATATCACAAAGCAATATAAAACGCAATACGTTTAGTAGATTTTATTTTTTGTAATTTGTATCTGTTTCTGATTCAATATTTCTCTTTGATAACTACCGGCAAAATTTTCTAAAACCTTGGCGACTTCCGGCTTAAATGATGGGCGGTCTTTGCGTTTTTCAAGCGTATATTCCGTCAGCGTATCAATCGCCAATTTGCGGTCAACTTTGTAAAGCGGGAAAAAATCCTGATATTTTGGCATAACAACCATATTACCAAAGTCAATAATGCCGGCGAGAATATCATCGCTTTCGGGATTGAGTAACAGATTAGAGCCGCTTAAATCGTTGTGGCACAGCGCTTTATCGGTATTTGGCAAAGTCGGTTTATAGTAATCTAAATCGATTTTACATTCACTGCTGTTATTGTAAAACAAAATAAAAATAGAATCCAGAAATTTTTACGTTAGTCTCACAGCTTAGGCCATTTACAACCTAAATTCAGCTCGTAAAATGCGAGCAAAGCATCACCAATACAAACAGCAGGCAGTAAAAAGCCTGCTTTTTCTTTTATTTTCAAGCACTTATACGAGTTCGGAATCGCAAAAACGGCTTTGGTTGTTTTAAGATGACGGCGAAGAATGAGCCGTCCCGCCAGGGTGCGCAGTGTGAAACGCGCGCACAATGTTATGTTTTTGAAAATGCGTATTTTTGGAAATTTTACGAACCAATTGTATAAAATATTATTGTTTTTCAGTAGATTAATCGTTTTTAAAAATTATTTGCCTTTAGAAAATAAATATATTAAATTGTATATGACTTTATTTAAAATTGAATGGATAAAATAATGCAAAAAAAATGTTTAGAGCCTTGGATTGATGATAAGACACGTATTTTAATTGTTGGAACAATGCCGGGAGACGAGTCAATCAAAAAACAAATGTATTATGCAAATCCTCATAATAAATTTTGGATATATATCGAAAAAATATTAAATCATGGGCAAAAATTGGAAGAAGATAAGAGAAATCAATTTTTACAACATTATTCTATCGGTTTATGGGATAGCCTTTCGGTATGTGAAAGAGATGGAAGTTTAGATTCTAAAATTAAAAATTATAAGCCGAATGATTTTTCAAAATTTCAATCAGTGAAATATATTTTATTTAATGGTCAAAAAGCTGCTCAATATTTTAAAAAATATAACGCAGAATATTTAGAAAATCGAAAATCTGAAAAACTTCCATCAACAAGTCCGGCAAATGCTTCCATACCTGATAATATTAAATTTGAAAAATGGAAAGAAGCTTTATTATCATTTGTGGAAAAATAAAGGGAAAGTATATGTCTGATGATTTATCTAAATATTTTTCTAAATCTAAAAAGAAAAAGAGCTTATTAGAAGAATA
>ONLJ01000009.1 GCA_900318605.1 uncultured Rhodospirillaceae bacterium | reverse complement strand
TTCGTCTAATATTGTGTTTAACAATCAAATTATGAAGGTATTATTGGAAAATGGTTCTTTGTGCAAGCAAGGAATACATACATCAGTGATCATTTAATGTTCGCCGTAGAGAACCTACGCTCGTTAAAGCCGAGACCAAACGCTTATGAAAGAGATTGGAGTATCTGAGGTTCGTGAGATTTTGTTGGAAGTGCTTACCGAATATCATGATGGTATTCTGCACATACCTGATGAGAAACTACTGAAGACAAATCTCTGTGATGAATTCGGTATGGATTCACTGGATTTTGAGGATATGTTTAACAAGCTGTATGACCTCTACGGTATATTCGTTGATATGTATAATCCGCTGACTGAGTTTGCTTTTCGCAGGGAACAGACCGTCGAAAACTTCATCGATATGGTTAATACCATCAATAGGGTTAATTACAACCTGAGTCAAAAGGCTTAGACAACAAATGATCTGATTTAAGAAAATCCGCTTTGGGGCTAACCACCTCAAGCGGATTTTTTTTTGTTTTGGTCATAGAAACAATAATGTGTCATCCCTCCAAACCGTCAGGTTTGGTCAAGGGATCTTCGAATTATTTAAAATATAGTGCTACGCAAAGACCAGATTCCTTGACGAAGTGATGCGCAAACACTTCTTGAAGTATCATTACCGTAAATACTAAAATAAAAACTCCCCCGCCGCTTAACCGCCGCGAGGGATTTTTTGTTGCTTTTTATTTTTTAAAACGGAATGTCATCATCTAAATCAGCCGACGGGGTTGTTGCCGAGCTGTTATCCCAAGAAGAAGACGAAGTTCCGAATACATCATCGCCACCTGCCGGCTGTACAAAATCAGAACCGCCGTTACGGCTGTCAAGCAGCACCATAGTCGAGCCAAAATTCTGTAATACGACTTCGGTTGTATATCTATCCATGCCGGAATTATCTTTCCATTGTCTTGTCTGTAATTGACCCTCTAAATACACTTTAGAACCCTTACGCAGATATTTCTCTGCTGTTTCAGCCAACTGCGGATTAAAAATAACCACTCTGTGCCACTCTGTTCTTTCTTTGCGTTCGCCGGTGGTTCTATCCTTCCATGTATCCGAAGTTGCCACACGCAAATTCACAATTTTCGCACCGCTCGGAGCATTGTTGACAATCGGATCCGCTCCGAGATTTCCAAGCAACGTAACTTTATTTATACTTCCTACCATTTTTATCTTTCCTTATTATAAAATTAAAAACTTATTTATATTAAGCCGCTTTGACCTCTTCTTGAGGGAAAAGTTCAGCCATAACTTCTTTTTTCAAGGTAACATTATCTGATTTACCGGTTGCAAACACCGGCAATTTTTCGTGATATAATATAACACGAGGCAGATAAAGCTCCGACATACCATTGGTTTTCACATAATCATGCAAAAGCGAAGAAGTAACCTGTTCATTATTGGTAACCAAAACAATTTGCTCTCCTTTGCTTTCATGCGGAACGGCAACTACACCGTAAGAATATTCAGTCCCCATATCTTTAGTGGCATCAATAACCATATCTTGTACGGCATTGAGCGAAACCATCTCTCCGCCGATTTTAGCAAAGCGTTTAATGCGGTCTTTAATCGTAAAGAAACCGATTTCATCGACATCAACCACATCACCGGTATGATACCAACCATTCTCCGGCGGCACTAAAACCCCCGGATTATCCGGCATATAATACCCCATCATCACATTCGGACCTTTAACGCAAAGCTCGCCGCCGGTTTCAATACCATCAACCGGAGATATCCGATATTGCATACCAGGAAGCAACTTTCCGATTGAGCCGAATTTGTTGAAAATTTCATTATTGGCGGTCATAACCGGTGTACATTCAGTTGAGCCGTAAGCCTCCATCATCCGCACACCGGAATGTTCCATCCACATACTGCGGGTGTCCTGCTTAGCGGCCTCGCCTCCGGAATACATCAAACGAACGGTGTGGAAATCGTAAGGGTGTGCAATTTTGGCATATCCGCGCAAGAACGTATCCGTACCGATCATCAAAGTTGCCCCAAGCTCATAAACAAGTTCGGCAACCACACGATAATGCAACGGCGACGGATACAAAAACAGCTTACTGCCCTCAAATAACGGGAACAACGTACCAACAGTCAAACCAAAACTGTGAAACATCGGTAGAGCATTAAACAACAAATCCTTGTAGTTAATAGTCTGAATTGCCGCCATCTGATTGATATTGGCAATAAAGTTGGCATGGCTCAAAACAACACCTTTCGGCGCTCCCTCCGAACCTGATGTAAACAAAATCGCCGCTTTTTTATTACCGCCTTCTTTATATGGAACACGCTTTATTTTATAGCTGAGCAAAGCATTAAGCTTGGTCCAGATGGACATTTTCTTAGCAATATCTTCCAGATAAACTATATTCAAACCGTTTTTTTGCAGTTCCTCAATCACATTTTCCATTTTTGCTTTAACAATAAATGATTTTGAGGTTATAACCGACTTAACCAACGCGGTTTTGCACATTGAAACCATATTTTTGGCACCGACCGAAAAGTTAATCATTACCGGAGTACGCTCAAAAGCCGACAAACCGAAAAACGTGCAAACCGTAGCGATGGCATTAGGTAACAGCACTCCGACATTTTCATTATGCGTGGCAAACTTTCGAAAACTTCTGCCCAGAGCAAACGAAGCGACCAAAATATCCTTATAAGATTTTTGCTTGCGGTTGATATCCTCAATTATCCGCGGACGTTTAGAGAAAAAGCCATTACGCGAATAAACTTTTGCCGTCTTCATCAACTGAGCGAACAGCGAAATTTTCGGATTATAATTTATTTTAAAGCCTAATTCGCGCAAAATCACATAAACTTCATTACTGATATGGTCACGTTGACGACGCAACTCATCTTTAAGTTTGAAGCTCTGCGGTTTTCCGACATAAATACGCATTTTCGGCAGAGGTCTGTGCGGCAATCTGCCTTTGGTTTTGGAAAAATAACCGTATTGCGGACCGTCAATCCAAACCGGAATAATCGAAGATTTTGACTTATCGGCAACCAGTCCCGGAGCCTCATAAATTTTTGTTAATCCGCCGTTTTCGGTAATTCTTCCCTCGGCAAAAATAACAACCTTGCGCCCTTCATCGACTTTGGCTATCAGCTTTTTGATATCGGCCGGCTCAATCGGATTAAACTCAATAACATCAGCTTTTTTCATCAAAAAACGAATCCAATGACGACGCCACAAGTGTCCGTTCATGGCAAATACCGGATTTCCCGGCAGAAAAGCGAACAGCATAATCGGATCCAAATAGGATACATGATTAACGACATAAACACCTTTTTTAGGAAATTTTTTCGGATCATATTCGAAGATACATTTAACCTTCATTAGCTTGAAAATACGACGCAAACAAAACTTAATAAAATTTACCACAGTCCAAACCTTTCTATAATTTTGCTTATCCCTTAAATTATACCAGCATTTCGTTTTTGTAAACATTTTCTAAAAAGTAATCAACAAGACATAAATATCATATAACCTATTGATTTAACTTATATATACCAAATTATCCCCCGCAATGAGTGCTGATTGTTGCCAAAATAAAAAAAATATGTTTTATGGTTACCCGAAAGAAACTATGTGAGTTTCTGTAAACAATAAACGATATATAAGGACAAAGATGATAAAAGTTTCTACTTTAACGGCCTTGAGTACAATAGTATTGATGTCAAGTGCTTATGCGGCCGGTTTCCACTTGAGAGAGCAATCGTCAGCTGCTCAGGGAAATGCTTTTGCCGGTGCAACTGCCGGAGCCGAAAACAACTCCTATGCGTATTTCAACGTTGCCGGATTAACCAGACAGAAAGGCACACAATTAAATTTGGGCGCATCATACATTGCACCTAAAGCCAGCGCTCGCAACGTCAGAAACGCAAAAGGAGAACGTGATGCCGATGTACAGAATGTCGTACATGCAGCCGTTTCTCCAAACGGTACCGTTTCATACCAGATAAACGATAAGGCTTATGCCGGAATTGCATTGAACGTACCATTTGGCATGATTACAAAATATGATCGTGATTGGGTCGGTTCCGACCATGGAATTACATCTGATGTAAAAACCGTTGAAGTTACACCTATGTTTGCTTATAAAGCAACAGATAAACTCTCATTAGGTGCAGGTTTACAAATTCAATATTTGTGGGCTCACTTAACCAATTCAGCCAAAAAAGAAGCTTATACTAATTATGTACAAGCCGACGGACATTCCATCGGTTTAGGCTATCAAATCGGTGCATTGTATGAATTTACCGATTCTACACGTGCCGGTATCGCTTATCGCAGCGAAGTTAAAAACAAAATCAAAGGAAAATTAAAATCAGAAGGATCATATGCTCCGGGAGCTTACGGAACATACTTTGATTCCATTCTCAATCAGAGAATCAAAGTTGATTTGACCACTCCGGCGATGCTTTCTCTCGGTATTTATCATGACATTAACGACCGTTGGGCAGTGATGGCCGAATATCAGCGTGTATTCTGGAGTTCATTCCAAGAGCTTGAGTTTGTCAGCCGCGAAAACAACAATTTGCCGGGTATGCCTTATATTTCAAGAGTTGATGAAAAATGGCGCGATACCAATTTCTATGCCATCGGAACCAGTTATATGCTCGATGAACAATGGAAATTGCGTTTAGGTTTGGCTTATGACCAAAGTGCCGTACGTATGCAACACCGTACACCTCGTGTTCCTGATAGTGATCGTATTTGGTATTCTGCCGGTCTGGGCTATCAATACAGCGAAAAGCTCAGCTTTGATGCCGGTTTTACTTACATCAGTGCACACGATGCAACACTTGATACCGAGTTGACCGGAAACAAGGGAAACCATGTAACCGCACGTTATGAAAACTCGGTTAAGACGTTTACGTTCTCAATGAACTATAAATTCTAACTGATTGAAATAAAAAATAAAAAATATTTTACCCGCCTTTTCCAACCGGCGGGTTTTTGTTTATAGCCTAATTACCTCTCAAAAAAAACAATTGATAACTATAAAAACTGTTAATTGATATATTTTTCGCTTTTTTTAGGCTTTGAAATCGCTAAAATGGTTTATATTAAATACAGGAGCTTTTGATGACGAAAATTTGCTTAATTGATGGTTCAGGATATATTTTCCGTGCGTTTTATGCTTTGCCGAACATGACGGCACCAAACGGCACACCGGTAAATGCCGTATATGGTGTGGTCACGATGTTTATGCGCTTACTTAATAAAATCGACTGCGATTATGCGGTGGTGATTTTTGATGCAAAAAGAGAAAATTTCCGCAATCAGATTTATAGGGAATACAAAGCAAATCGTTCCGAAACTCCCGAATTGTTGATTCCCCAGTTTGACGTGATTCATCAGGCGGTTGAAGCGCTTAACCTGCCGTGGATTGCAATGGAAGGGTATGAAGCCGATGATTTAATCGCCACTTATGCCGATATGGCGGTAAAAAAAGGCTGGCAGTCGGTGGTTGTTTCCGGCGATAAGGATTTGATGCAACTCATTGGCAAAAACGTTGAGTTCTATGATGGCATGAAAGATAAATTCTTTACCGAAAAAGACGTGGTGGAAAAATTCGGGGTAACACCTGATAAGGTGGTCGATGTTCAAGCATTGATGGGTGACAAGATTGATAATATCCCCGGAGTTCCCGGCATCGGTCCGAAAACCGCCGGCGAACTGATTAACGAGTTTGGATCGTTACAAAATCTGCTTGACAACGCCGAAAAGATTCCCCAAGAGCGCCGCCGCGATTTGATTATGCAAAATAAGGAAGCGGCGCTGATTTCCTTTAAGCTTGCGACTTTAAACAAAAACTCTCCGGTAACAAAAGACTTAGAAGATTTCAAAATGCGCGCTCCCGATGTCAAAACCGTACTGGCATTTGCCGATAAATACGGTTTTAAAAGTATTCGCCCGAAACTTGAAAAATGGGCAAACGAGCGTAATGAAACAATCGGAATTTCCGAGCCGATAACAACCATAAAAGAAGTTAGAAAAGCTTATTTGCGTATCAACGACAAAAGCGCATTAAATACTTGCCGGCAGGAAATTGAAGCCAATCATCAAACGGCCTTCAAGATATTTCAAAAAGACGGACAGGCAAGTGCTATTTGCCTCAGTCCGAAGGAAAATTGCGTATATTTGCTTGAACTAAAAACCGAGCAGCCGCTTGATTTATTTGCCGTAAGCAATACTTCCGGATTGTCGCGGGAAGAAATTAAAAAGTTTTTGCTTGAGTTGTTCAATAACGAAAACATCTTAAAAATTTCGGCGGATATCAAGGAGCAATGGCATTTACTCGAAGATTATCTGCTTGGCGAACTCAACCTTTTTCCGTATCACGACGTTTCGCTGATGTCGTATGTTTTGGACAGCTCGGAACACGGCCATTCGCTCACGGAATTAGCGGAGATTTGCTTAGGCATCTCATTAGAGCCGGAAGATAAAATTAACCCGGAAGGCTTAAATACAAAAGAAAATACTTATATTTTTGAACTAACCAACTGTATTCTGCCGATTTATAACACTTTGAAAAAGCGAATTTTTGATGAACATAAAACTTATGTTTATGAAACTATTGAGCGCCGATTGATTGAAATTTTGCAAAGAATGGAAAAGCACGGAATCAAGGTTGATACCAATTACTTAAATCGCTTAGATATAGAACTTAGTGAAGATTTGCAAAAAATCGAGCATCAGATATATGAGCTTGCCGGCGAGGAGTTTAACATTGCCTCTCCACGTCAAATCGGCCGGATTCTGTTTGAAAAAATGGGTTTAAAAGGCAAGCGCAACGCTTCAGGTAGTTATAATACCAGTGCCGACGTTTTGGAAAAACTTGCGGAAGAAAACGAGTTAGTTGCAAAGATTTTGGAATGGCGCGGTTTTGCCAAGCTGAAATCGACCTATACCACTTCGCTTTTAGAATTAAAAGATAAAAACGACTGCGTGCATACCACTTTTGCCCAAACAGTTGTTAATACCGGACGTTTAGCATCATCAAATCCGAACTTACAAAACATTCCGAATCACAGCGATTTAGGGCGCAAAATTCGTGCATGCTTTGTGGCACGCCGGAGTTATCTGCTGATTGATGCCGATTATAGCCAGATGGAACTCCGGCTTTTGGCGGAAGTTGCCGATGTTAAAGCCTTAAAAGAAGCATTTGCCAAAGGTATTGACATTCACACTTCAACTGCGGCAAAAGTTTTTGGGATTCCTTATGAGAATGTTGATAAAGAACTCAGAAGTCGCGCTAAAGCCATAAATTTCGGCATTGTTTACGGAATTTCGCAATATGGTTTGGCTAAGCAACTCAATATTAAAAATGATGAAGCAAAACAATACATCGATGCTTATTTTGCGATTATGCCGGAAATTAAAACCTATATGGAAAAGATTAAGATTTTCGCCCACCAAAACGGCTATATTTTAACACCTTTCGGGCGCAAATGCTCGATTTTCGGTATTAACAGCGATAACAAGGCAATTTCGGCCATGGCTGAACGTGCGGCGATAAATGCGCCGATACAAGGCGGTGCCGCCGATTTGGTAAAATTGGCAATGCAACGGGTTAATTATGCTTTGCAAAAAAGCGGATATGATGCACGGATTTTATTGCAAGTTCACGATGAGCTGGTTATTGAGGCAAAAGAGGTTGATGCGCAGAAAGTTTCCGAATTGGTGCGCCAAACCATGGAGAACATTCCGGAATTGAATATAAAAATGCCGGTTGATGCCCAAATCAGCAATAACTGGGCCGATGCCCACTAAAAAGCACCTGATTAAATCTTTTTAAAAGCATAGATTTACAGTATTTTACTGTATCGTTTATCTGCTTTTAGTTTTTCGACTTCGATTACACATTTTTTGTATGGAGATGAATCGACACCGAAACGGCTTTTTATTTCCGCCAGACGTTCATCGAAAGTAAAATCCTCGCCGCTCGGACCGGTTGACATATCGGCACAGTTTAATATAAACAGCTCATCAGACATATTATCAACACTTTCATCGCCGTGCAAAGCCACTTCCTGCCAATATTTATAACCCGAGCGTTTCAGAATACCTCCCCCCACAAAGGCATGAGAAGCATTACTTTCCATAAACTCGTAACCCATATCATGCAGCATACCGAGTAAAAACATATCCTCGGCAAATTCGCCGTCCTCAGGCTTATATTTTACAGCAAATTCCTTGCATTTTCGCGCCACACCCAAAATATGTTGCCATCTGTTTTGTGTTATCATCTGAAAATCCTCATTATTCAATAAAACAATACAAATTATAAGCCCAAAAGTCAACTATCAATACATATTTAGATTGCCTCGCAAAAAAACAGCCGTCGGATTTAATTCCGACGGCATTTTATGATTTTTAAAAATCGCTATTGTTTGCCTTCATTTTTACTTTCTTTGCGAGCCTGCATCAATATCTTATTGCGAGCTATTACATCTTTATCCCCACTTTTTCCGTTTTCCTTAAATTCCAAATAGTCATCTTTTCGGGCAACTCTGTTTAACAAACCAACATCATCATTTCCGAGATATAATTCGCCCTTATCACGAGAACGAGCCACAACTTTTTGCTCTACCTTATTGATAAAGGAGCTACGCTTTGTTTCTCTTTCGTATATATCCTTAAACGGCTCTTTTCCTTTTTCCCATTTATCAAAAGACTTTGATAAAATCTCCATTTTTTCATACTTTTCAGGATTATTCTTATGATATTCCGAACTTGCAACACCTGAACAAATATATTCAAGATTGCAAAATTTTCTGTCCATTTGATGCTCAAATTCTGAAAAATACGATGTAATTTTATCAATTGTATCTACAGACTCAAGACGTCCGTAAAAATTATACAAATCAGCGAATACTAAATTCAATTGTTGAGCGGCTTTTTTGTTATCGGAAGCTTTGGCACAAATAGCATCAGCACTTTTATGTATTGCGGCAAATCCTTTATCCATAAGTGAGTTATCACGCGACATACAAGAGCGGATAGGATCAATCACATCAACATCGATAAGATTTTTATCCATAATATCAAAAGCTTGTGCTGAAAATTCCGGATTTCCGCATACAAATTCTTTAATATTTCGCCCGAGGTGATATTTATTATGGTCAAGATTAAAAACTTTAGATTTGAGATTTTTGGCACATTTATCATAAGCATTCAAAATTTCTTGCGCATCTTTTTTATCTTCAATATCCTCTAAACGACTAACTTCCATATCTGAAATTACCACACTTTGTCGTAAGTTAGGATTTTTTTGTTGATTATATTCTTTGGCAATTTGTACTTTTTCTTGAATCGGAAGTATGTTTAATTTAAAACCATCGTTTGATATTTCCATTTTTCTCTCATCAAAACACACATCTACGGCAAATTCATTAAGCTTTGATTTAGTCATTTATTTTATCCTCATGAAAATTGTTGCATATAGTGTAGCATACCATCCTCCATAGACAAAAGTCAAGTATTTTTTACAAAAAAAATCCGCCGCTAAAGAAAACCTTTGGCGACGGATTGGAGGATAGATGAGAAAAGTTATTTTACTTCTTCAAAATCGGCATCAACGACTTTTTCATCGGCCTTATTTTCCGAAGCACCTGCGCCCATATCGGCACCTTGAGCCTGACCTTGTGCTCCCTGAGCTTGCTGCGACTTATACATCGCCTCGCCCAACTTCATTGAAGCCTGCATCAAAGCATCGGTCTTGGACTTAATATCCTCAAGATTGTCTTTCTCAATTGCGCCTTTAGCCGATTCAACTGCCGAAGTAATTGCATTCTTATCGGCCTCGGCAACTTTATCTCCGAACTCTTTCAAGTTCTTTTCAACTTCGTGAATCAAACCTTCGGCATGGTTTTTAGCTTCAACCAATTCTTTTTTCTTCTTATCGGCTTCAGCATTGGCCTCGGCATCTTTAACCATCTTGTTGATTTCATCGTCGCTCAAACCGCCGGAAGCCTGAATACGAATAGCCTGCTCTTTGTTGGTAGCTTTATCCTTGGCCGAAACGTTTACAATACCGTTGGCATCAATATCAAAAGTTACTTCAATTTGCGGCATACCGCGCGGAGCCGGTGGAATACCGACCAAATCAAACTGACCTAAAAGTTTGTTGTGAGCGGCAATCTCACGCTCGCCTTGGAATACTCTGATAGTAACGGCTGTCTGACCGTCCTCGGCAGTTGAGAATACCTGACTCTTTCTGGTTGGAATGGTGGTGTTGCGATCAATAAGACGGGTAAACACACCGCCCAGAGTTTCAATACCCAAAGAAAGCGGGGTAACATCCAAAAGAAGAACATCTTTAACATCGCCCATCAAGACACCGCCCTGAATTGCGGCACCGACGGCCACAACTTCATCAGGGTTAACGCCTTTATGCGGATCTTTACCAAATATTTCCTTAACTTTTTCCTGAACTTTCGGCATACGAGTCATACCGCCGACCAAAATAACCTCGCTGATATCGCTCGGTTTCAAACCGGCATCTTCCAAAGCCTTGCGACAAGGTCCTTCGGTTTTATCAATCAAATCTTCAACCAAAGACTCGAGTTTGGCACGTGTCAATTTGATATTCAAGTGCTTAGGACCGGTGGCATCAGCCGTGATAAACGGCAAATTAACATCGGTTTGTGTGGTCGATGAAAGCTCAATTTTAGCCTTCTCGGCGGCTTCTTTCAAACGCTGTAAAGCAAGTCTGTCGGCTCGTAAATCAATACCGCTTTCTTTTTGGAATTCATCAGCCAGATAATTTACAACACGTTGGTCAAAGTCTTCACCACCCAAGAACGTATCGCCGTTCGTGGCCTTAACTTCAAACACACCGTCGCCGATTTCCAAAATCGAAACATCGAACGTACCGCCACCCAAATCATATACGACAATCGTACCGTTGGCATTTTTATCCATACCATAAGCAAGCGCAGCCGCTGTCGGTTCGTTAATAATACGCAAAACTTCCAAACCGGCAATTTTTCCGGCATCTTTGGTTGCCTGACGTTGAGAGTCATTAAAGTAAGCCGGAACCGTAATAACTGCTTTATCAACTTTTTCGCCCAAATAACTTTCGGCATACTCTTTGATTTTCTGCAAAACGATTGCCGAAATCTGCGAAGGAGCGAATTTCTCGCCTTTTGCTTCAACCCAAGCATCGCCGTTATCGCCTGGAATAATCTTGAACGGAGAATGTTCTTTGAATTTTTCTACTTCCGGTGAATCATAGCGACGTCCGATTAAGCGCTTAATTGCAAACAGCGTGTTTTCAGGATTGGTAACTGCCTGTCTTTTAGCCGGATACCCAACCAAACGCTCGGTGTCAGTAAACGCAACCATTGAAGGTGTTGTTCTTGCACCTTCGGTGTTTTCCAAAACTTTAGCCTCTTTGCCTTCCATAACTGCAAAGCAAGAGTTTGTAGTACCTAAATCAATACCTATAACTTTATTACTCATTTCAATTCTTCCTTTTTTTGTAAAAAACTTTTTCTAGTTCTTGATATAGGAAGCACTTTTTGCCTGCGCAAGGGGTAAAAATATTTTTTATTTGCATTTATTTGATTTGCGAGATAAATATAAACAATAAGAGGAATGAACCATGCCGGATTGGAAATATGAAAATAAATATCAAGGACTTGTCTGTGGCATTGACGAAGCGGGACGAGGACCATGGGTAGGACCTGTGGCAGCCGGCGCCGTAATATTTTTGAACCGCGATGTTAACCCCGAAATTTTGGAAAATCTTGATGATTCCAAAAAGCTCTCGGCAAAAAAACGTGAACGATTATATGAGCTTCTGTTAAAAGAGGCAGAAAATGGTAATCTTACTTATGGCATCGGTTTGGCAAGTGCGACAGAAATTGATGAGCTTAATATTTTGCAAGCAACGTTTTTGGCGATGAGCCGTGCGGTTCAACAATTAAAACTAAAACCTCAAATTGCCCTTATTGACGGCAACAGATTACCGAAGAATTTTATCTGTCCCGCCGAATATGTAATCAAAGGCGATGCCCTATCTTACTCAATATCGGCGGCCAGTATCTTGGCAAAAGTTTATCGTGATAACCTGATGAAAGAAATGGCTCTCAAATTTCCGGCTTACGGATTTGAAAAAAATGCCGGTTACGGCACCAAACAACATATTGAAGCCTTGAAAAAATACGGCATAACCTCAGAACACCGCAAGTCATATCGCCCTATTAAAGAATTTTTGAACGCCGGATAATTTTTAATTTATAATAAAAAAATGCCGCGGGTATCAACCGGCGGCAAAACTTTTGTTAATTTTTTCTAGCTCATCCATTTCCAAATTCCGTGTAGAATATCATAAGCTACCAACAGAATAAAAATCACAATCGGAACTATAAAAACGAACAAGGCATACAGACAAAGCACAAACAGGACAATACCTACTATTGCTTCGCCAAATCCATGCACCGAGGAAAAATACCATGGTGCAACCAATAAGATACCAACCACAAACGAGCGACGCACCCAAGCTTGGAGTTTCATACGAGGAAAGAAATTAAAGGTCATAAATAAAAACCTGTCGTCTCCCTTCGCAAACCTCATCGTAGCGGCAAAAACCAACAACACTAAGCCCACAAGGGCTAAAATTTCCAATGCATGCATAATTGTAAATTTTAGTTAAACTTAAATATAAATTTCTGTCCTCATGATATAATCTTTTTTCGACAAATTGTCAACAGAAAAATAAAAAAACACTCCTCTGAATTTCAAAGAAGTGTTTTGGCTTAAATCTCTTATAAGGATTATTCCGTTATTTCGGGAGCTGCAGTTCCTTCAGCTTCAATCTGTTGTTGATGCTGTTGTTGCTGAGCCTCACGCATAGCAAGAATTTCCTTATCGTTCTGAGCGGCAACTTTCTTGAGCGAACGTAAAACATTACCGGTACCGGCCGGTATTAAACGACCGACGATAACATTTTCTTTCAGACCGCTCAATTTATCGACCTTTCCTTCAACGGCAGCTTCAGTCAATACACGAGTTGTCTCCTGGAATGATGCAGCAGAAATAAACGATTTGGTCTGCAAGCTTGCCTTAGTTATACCGAGCAAAATCGGATCGGCTTTAGCCGGCTCGCCGCCGTCTTTTACCGTTTTTTCGTTTTCTAACTCGAACACATCGCGATCAACCTGTTCGCCGACCAAGAATGTCGTATCGCCCGGAGCGGTAATTTCAACCTTGCGCAACATTTGCGAAACAATAACCTCAATGTGCTTATCGTTAATCGCCACACCTTGCAAACGATATACCGCTTGAACTTCCTGAACCAGATATTCTGCCAGTTTTTCAACGCCCAAAACGCGCAAGATATCATGCGGAGCCGGAGTACCTTCAACCAACATATCGCCTTTTTTAACGATATCGCCGTCTTGAACTACCAAGCGCTGACCTTTCGGCACAATGTATTCCATAGGAGTTCCGTCTTCCGGAACAACCATAATACGCTGCTTCGACTTATAATCCTTGCCATACTCAACCATACCGTCAATATCGGAAATGATTGCCGGATCTTTCGGTCTGCGAGCTTCAAACAACTCGGTAACGCGCGGCAAACCACCGGTAATATCTTTAGTTTTAGTACTTTCTCTCGGAATACGTGCGATAATATCGCCGGCTTTAACTTCTGTTCCGTTATCAACGTTCAATACGGCATCAACCGACAAATAATAGCGAACTTCTTTACCGGATTCATAAGTAACAGGCTTACCTTTGGCATCTTTCAAGACAATACTCGGTTTCAAGTTGGCATTAGCGGTCGGACCGGACTGCCAATCGATAACCATTTTCGAGCTGATACCGGTTGTCTCATCCATGCTTTCCTTAACTGAAACATTCGGGATTAAATCAATCAGTTGAGCTGTTCCGGAACGTTCGGAAATAATCGGGATCATAAACGGATCCCATTCAGCAATCTTCTGACCTTTGGTAACCTTATCTCCTTCATGAGCCATAACTTTCGCACCATATGGAACATGATGTCTTGATTTTTCACGTCCCTGCTCATCAACAATTACGATATCGCAGTTACGAGCCAAAACAATCACATGACCTTCGGCATTGGTAACCGTATGACCGTTTTCAATTTTCAGAATACCGGCAAACGGAACTTCAATCGTCGATTGCTCGGCTGATTTCGAGGCAGCACCACCGATGTGGAACGTACGAAGTGTCAGCTGAGTACCCGGTTCGCCGATGGATTGTGCGGCAATAACACCGACAGCCTCGCCGATATTAACCGGAGTACCTCTGGCCAAATCACGTCCGTAACAAGCGGCGCAAACACCGTTTTCACATTCGCAAGTCAAAACCGAACGAATCATAACCTGTTCAACACCGGCTTTTTCAACCTTTTCAACGTCGCTCTCATCAATCAAACGACCTTTGTGAACAATAACTTCACCGGTTTCCGGATGAACAATATCCTCAGCTGCGGTTCTTCCCAAAATTCTTTCGCCGATGGAGGCAATTACGTTACCGCCGTCAACAACCGGACGAACAACGATACCATGCTCGGTTCCGCAATCGGTTTCGGTAATAACTACATCTTGTCCGACATCAACCAAACGACGAGTTAAATAACCGGCGTTAGCGGTCTTCAAAGCCGTATCAGCCAAACCTTTACGAGCACCATGGGTAGAGTTGAAGTATTCCGACACCGTCAAACCTTCCTTAAAGTTTGAAATAATCGGTTGTTCGATAATTTCGCCTGAAGGTTTAGCCATCAATCCGCGCATACCGGCTAATTGGCGCATTTGTGCAGCACTACCGCGGGCGCCGGAGTCAGCCATCATATAGACGGAGTTAAGCATATTATGCTCATCAGGCTTAGAAATGTTTTTCATCATCTCATCGGCAACCTTATCGGTGCATGATGCCCAAATATCAACCACTTTATTGTATTTTTCGCCTTTGGTAATCAAACCGTTTTGATACTGTTGCTCAAATTCCTTAACCTGAGCCGAAGTTTCTTCAATCAACTTCTTCTTGGCATCAGGAACAATCAAGTCATCTTTACCGAACGAAATTCCCGACAAGCAAGCATATTTATAGCCCAAACCCATAATGGCATCGGCCATGATACATGTCTCTTTACCGCCGCAAACACGATAAACTTCGTCAATAATTTGCGAAATCTGTTTTTTCTTAACCAAGCGGTTGACAAGAGAGAACGGAACTCCCTCTTTCTTCGGTAAAATATCAGATACGATAATACGTCCCGGTGTTGTTTCCACAATACCTTTGGTAAATTTACCATCATCGCCGACATATTCCATACGGCACTTGATTTTCTCGTGCATATCAACAGCCTTGGCGTTCAAAGCGAGCATACATTCTTCCGGAGAGGAATAAATCTTGTAATCTTCCGGCTTTTTCTCAACCTTATTGATTTCATCAATGCAGTAAGTCAGATAATAAATACCCAAAACCATATCTTGCGACGGCACGATAATCGGTTTACCCGAAGCCGGCGACAAAACGTTGTTTGAAGACATCATCAACACGCGAGCTTCCAACTGTGCTTCAATCGAAAGCGGAACGTGAACAGCCATTTGGTCACCATCGAAGTCAGCGTTAAATGCCGTACAAGCAAGCGGGTGCAAATGAATTGCCTTACCTTCAACCAATACCGGTTCATAAGCTTGAATACCCAAACGGTGCAAAGTCGGTGCGCGGTTCAACAATACCGGATGCTCACGAATAACTTCTTCCAAAATATCCCACACTTCCGGACGCTCTTTTTCAACCATACGCTTAGCGGCTTTCAATGTAGTAGCCATACCGTATTTTTCGAGCTTAGAATAAACGAACGGTTTGAACAATTCCAAAGCCATCTTCTTAGGCAAGCCGCATTGATGCATTTTGAGTTCCGGACCGACCGTAATAACCGAACGACCGGAGTAGTCAACACGTTTACCTAACAAGTTCTGACGGAAACGACCTTGCTTACCTTTAAGCATATCTGATAAAGATTTCAGCGGACGTTTATTCGTACCGGTAATAGCTCTGGCACGACGACCGTTATCAAACAAAG
>ONLJ01000089.1 GCA_900318605.1 uncultured Rhodospirillaceae bacterium | reverse complement strand
TTTTATTATGTAGAACAAGGAAGCGGCGGATTTATGCGCTTAAAAAGCGCAACCGCCGGAGCAAAGATCCCTTGATTCGCGGATGCGTCGCACCGCGAAAGGGATGACGGGAAAAGAAAGAGGGAATGACAAACAGAAACGAGGGAGATTGCCACGTCGCTTCGCTCCTCGCAATGACTTTTTATACGTTGAACAAAAAGTTCATTAAATCGCCATCCTGAACCAGATAGTCTTTACCTTCCGAGCGCATTTTTCCGGCATCTTTACAGGCTTGCTCGCCGCCGAATTTTACGTAATCATCATACGAAATCGTTTCGGCACGGATAAATCCACGCTCAAAGTCAGTGTGAATAATGCCGGCGCACTGAGGAGCTTTCATGCCTTTAACAAATGTCCAAGCGCGAACTTCTTTCGGACCGGCGGTGAAATATGTTTGCAAACCCAAAAGATTGTATCCGGCATGAATAATCTTTGCCAATCCGGTTTCATTTAATCCCAATGCCGATAAAAATTCTTTTCTTTCTTCTTCGGATTCAAGCTGAGCAACTTCCGATTCGATTTCGGCGGAAATAATCACGGTTTTGGCATTTTCCGCCGCTGCCATTTTTTCAACCTCGGCAGAAAATTTATTTCCGGTAGCGGCTGAATCTTCATCAACATTGCAAACATACAAAACCGGCTTTGATGTCAGCAGTTGCAGCATTTTATAGTGCTTGTATTCATCTTTGTTTTCTATGCTCGGTGCGGCGGTAATTGCCGGTTTTCCGGCTTTTAAGGCTTCAATTATCGGCTCAATTACTTTGACATTTATTGCCGCATCTTTATCCCCGCCGGTCGCTTTTTTCTTTAAATTATCAATCCTTTTCGACAGCGACTCCAAGTCGGCTATCATCAGCTCGGTTTTAACAATGTCGGCATCGCGTACCGGATCAACCGAACCCTCAACATGAGTGATGTTGTCATTTTCAAAACAGCGCAAAACATGAATTATCGCATCGGTTTCTCTGATGTTGGCCAAGAACTGATTTCCTAAACCTTCGCCCTTTGAGGCACCTTTTACCAGACCGGCAATATCAACAAACTCGAGCTGTGCCGGTACTATATTCTTTGGTTTTACCATTTCTACCAATTTATCAAGCCGCTTATCCGGTACCGCAACTCGTCCGGTGTTAGGTTCAATCGTGCAGAAAGGAAAATTTGCCGCTTGTGCGGCAATGGTTTGTGTTAACGCATTGAATAAAGTCGATTTTCCGACATTAGGTAAGCCGACAATACCGCAATTAAAACCCATCTTTTAACTCCTGAAAAATCAAAATTTTCTTGCTTATAGCCGATAAGAGCAAACTTTGCAAGCTTTATTTTAGCGCTGTTCTTAAACAATATCATAATTGGGAATACGGGCAAATTTGTCGCTCAATGCCTGATATGCCATCGATATTTGTTTGAATTTTTCTTCCGATTCTTTGTCCCCTCGGTTTACATCAGGATGATATTTTTTCGCTAATGTCTTGTATTTTTTCTTCAATACTTCGGGATTTATTTCTTTAATATCAATCTCCAAAACTTTAAGGTATTTGCGCTCTTCAATGGTAAAATATATGCCGTCGGCAGAATATTCGCCTCCGGAAGAATATTTGACGGCATAATCGGAATCGAAAAATTGAGCTTCGTCCCATAAATCATATCCGAATTGATAGCGAATCTTCGACTTGAAACCGCGCCCGAAGTGCATCTTTTTGCGCTCTTTTTCTTTTTCGTCATCGTCGGATTCGGCGCCGGAATAATAATTCCATTTGGCATTGTATTCCTGTACGTGTTTAAGGCAAAACCAGTAATATTCTTTCAAACTCTTATCTTTAGGCGCGCGAAATTCTCCTTTTTCATGGCAGCCTTCATAATCGCAAACGTGTTCAACGTTTTCGTTTTGAGGTGCATAATATTTTTTCGTTCTTTTCTTCATTCAATTTTGCCGTGTTTTTATGAAGTTTAATTCTGTTTATAAATAATTGCAAGCTATAGATAAACAATTTATTAAGATGTATAACAAATTAAAACGGAGGATTTTTATGCCCGAATTGCCGGAAGTCGAAACAATAAAAAATATGATTAAAGGTGTTTTGCTCGATTCTGTTATTGAAGATATCGAAATCCGTCAGCGTAAATTCAGAGAAGTTATTCCCGATAATTTTGAAAAAATCGCAAAGGGAGCTAAAGTTATCAATTTGAAGCGAATCGCAAAATATATGCTGATTGATTTGAATAACGGTTATACCTTGATTTGGCATTTCGGAATGAGCGGTAAATTTAAGGTTTTTTCTCATCTGCCGCAAAGTTTGGATAAGCACGACCATATCATAATTACGACGGATAAGGGAGTCTTGATTTATAATGATACCAGGCGTTTCGGTTTAATCAGTTTTTGCGAATCGAAAAAAATAAAAGAAAATCGGATTCTCGGTAAGCTCGGTCTTGACCCGTGGAGCGAAAAACTTAATCCGGAATATCTTTTAGGTAAATTCAAAGGCAAAAAAACGCCGGTTAAACTAAGTCTGCTGGATCAGGAAATTATATGCGGAATCGGCAATATCTATGCTTCGGAAATACTTTATAAGGCGCGAATCCGTCCTGACAGAGCCGCAGAATCGATAAAAAATGATGAAGCTGAGAAAATTATCCGCTATACTCGTGAAATTTTGGAAGAATCGATAAAAGCCGGCGGTTCAACCATTCATGATTTTAAGCGACCTGACGGAGATACGGGATATTTTCAAAACCACCTCTGCGTTTATGGTAAAGCCGGCGAACGCTGTCCGGATTGTGTGTGTAACTTGAAAAACGGCGGAATCAAAAAAATTATAATGGGTTCGCGCTCAACCTATTTCTGCGAAACATTGCAAAAGTGAGGAGCTTGATAATGAAACGAATCGCCTTTTTATTTTTGGTTATGTTTTTGAATCTTTCGCTGGTTTCGGCGGCAAGTTTTGTTGAAGGTATGGAAGATGTGCCGCTGATGGACGGTTTGTCTCAGATAACCAATGATGATATTTCGTTCGGTAATGAAGAAACCAGACTTGTTGAGGCTTATGTTACTTCAAGAAAAATTAAATTTTCCAAGGTATCGGAATTTTATATGGATTCGCTGCCGCAACTGGGTTGGAACTATCAGGGAAACAGAGGAAACAGTCTGCTTTTTTATCGTGACGGAGAAAACCTTGAAGTGGTCAAAGAATCATCAAATCCTTTGATTGTCAGACTGACTTTGAAAACAAAACCTTAAAAAAATTGAAAAATTTAAAAAAAATTTGTTGACTTATCAATTAAGTTGCGTTTATAACGTTAGCCAGTGTAAATAGTTTATTAACATTTTAAGGAAGAAAAATTATGGCCAATCATAAGTCGGCAAAAACAAGAATCGTTAGAAACAATAAGCGCAGTATGATTAACGGCGCTCGCAGAAGCAGAGTAAGAACTTTTGTAAAGAAGGTTGATGCTTTGATTGCTTCCGCTGATAAAGAAGCCGCTTTGGCAGCTTTTAAAGTTGCTGAAAGCGAAATGATGAGAGCTGCTCAAAAAGGTGTTTTCAAGAAAAATACGGCTTCTCGTACCGTTTCTCGTCTGGCTCAGAAAATTAAAGCCCTGTAAGAACGGATAAATTTTCGGTTTTTTATTTAATGCAGTTGCGTTATGTTTTGTGCGCGACGTGCATTTTTTTATTTTAAATCAAATATTTGTCGGCGACTCCCTGAAAAAAACTTGTCAAGAAAATTAATTGCAATGTTCTAAAAAAGTTCTATTGAAATTGTTTTTTTATTTGTTAATATTCGATTAACAAGAAAGGGTAGGCTTTTTTATAAGAATAGAGTGCCTTTTTATAAGAATGGTAGGCTTTTTTTATAGGAATGGAGAGCCTTTTTATAAAAATGGTAAGCTTTTTTATAGGAATGGGGTGCCTTTTTATAAGAACGGTAGGCTTTTTTTATAGGAATGGAGAGCCTTTTTATAAAAATGGTAAGCTTTTTTATAAGAATGGAGAACCTTTTTATAAAAATGGTAAGCTTTTTTATAAGAATGGAGTGCCTTTTTATAAAAATGGTAGGCTTTTTTATAGGAATGGAGTGCCTTTTTATAAGAACGGTAGGCTCTTTATAAATGAAGGTAATTAGGTTAAACAATAAGGAAAATACGCTTTTTATAAGGAAATAAAAATGGCGCAGGAAGCTTTGAGAGATAATGATTTTTCAATAAATGACCAATGGCAACAGATTTGCGGACAACTGAAGCTCGAATTCGGAGAAACGGCTTTCGAAAGCTGGCTTAAGCCTTTGAGTGTCGGCTCATTGAATGATGGTACAATAAATATGTGTGTGCCGACATCTTTTATAAAAAACTGGGTTATTGCCCATTATTCCGACAGAATCCATAAAATCTGGGAACATAAGAATCCGGAAATCAAAAAAATCCAGTTCGTAGTACAGAATGTTGCCGGCGGGTCGGTTAATTCCTTGCTTAAAGGAGATACTTCTTTGTTAAAGAAGATTAAATCAACACCGACTCCGCAGAGTATCTACGGTTTTAACGGGGTAGCCAATTCTTACGGCGATGACAAATATATTACTTCTCAGCTTAATCCGGCTTATACTTTTGAAAATTTTGTGGTCGGTAAAACCAATGAGTTTGCTTATGCGGCCGCTAAAAAAGTTGCCGAGTCGCGTAATGTTTCGTTTAATCCGTTGTTCCTGTATTCGGGTGTCGGTTTGGGTAAAACGCACCTTATGCACGCTATTGCTTGGCATATAAAGAATCAAGACCCAACCAGAAATGTGGTTTATATTTCTGCGGAGCAGTTCTTATTTAAGTTTGTTAAAGCTTTGCGCTACAAAGATGCGGCGGCATTTAAGGAACAATTTCGTTCGGTTGATGTTTTGATGATTGATGATGTTCAATTCTTGTCAAATAAGGCTCAAACACAGGAAGAGTTCTTTTATACCTTCGATTCCTTAATGGAAGGCGGACGACAAATTATTCTTTCCGCCGACAAATCTCCCAATGATTTAGATGGTATCGAAACTCGTCTGAAATCTCGCCTTAACAGCGGATTGGTTGCTGATATTATGCCGACCGATTTTAATTTGAGAATCGGTATCTTAAATAAAAAAGCAGCTCAGATGGGAATCGAATTGCCAACTCAGGTTGCAGAATTTTTGGCTCAGAAAATATCATCAAATATCCGTGAACTTGACGGTTCGTTAAAGCGAATCGTTGCTCATTCGCAACTTCTTTCCAGCCATGAAATTACCTTGGATATGACACAGGAAATCCTCAAAGATATGCTGCGCTCAATGGATAGAAAAACCACTATTGATGAAATCCAGAAAAAAGTTGCAGAGTTTTTCAGTATTTCAGTTAAAGAAATGCA
>ONLJ01000019.1 GCA_900318605.1 uncultured Rhodospirillaceae bacterium | reverse complement strand
GATGACGGGAAAAGGAAGAGAAAATGATGAACAGAAACGAGGGAGATTGCCACGTCGCGGTTTAATAACCGCTCCTCGCAATGACGAAGAGATGATGATTTAGTCGGGGTCCTCGGATGATTGCTACGCAATCCCCAAGGACGACAGGGGAAAATTAAGCAGAAATGAAGGTTAGATGTTTTTGAAGCAGTATTAGTTGGGCGGTTGATTTAAGGCAAAAATTATTTGAAATTTCTTGAACTTTTAAATTCAATGTAAAGGTGGATAAATGGCAAAAAATACTTTTGATTTCAGGGGGTATTTGCTATATTAAAACAGTTTTAAAATAATCTATTTACAGAGGTGTGATTGTGACAGAAGAATTAGAAGAAAACAACGTTGTCAAAACCGATAATATTTCCTCGACTATGATTTCAGAAGAAATGCGTCGTTCGTATTTGGATTATGCAATGAGCGTGATCGTTTCGCGTGCGTTGCCTGATGCCCGTGACGGTATGAAGCCTGTGCATCGTCGTATTATCTACGGAATGTATGAAAACGGCTATGACAGCACGAAACCGTATCGTAAATCGGCGCGTATCGTCGGTGATGTTATGGGTAAATATCACCCGCACGGCGATAGTTCAATCTATGAAGCGATGGTGCGTATGGCTCAGCCTTTCTCCATGCGTTTGACCTTAGTTGACGGACAAGGTAACTTTGGCTCAATGGACGGCGACGGTGCGGCTGCCATGCGTTATACCGAGGCACGCCTGGCAAAAGTTTCTTCCTGTCTGACCGATAATTTGGATGAAGACACCGTTGATTTTATGCCTAACTATGATGAATCTCTGCAAGAACCGACTGTTCTTCCGGCACGTTTTCCGAATTTGCTTGTAAACGGCGGTAATGGTATTGCCGTTGGTATGGCAACCAACATTCCGCCACATAATTTGGGCGAAGTTATTGATGCTTGCTGCGCTTATATCGATAATCCGGAAATAACAATTGAAGATTTGGTTAAAATCGTTCCGGGGCCTGATTTTCCGACCGGAGGCTTAATTTTGGGTTATGGTGGTGCTCGTCAGGCTTATTTGACCGGTCGCGGCTCAGTGATGATGAGAGCAAAATGCTCGATTGAAGAAATCCGCAAAGATAAAGAGGCTATTATCGTCCATGAAGTTCCGTATCAGGTTAATAAAGCCGCTCTTGTTTCGCACATCGCCGAACTCGTTAAAGATAAGCGTGTTGAGGGAATTTCCGACATTCGCGATGAATCTGATCGTCAGGGTGTGAGAATCGTAATTGAAATCAAGCGTGACTTTCAGGCCGATGTAGTCTTAAATCAACTTTATAAATACACCTCATTGCAAACCAGTTTCGGTATGAATATGCTTGCCATCAACGGCGGTCGTCCGATGATGATGAACCTTAAAGACATTATTTCAACCTTCGTTGAATTCAGAGAAGAAGTGATTCGCCGCCGCACGATTTTCCGCCTGAATAAGGCTCGTGACAGAGCGCATGTTTTGGTCGGTTTGGCAATTGCGGTTGAGAATTTGGATCCGGTTATCGAACTGATTAAAACCGCCCCGACACCGCAGGAAGCTAAAGAGCGTTTGATGTCAACTAAGTGGAAAGCCGGCTCGGTTGAAGGTTGGGTTAACTTAATCGATGAGCCGGACCACAAGGTTGAAAACGGAATTTATATGCTCTCAGAAGATCAGGCAAAAGCAATTTTGGATTTGAAACTTCAACGTTTAACCGGTTTGGAAAGAGATAAAATCCATGATGAATTGGTGGGTTTGGGCGAAAACATCAAAGAGTTCTTGTCTATTCTTGCCAGTCGTGAAAAACTTTACGGCATTATGCGTGATGAATTGGTTGCAGTCAAAGACGAATATGCAACTCCACGTCTTACCGTGATTGAGGATATTGAATATAACCAGGATATCGAATCTCTTATTCAACGTGAAGAAATGGTGGTTACGGTTACCGAAGCCGGCTATATTAAGCGTGTTCCGCTGAATGCTTACAAGGCGCAAAAACGCGGCGGTAAGGGCAAGTCCGGTATGACTACCAAAGAAGAAGATTTTGTTACCCGCTTGTTTGTGGCCAGCACGCATACGCCGGTGCTGTTCTTCTCAAGCCGCGGTATTGTTTATAAGATGAAAGTTTATAAACTTCCGCTCGGTTCACCGACTTCAAAAGGCAAGCCGTTCATCAACTTATTGCCGTTGACTGAAGGAGAAAATATTACCGCAATCATGAAATTGCCGGAAAATGAGGCCGAGTGCGAGAATATGTCAATCGCTTTTGCTACTAAGAGCGGTAATATTCGTCGTAATAGCCTGATGGATTTTGTAAACGTTCAGTCAAACGGTAAAATCGCGATGAAGCTTGATGAAGGCGATAAACTGATTAACGTTGCGCTTTGCGATGAAAGCAATGATATTATGTTGGCGGCCAAGAGCGGAAAATGTATTCGTTTTCCGGTTGCTGATTTGCGCGTGTTTGTCGGACGTAATTCTACCGGTGTTCGCGGTGTTAAATTAAGTGGTGATGATGAAGTTATTTCAATGTCAATATTAAAGCACAGCGATGCTACTGCTGAACAGCGTGACGAATATTTGCGCGTGTCTTCGGCAATTAAGCGCATGGAAGCAGAAAACGGCGGAAATGCTTGCATCAGTGCCGATCAAACCGGCTTGTTGAACTTGCTGTCGGCGGAAGAATTTGCCAAGATGGCTGAAAATGAAGAGTTTATCTTAACAGTTACGGTAACAGGTTACGGCAAGCGCTCGTCTTCGTATGAATATCGTGTAACCGGTCGTGGCGGTGTCGGTATTGCCAATATGGAAATGTCTCCGCGCAACAAGGAAGTTGTTAGCTCGTTCCCGATTGAGGATGATAACGAGGTTATGATGGTAACAGATGGCGGAAAGTTGATTCGTATGCCGGTTGACGATATCAGAATTGCCGGACGTAAGACTCAAGGTGTGATTTTGTTCCGCACGGCGGAAAATGAAAATGTTGTTTCAGTTACAAAACTTGATGCCGATGCCGATTCCGATGAGGAATTGAACGACGATAGCAACGAGGAAATCGATGATTCCGAGAATGTTGCGCCGGAAATAAATGAACCTCGTACGGATGAAATAGAAAACTGAAAATAATACTTACTTTTTAAGTATGTTGATGCCGGAGTTGAAATATTGCTCCGGCATTTTTTGTTTCTACTTAATCCCATCAGGATAAGATAAAGGAAAGTCTGTTTTTTTGTTAATGTGCTTTATGTTACAATTTAGTGACATTTTTTATAGCAACTTGACATAATTTGCAGTTTTTGTTACAATGAAACCAATTAAAGATTTATAAATGGCGGATTTTGTGCCGGAGGTGTAAAATGATTAGTCAAGAACACTTAAATCGCATTAAGTTCAGTGAAGGTTTTTGCCGTGTACCTACTAAAGATACCATCGGTTATTGTATCGGTTATGGAAGAAACGTTAAGACTAATCCGTTGACTGAGGAAGAAAGAAGATTTATCAATCATCCGATTGATGCAGCTCACCCTATTACAGAAAAAGAAGCCGAATTTCTGCTTAAAAATGATGTTGAAAAAATTGCTCGGAAATTAGATCAAAAATATCCTTGGTGGCGCCAACTTGATTCCGAGCGCCAGTTTGTGGTACTTGATATGTGTTATACCATGGGTATCGGCGCCATGACTAAGTTTTCCAAAGCAATGAATAATATCAGAGAGGGAAATTATGATGCGGCTGCTGAAGGAATCAGAAATTCAAAATATTATACTCAGGTCGGCAATCGCGGCGCCAGAAACTATGTCTGTTTGAAAACCGGTGTTTATCTTCCCTCGGCAACACAAAGAACCGTTGACGGTTTAGTCGCTCAGCATGCGGGGAGACCGCGTCCGCCTATGACAACAAGGCAAACCATTACCTATGACAGTCAAATGGCACAAATCAGTGGAAAAACTGCCGCTAATACCAGAAAAACCACTCGAAAGAAGACAGCGAAAACGAGCGCTAAGGCCAATGCTAAAACAAGTACCAAAGCTTCAATGAAGACCAGTGCCGATAAATGCAAAGCTCAGATGGAGTCAATGATAGCGGCAATGAATAAAAAGAATAGTAAAGACAATGCGATTGACGGTAAAAAAGTGGCGAAGGCGCTATATGATAAGTATGGTAATAAGGCTCCTAAGCATCTAAAAGAAGCGGTAATGTCGCCGGTAAAATATGCCAAAAGAGTTAAAGACCCTTCGATTAAGACATCGCGCGATGCCGTTAATCATTTGGTTAAAACAGCTACGGCAAAAAGTCGATAATAATCTTAGGTTTATACTTAAGAATTTCGGATGTGAGCGGAAGAATTTATTACCTTCCGGACTTGTTGAGCCTTGCTCTTGCTTCTCTTAACTCTTTAAGATTTCTGAAATTGTGCGGATTTATCTTAGATATGTTTTTGCGGGCTGTTCTTATTGAGTGTTCTTTTAAAATATCGGCATTTATATCCTCAATTATTTTTGTTCTTCCATATGCGGCGGTCTTTTCATTATCGTTATCTTCAGATTTGGTTTTTATTTCGTGTTTATTTTTGAAATTATATTCTCTTTGCGTACTCATCTGTTTTGCATGAGTATCACTGACTAAAGTAAGCGCGGTAACGGCTGCAACTGTTACGATTGAAGGAGATGCTTTTACCTGTATATTTTCGCTGTGGCTGAAAATATTTTTGAAAAATCCTGATATTTTTTTCTTGGTTCCGGCAAAAAATGATTTGGCTTTTGATTTAAATGACGAAATTTTAAGTAACAATTTTTCGCCGAATTTTTCTGCCGATGATTTTGGTGTTTCATATTCTCTGACATTATAATCACCGGTTTCGATTTTATCCAAAGCTCGCCGACAGAGTTGGTCATTATTCTCCAAAGTAATTTGGATATACCTTTTAAATAATGGGATATCATCTGTATAAAGATCAAATTTGTTATTTAAAAAATCTCTGACATAATTTTCGGACGAAGCAATCATGTTAAGCAAATTATATCCGTCATCAGGTGTTAATTTATCATTTCTCCTGAGATTCTTCAAGGCATTATATGCTCCCATAAACTGTCTTAATTTCTGAAAGTCAAGATAATTTTCGTATTCTTTTTGCTGACCGTATGCAACAATACGATGACTGTCAAGATATTCTCTGATATCAAATGAAGCGCTGTCTTGCAACTTATTAAGCAAATTATCTCTCTTGTCTCCGCCAAAAGCGTTAATATATTCGGCAAAAAGCTTATAGTCTTTTGCCATTACCTTAAGTTCATCTTTCTCGTAATCTGAAAGATATTCTTCAGCCCTTCCTAAAGCCTCGACATTCCGCGCATTGGTGAGATAAGCGGGGTGCCGCTGAGAGACCTCAAAAGCTCTGATATCTTTAAGCATGATACGATCGGAAAGAATTGCCATATTTAATCTCCATTTTAGTTTAGTCATCTTTAGCAATATAAACAAAATCAAAGTGTTTGTCAAGATGTTAAAAAAAAGTAAGATTATTTTTTTCTTGGGTATATAAATAAATTGTTTGTGACCAAGACAAAATTGAAATTCAAGCAATTTTGGTAAGTTGCAATTTGTTTGTCCATAAAATATAAGCTTCAATCGATTTGTCGGGATAGATTGTTTTTATCAATTCGGCATAAACTTTAAGTTGATTTATATAAGCCGGAGGTATTTTTTCAACCCGGCGATTGGTTTTAAAGTCAACAATTTTGATTTTATCCGGCATAATTATCAGTCGATCGATTTGTGCCGAGATAATCCTGTTTTTTACTTTACCCATAATCGGAACTTCAGCTCGGGAATATTCCCCGAAAATATCGGCAAATTCGGGGTTATTTAATACCTTGGTTATCTCGGAAACAATTTGTGTGGTATCTTTATCGGAAAATCCGTTTTGTTTAAGATATTTTCGAGCGGTATCAATTTGATTTTCTTTTGATTGCGGTAAAAATTGCAACATTTTATGGATAATCGTTCCGCGCTTAAAATAGTTTCCATTGTCGGTTAACGGAGAGACGGAATCTTCATCTTCACCGTCATCAAGTTTTGACGGGGTATATGGTTTTGAAAGAGCATCTTCAGGTTTTGCCGGAGTGTTCATCCAATCTTCACTTAAAGGTATGATTTCGTTGTCATAATTTGAAGATTTTTTCGGCGGATAAATTTCGCCATTGTTTTCATAAACATATTCATCTTTATTGTTTTTTGTGCCTTCTTTTTCCATAATACTGCGGCATAATCCGTACCATGAATCTTCAGGCGCATCCTTCAGAGAATTGGAATATCCGCAGATATAAAGTTCATCTTCGGCTCGGGTTAAGGCGACATAAAAAAGTCGGCGGCGTTCTTCGGCCTCTTTTTGAGCTTCATTTCGGTTTGAAGTCAGACATTTCTCTTCATAATAATCTTTGCTGAACGGATAATAAGCCGTATAATTTTGTTCATCTATCAGCAGTTTCTGCTCGTTTTTTATTTTATCCGATACAGTTGTATCCGGGAGAAATACTACTCGAGCCTGCAATCCTTTTGAGCCGTGAACCGTCATTAAGCGAACGGCATCAACATCATCTTGTTTTGTTTCGCGCTTGATTTCGCACTTGTGCCTTAAAATCCAATCCGTAAAATCTTGCATTGACGGGATATGAGTTTGTTCGAAATTCAGCACCAGATTCATAAATTCATCAAGTGAATCCTCCACCTCATATCCCATTCGCAAAATAAAGTTTTTTCGACCGTTCATTTTAGTCAAAACATAATTGAAAAGTTCAAACGGACGAATAAAATCAACCATGTTAAACAAATTTTGCAACTGTTCGTAAACATGCCGATACTCTGGAAAATCCTTCAACCGTGACCATAAATTTGCATTCTTGCGATTCCAACATAGCTTAAACAAATCGTCATCGGTAAAATTAAATAAAGGCGATTTCAAAACTTCGGCTAATGATAAATCATCATTTGGAAGCAACAAAAATTTTGCCAGTGAGATTAAATCTTGAACCGCAATCTGCTCGGTAAGATTTAATCTGTCAGCTCCGGAAACATTGATATTATTTTCCTTGCAGGCACGGATAAATTCATTCATGAAATGAGCGCGTTTCTGTACCAAAATCATGAAATCTTTGAAATGCAAAGGACGGGG
>ONLJ01000007.1 GCA_900318605.1 uncultured Rhodospirillaceae bacterium | reverse complement strand
GTCCTTGGAGTACCCGTAAAGGTACTTCACTTGGTGCTCATCACCTAAGGGTTCACCAACCTCAGCCCAAAGACCATCGTACTCAAACGAGTAATCAACGTCCCGGACTGGCTTAATCCCCTTACGATCCACCAGATACTTCTGACTCCCGTCAGGAGATGAGATGTAGAACTTGCCTTCAGCAACTCCGGTAATACAGCAATCGCCGTAAATACTGGAATTCTCGCGCAACTTGAAGGCATACGCCCACTCAGCGCTCTCAATTTCTGAAGCATCATAAGCGGACACCTCCATTTTCATTTTGGAAATTTCTACTGTTTTGTACATCTCACCTGCGTTTGATGTAGCCATACCTGACAGGCACAACAGCATCAAAAACAACTTTTTCATAATCATAATATTAAAGTAATTGATTTTAACGACTCTTTTATAACACGCTTTAAAATATTTGTCAATATTTTTTACAAAAAAAATTCTCCGAAATCCATAATGACTTCGGAGAAACTTAACCTAAAAGATGCTTTTAACGTTATTTGCTGTTGACACAAGAGTGCCGAGATTTTTCCAGCCCGAGTTTTCATCATTGGTTTTACGCGCCTGAATTCCCTGCTGTGTCTGATATAAATCGAGATTCTTCTGATATCCGGAAACCGAATTATCCAACAATGAAAGAATCTGCGAAATATAATTTTGCTGAGCCTGATTGCCGAAAGTTGCGGCATTTATCGAATCGTTAAGGCTGTTGGAATAAGCATTTTGACCGGCCAAAACGCTTTGATATGCCGCATCGGTCAACGCATTGTTCTGCGAACTTATAAGGTTTCCCATAGCTCTTTGATAAGCTTCCGAGCCAACCGGAATCCCCTGATTTGCCAAGTTTGTCGCCATATCAGATTGCAACTGCTGATATTGCGGAATAACCTTGTCGGCAATCGAAGCAAATGTCGCTTCTTCGGCACGCCGGCGAGCCTCATCTGAACCGTCAACACTGAAATTATATGCCGGCATTGAACTTAAATTTTGGCTCATATTCAGCGCATTTTGGGTTAAATTGTTCAATGTGTTATCATAATTATTGGTATTATAGTTCTGCAAATAATTAGTGTAATTATTTTCGTATCCGTAAGTTCCGGTTGAGCCGGAACCGAAAATAGAACCAACTGCTTTACTCATTTTTTCTCTCCATTATAAAATTAAAGCCATTTACATTCTGTTTTAAGCATACCCCAGACAATACTGTCGCCGCCGTCGTCACGCTGAGCGCGCAAAACTCCTTCCTGCTTGAATCCTAGTTTTTCCACCAGTTTCAAACTCCGTGAATTACGTGCATCAATCGAAACGCTTATGCGGTGGCATTTCAGGGCTTTGAACGCCACTCCGAACATAAACCGGAGCATACGGCGATTACACCAACGCTTATTGTCGGTATAAATTGTCCACCAAACTTCCCTGCCCGGCCTGATATCATGAAAAATCAGCGCACCGACCAGTTTTCCGTCAATCATCATTCCGTAGGTCAAATGATATCCCAGCCAATTATAACCTAAATCCAGATTTTTACAGACATAACATGTAATCAAATCACCTACATCTTCAACTATTTTGTATTCCATTTTCACAAAACTCCGTTACCGACCGAAAAACGCAAACAAGTATCATACCACTCTATCTGATTACCTTTGGTTTTGGTTTTAAAAACTATACTTGCCTTATATCCGGTTGAAGAGTTGGCAATCCATTGTCCGAAAAGCGAATTTGCACTTAAATTGCTCCAACTTGTACCAATCGGATTTTTTGAAGATGACCATTTTGCGTTATTCCATTTTGTAATACCTTCGGCACCGATACTTTCTCTGCTGTCAATTTCACGCTTTTCCATGTCCATATTGGTATAAATCACGAGCGAATAACTGCTTCCGGCTTTGGTACGCGGGTTAATCATCTGAATTTTTTTAATATTGGCGGTTCCCAAATCGGAATAAGCCTGTTCAATAACACCTTCAATACGAGTTCCATTGTCAGAATATCCTTCGTCAAACAGATAAACTCCGTCTGTCGAACCGAAATAGAGCCGAGATGAAAATTCGTGCCAACAATAAGCGTTTATCCCTTTAAAGCGGCACCAGGCACCGTTATTGATGTTGATAACATGCTGTTCAAACTGTCCGGCAACCGGAACATTAAATATTCCGTATCCGCCGCGCCCGTAGATAATTCCTTGCCAACCGGCACGCGATGAATACTTTTGCGTACGTTCTGCCACAAGCGGTGAAATTGCATCGCTGAAAGCAATTTGCGATGAATTTGCTTGTTCAAGAGGCAAAGCCTTTGACAAAGGAATGTATCCGTCTTCGGAAATTATCACAATATCGCCCTGATAAGCCACCAGACAGTCATATCCTATCGGCCGGCTGATTTTATACGAACCGCGCAATTTCCAATCGTCAGCACTGTTAATATCCGAACCGGAATAAACCAAAGCCTCGCCTTCGGAAGTTATAAACACGGTTAAATCGTCGATTCCTTGTCCGCCGTCTTGCGTCCAGTTAGCAACCGCAACCAAATGACCGCCGAAGCGCACCATCGAAGAAAGGTCGAAACTTTGTAACGTTCCGGAAATATTACCGGCAACCTGAGGATACCAAACTTTGAGAGTATTACGTTCCGTAAACCAAAGCCTTTGCTTGGAAACACTGACATTGGTAATATAATGACTTTTCTCATCATCAAAAGTAAAGCCCCAATTTTCAAAGTGTTCCACCCCTTCGGAATCAATATAATACACCTTTGGTGTATCGATTCCGTTTACAAAATACAGATAATTTTTATATTGTTTGGTATAACATCTGTTGACCGAAAATATCGGGGTTTCGTACTCTTGAGGATTTCCGGCAGAAGTTATGTCATGCAATTTTACGCCCCATATCGCCAAAAGTTTTAAGTTTGCACCGCTTTTATACGAAGTAACGGTTTCGACTTTTCCCGCAGTCGACAAATAACGAACATATCCTTTACGTAAAACAACCTTATTATTAAGCGGAATATAATTATCCATCGCTATGGCATAATCAGAATCCATATTAAGAGGATTATCTCTAACATTCAATCCTTTAATTGGAGAACTTAATGTAAAACTTATCGATTTATTATTCCTATTTATTTGATGATTCAACATGGATTATTACTCCTTGAGGTTCAAAAGCATATTGTTTTGCCGGATTGATGTCCTTCAGTGCCAAATCACTTCCGAAGCGCTTTTTTATTTCGCGGCGATATTCTTCATATTCTTCGGCATAATCAAGCCCACTACGTTTGAGCCAACGCCAAAGAATTGCCAACTTTACCAGATACTCGTCAAAAATCGGCACATCGGTATTTGCTGTTATTTCACTTTTTTCAGCGAAGGTATTAAAATCCCAAACCACATTATTTGAGCGATATTGAAAAGCGATTTTGATATTCCCCGCCGGCGGTGTCAAAAATTTAAACATACCGTTTTGGATTTTGAATTTGATACCTGTTCCGTCATGAACAAGCACCTTGTCTTTTGCCCATTGCGCCGGTGTTATGGCTCCGATAATACGTTCGTTACGGTCTTTGATATACACGGTATTGTTAATCAGACAGTAAAAATCCGGAGCAAAATCCTTAACCGCATAGCGGTCAACATTTTCAACCGTTCGCAAAACCCCGTCTTTTATCAATTCCTGCCAATCGCCGAAGCGCATAAGACTGTCAAGCGCCGATTTCGCCACGCTTAAGAAAATTGCTTCCTGCTGACTGTGCGAATCAAACAAATCATTCGGGCGCTTAGTTGCCGCCAAATCAGCAACTTCACGGCAAATTTCCAAAATTGTTTTCATTTATATTCTCCTTTTCTTTTATTCCAAACCACCTGCGGACGGCTGTTTTTGGCTTCCGTCACGGCGATTTTTTCCTCCAACAAAGCAATTTTTTCTTCCAGTGCGGCAATTTTTTGCTTATATTCCTTTTCCCTATCGGCAAATTTCTTGACATTGACATTTATACCGGCTTCTTCCAAAAACATCTGCGCCAAAACATGTTCGTTTTGCACTCCGAGTGAATTAACCTTCTCAAAATCCAAGTTTGCCAAAGCCTCGACCGTAAAGATTCCTCTGGCCTTACAGGTTGCGATTTCGGCTGCCGACAAAAATGAAAATTGTTCTAAAGGCGTGCCGTCTTTAGCCTGCTCTTTTGAAAGTTTGTAAAGCGCATATTCTTTAGGAAATCTCTTAATTTTCTCCTCGGTTG
>ONLJ01000015.1 GCA_900318605.1 uncultured Rhodospirillaceae bacterium | reverse complement strand
GAAGTTTTTACCGCTTTATCATAAAAACGAGCCGACACATTTTTCTCATCTTCGATATGAGAGGCTATTTGCCTGAATAAAGCAAAGTCAATATCCATATTTTATTTTCCTTTCTTTGATAAAAATCCGCATAAAGCGGTTTGAAAACAACATTTTTGTAGAAAAGAGGAGCGGTCAAAAAACCGCTCCCACGTTCATTTCAAGGAGAAAATTTTTTAAGCTTCGGATGATGTGGTATCAACCAAAACACCCTGAACGGCAGCATTGCTCATCGTCATATTGCCGGCCCAACCGATGATTTTATACAAAGCATCTTGGTTAACGGCCATTCTCTCGCCACCGATAACCTTCATATTGCGGTCTTTGTGAGAACGCAGATAGATGTAATCGGTGTTCAAGAAATACATGTGCTTAGCCGGACAATTTCCGCCCTGACCGCCGTCAAAAATAACGTCGGCACCTTTGAATTTGAGCGAAGTGAAACCGGCATCGGCGATTTTCGGATTGCTGAAACGTTGCAAATCGGAAAGTGTGCTTTCATACAAGGTGTAGAGCGTATCATCACAGACAATTAAATCCGGCTTATCATTACCGCGGCAGCAGTTCATATAAACCGAGTTCATTTTTTCTCTGATGTTTGAAGCGGTAATATCAACGCCCAATGCCTGATTACGCCAAAACTCATTACCGGTAGTAGCACGGTTAATACCGCCTACAGTACCTGATGTCGGATCATCTGCCACTAACAGTGCCAAACCGCCGATAGCCTTGCCCGAAGAACCGGTACCATCGCCGTAAATAGCGGCCGACATTTGGTTGCACATGGTTTTCTCGGCATTGGCAATGCGTTTTTCCAATAAATCCATTACCTGCTCGTCGCCACTGTTAATCAGCAATTCTTCGCCGGAAACAGCTACCGGTACGGCACAAAGTTTAAGTGCGTATTCGGCAGCGCTGAAAAGTTGTTTCGGAGTATAAGAAATTGAATCGTAACCGGAATACCAAACCATATCTCCTTCGCCGTATTCCAACTCTTCCAAAATTTTAGAACCGCCGCTTACCGGACGAAGATTGCCTTTTTCCTTCAAACGGGATAAAAGTGCATTATTTTTCGAAACATTGTCAGCCAAAGCTTTTGTTCGGCTTTCCAAAGTTACGGTAAAAACATCGTTGTAATTGCTATTAGCCATTATTTTTTTCCTTATAAAGTTGTTTACTAGATTTTAAATTTTGCCATATTTTTTTCGAGTTCTTCACGAAGGCTCAGAACCTTATCCGGAGCTGCGGCTTTCCCTTTCGGGGCGAAGGCGGCATCATGGGATTTTTGCGCTTGGCTGGCGCGATCTTCGATTTGTTTACTGATAAGTTTTTCTCTTGTTTGAGGGTTCAGCCAAACCGCTTTCAAATAAGCATCTTCAAAACTTCCGGCAAAACCGTTTTGCATCATCTGCGCCATTTGTTCACGCACCTGATTAAAAAACGGATGTTTCGGACAGCCGCTTTCATCGCATTGACTGCCGAAGTTTTCGATTTCGACGGCAAAACGAGCGGATTTCTCTGCATGAAAATAATTTTGCAAAGCGTTGAAACCATGCTCAAGTTCTTCCAAGCGATTGATAATATCGGAATTGGCTCTTATGTTGCGATGATTGGGAAATTCGATTTTTATTCCGTAATAATCGGCAATAGCCTTAATCGTGCGCAAAGGATTTTTATCCATTGCCTCATCGACTTTAGCCAGACCTTCAAGCCAATCCTTAGCTTTTTCAAAACAAGGGGAAAGACGTTCATAGTTTTGTTTAAATATATCCTCTAACGTTTTGTATCCGCTTATTTTATTATTGATTTCACTGAAACCTTTTTCAATTTGCCCTTCTCTTTCAAGCAAAAAATTTTGCCACTCCGGAGAAAGATTTTTAAAATCATCGGCAAACTGTTTGCGATAACTTTTAGGCGCAATCACCACCGTTTCTTCAACGATTGTTTCTTGCGGCTCCTGAGTTATTGCTTTTTCAGATTCAATTTCAGGACTTTGTTCATTATTTTTTTGAACCGAAGCCTTCAAATTGCGTTCCAATTCTTTTCTGATATCATTCATTCCATATTATCCTTTTGTATGTGCGCAAAAATTCGTTTTTTATTTCCTTTTTGCGCTCCAATTCTTGTTGATAACGAATATTTTTTAAGTATTCGGGTGAATAGTCGCCGGCCATAGCTTGTCCGCTACGGCGTAAATACTTGTCAACATCAGCGACCGATGATGCGACAGATCCGTCCGGAAGAATCAAATCTTCCGTGAATTGCTTTGAAAAATAACTCATTGTTTTTCCTTTATTTTTATCTACCAACCGTTATTATGCCCGGCACTTTTGCGAAAAGCATATTCCAAGCTGTCAGACGAAAATTCCGTGGTATTTTCTCTTTCATAAACCGGTTCGGCAAACGAAAGTGCCAAAGCATCGGCTTTATCGGGGGAACGCCCCAATTTCTTTTTGATTTCATCTTTTTCTTCAAGCTGCAACCGTCCTTTGGAATCATATTTTTTCCCAGCTATAGAAAGTTCGGCACATAAAACTTCATCATCGGGAATACAAACACCCTGCTCTGATGCCAACCATGCGCGCAACTCGTCCCACATTTCGGCACGACGATTAAAATACCTGTCGGAAAGCATAGCCTTTGAGCCGAACATTACCGGACGCACAATTTTTTTAAATCCGCGGTCATTTAAGATATCGACCACACCGCCGCCCACTCCGCCGGCATCAATAAAGATTTTTGCCGGTCGATATTCTTTGATATAAAATGTGGCGCGGTTAGCTACTTCAACATTGTCCAAACCGTGAAAACTCTCAAACCTCAGACAACAACGTCCGCGGCGAAAACAAAACACGGTGGAATCATCGCCGAACCGCGCCACATCAAGACCGATAATTAAAGGCGAACATGTATGAATATCGGTCTTTTTGCGCGCCATTTGGATTAAATAGGAAGGAATCAGCCGATTTTGGGCTTGAGATAAAGGCGCGCCGAGCCAAATATGAGCATATTCCTCAGGGTTTTCTTTTTTACATTTTTCCGCAATATATTTAATTTCTTCGGAGCAGAACGGGTTATCCGTATAGTTTACTTTAACCACCAACGTATTTTTATCAGGATTTTGTGCAACTGCCTGCCATACCGGATCATTTTCGGTTTCCCTGTTCATTGAAATCCAAATCTCCGAACCGATTTTACGGATTGTCGGATTTAAGATATCCCAGCTTTGTTTACTGATTTTTTGAGCTTCTTCCAGCCATACTATATCAATCCCCTCCAATGATTTGATATTTTGTGCGCTTTGATTGCTAAGTCCCTTAAAAATAAAGCTTGTACCGGTAATTTTATTGATAATTTGAGTTTGTAAAATCCGATATTCATGTAGTTCATTAAACTTTATTCTGTCGCACAAAAGTTTATACACCGAATCTTTGATACTGTCCTGAACCTCACGCATACAAGCAATACGAAGCTTCTTCATTCGCCCCAAAAACAACAGACTGTCGGCAAAAGCATAAGACTTTCCGCCGGCTCTCCCGCCGTAATAAAGCTTATAGCGAAACTTTTTCGTCATCAACGGAGCAAATATTTTCGGAATCTCCACTCTCTTGTCTTTCATTGATAAAATCCACCAAAATTTTCGTTATTTCCTCATCATCGGTTAACGCTTCATTTTCGGCCTGCATTGCAGCGATTTTGCATTTCAGCTCCTCAGCTTTGAGCGCCAGATTGATATTTCCTTCGTCTATTGCCATCTGCTGGAGTTTTGCGAGCATTTCCAAGCTTTCGTCACAAGAATATTTTTTGATTTTTTTTCTCTTTGCCATACCATATCTCCCTAATTTGCAGTTTTGTAAATTTCGAGTTCCTTACGCATTTTATTCAAGCGTGCAATCCACTCCCATAAGTTGGGATAATCGGCAGCACTCAGATTTTCCAATTCGGCGGCAACCTTGCTTCCGGCTTTCGGGAACAGCGGCGGCGGAGCAAAATTACAATTCTCCGCTGCGCATGAGTTCAAGAAGTTCATCACGAGAAGCATTAGGCTCAGCCTGAATAATTGCCTTTTTTTGAGCAACATTTTTGATTATCTCCGCTTTTTTTTCCACAATTTTAACTTTTGTTTTAGCGCTGCCGATGACATAGCCTGAAATAAATGCCGCAACCAGCGCTCCGAAAATTATCAAAATTTTTTTCATCGGAAAAATCCCGCGATTAAGTTTGAAATATCGGTTTTAAAGCAAACGAGCATACTCAAAAAAAGTATACCCCAAACCAAAAAATAAAGCTTATCAAAGCGAATGATACTCAAGATAATCCAGCGCCAAAACCAATATTTATGCTTTGATTTATCTTTCATTTTTTTCCTTTCAAACATCGTTATAAAACAAGTGATTTTTTACCTCATAACAGGGCGATTTACCGATTGCCCATTTCGGTTTAATCTGTTTTGTATGATAATAGAGCGCACCATTGGTAAAATCGGTCAACTGCCCGCTCAAAGCACGTTCGGCTATTTTCAGACACTGATTAAAAATTCGATTGTCGGCAGTTATTTTTTTGATAATCGGATAATTGGCATCGTTTTTGTTCCAACACGAAAATTGCGCTTTTTTCAAACAGGTCTGTGCCACGCTCGGAACTTTC
>ONLJ01000017.1 GCA_900318605.1 uncultured Rhodospirillaceae bacterium | reverse complement strand
CCGAGCGAATCGGATTATCGGAGAAACGCAAGTGAGAAGTGGTCATAGAGCCGGATTTGCGTGAATCGTAAACAAAGTAGCCTTGCCCGTATTTTCCGGCATCTTCGGCAATAATTTTAATTGAGTTTTTGTTTGCACCGACTGTTCCGTCTGCACCAAGTCCGAAGAATACGGCGCGAACAACGTCTTTCGGCTCAACGTCAAATGAAGCATCATAAGCCAAAGATTTATGAGTTAAGTCATCGGTAATACCAACTGTAAAGCCGTTAATCGGATGAGCAGATTTTGCATTATCATAAACAGCTTTTGCCATAGCAGGTGTAAATTCTTTTGAAGACAAACCGAAACGACCGCCGTAAATGCTTGGCAATTTAGCAATTTTACCGTTAGAAAATGCTTGCGACAAAGTGGTAACAACGTCTAAATACAAAGGTTCGCCGAGCGAGCCGGATTCTTTTGTTCTATCCAAAACAGATACGGTCTTAACGCTTGCCGGCAAGGCTTTCAAGAAAGTTTCAGCCGGGAACGGACGATATAAGTGAATTTTAACAACGCCGAGCTTTTCGCCGTGAGCGTTCAAATATTCAACAGCTTCTTCAACCGTTTCGGCACCGGAACCCATAACAACGATAACATGTTCGGCATCTTTGGCACCGACATAGTCAACAACGTGGTATTGACGACCGGTAAGTTTGGCAAACTTATCCATTTCTTCTTGAACAATGCCTTCAACCTTTTCGTAATAGATGTTGGCAGCCTCACGACCTTGGAAAAATACGTCAGGGTTTTGGGCGGTACCGCGAACAACCGGAGCTTCCGGACGAAGAGCATGTTCAGCGTTGAACTTGTAGTTTACACCATCAAGCATTGCGCGCAAATCATCATCGGAAATCAGCTTAATCTTCTTGATTTCATGCGAAGTGCGGAAACCGTCAAAGAAGTGCATAAACGGAACACGAGAACGCAAGGTTGAAGTCTGAGCAATAGCAGCCATATCGCCTGCTTCTTGTACGGAATTTGAACAAAGCATGGCAAAACCGGTTTGACGGCACCCCATAACATCGGAGTGATCGCCATAAATCGACAAAGCGTGATAAGCAAGCGAACGAGCGGCAACATGCATAACAAACGGCATCAATTCACCGGCGATTTTATACATGTTCGGAATCATCAATAACAAGCCTTGCGAAGCCGTAAAGGTGGTGGTTAAAGCACCGGCTTGCAACGAGCCGTGGCAAGCACCGGCAGCACCGGCTTCGGATTGCATTTCCTGAACTTGAGGAATAACACCCCAAAGGTTCTTTTGTTTGGCGGCAGACCACGCATCAGCCCATTCACCCATCGGAGATGACGGAGTAATCGGGTAAATAACGCAGACTTCGTTCATGCGATGTGCAACAGAGGCGCAAGCTTCGTTGGCATCCATCATTTTCATTTTAACATCTGACATTTATAATTTTCCTTAAATTTAAGTTAGATAACAACGGATAACTATTTGATATTTCACAAATTTTTCAGTCTAACCCGTTTAAACGAAATTGTTTATGGCGCACTTATAACACACCTTATTTAAAAAGCAAGTTTTTTTATACTTTAAAATGTGCATTATTTAAATAATAAAAGAGGAGAACTTTTTTTGCTCTCCCCTTTTATTTAGGTTATAGAAGATTATTTACGATCTTTGACCTTCATTTCTTCCGGTGCTTTTTGAACTTGTTTAATTTGTTCGGTAACCGGTTTATAGACGGTCTGCTGCCACGGGCTTTCTTCAACGTACTCGTGTCCGCAAATACTTATGCCCAAACTGCGCAATGCAGTTTCGGTCGGGACATAAACATCTAAACCGTCATCGGTTTTAACTCCGGAATGAGCCATACCGCTGATAGTGCAATCCTTATGGAACAACGCACCGCCGACGGTAACATTCTGAATGAAGGTATTAGCCAGAATTTCGGCGCCTTTCTCAGGCGTATAGCGATATCCTTCAACACGAGCGCTGTTTTCAAGATAATCTTCGCCGTTTTTGAAATCCTTAACATCAAGAACGCCCAAAGTCATCAATCCGCTTGTGCCGACTTCCGGCAAGCTCATATTCAAGGCAAGCGGAGTATAGTTTGTAGGCTTGTCAAGCATTAACAATGCGGTGTTTTTACTTGGATTTATTCTGACTGCACGAGCATTCAAAACATCATTACGAACAGTAGTAATTTTGTAAGAATTATTATCGTGGTCAACCAAATCGCCGGAGGTCAAAACAAAATTCTCGCTGATTAAAAGACCTGCGCCTTTACGTCCGTTCGGGCTTTCGATTTGAACAACCGATGAACGCAAACGATACATTGTTTCCGGTGTCAGAGCCTTACACGGATCTGTTTCAACCACACAGAACTCATCTAAAGCCTTGCAATCGCCGGTATCAATCCAAGTGTCATCGACAACCATACAATTACCGTCGGTTTTTACATTTCCTTGAGCATCAACGCATGTTTCGATAACATCGAATGTACTTACAACGTCTCCGGTTTCGATAACAGGCTGTACCGGTTGAGGAGGAACGCAACCGCAATTATTCGAAACATAAGTAAATTCCGGACGACTGATTTCACATTGTTTTGCACATTGATACTCAACTCTGAAACCGCATTTAGCCGGATTCAATACACGTTCTTCTTCAATTAAAGCAGTACGCTGCATCATCATGGTCTCGGTCGGAACACGCTTTAAGAGCTGATTTTCAAAATCAGGAAGTCCGCGGAGGTTGCTTGAAGCATCGGCAAAAGCACGTTCAATCAACTTGATTTCGCCATTGGTTTCGCCTTGCAAAAGTTCGCCGTAACCACTGGTTTCGCCTTTCCAATAAACATTATGCTTAGTCAAATCCATCAAGCGCCAAGTAACTTTCATCTCGGAAGACCCGCTTCTTCTGTCGACTTTTTGAGCTTTGTCCCAATCATATTCGTCGCAAATATCCATGTAATAATCGGTTATTTCAGCCGTCAAAATATATTCCGGAAGTTCCTGAGTATATCCTTGCAGACACAAATCCTGCGGCAAAGGTAAAACCTTGTAACAACTGTTCACACTTTGTTCAAACACCTTACCGAAAGCAATATCTTTTTCCATAACGCGCCCTTTATTAAGACGGGCTTCTTTATCATAGCGACGGCAACCGAAGATACGGAAACGATAATTTCCGACTTTACTTGAATAAGGGGATTCAATCCCGTCGCTGGCGATTCTGAAATCAACATGCGCCAAAGCGATAGGGGCCATCATACAGCAGTTTGCCTGCATTGAATCATAAACAGTCGGAGTGTAAGTAATATATTTTACCGGCTCTCTTACAGGCACGACTATCGGAGCCGGCTGCTGAACACATCTGTTACATGACCCCGGAACAATGGTATTTTCTTTTTTGCATTGTTCACAAGGTCCCATATATATCAGACTCCCGTCTTTATCATTATTTTTCTTTTTGCAATGCTCGCAACTGCCGCCCGGAAACAAACTCCCGTCCTTAGGATTGACACCTGCCGCAAAGACGGCACTTGCCGCCACGGCACCGCAACCTAAAAGCAGTGCTAAAACATAAAGTATTTTCTTTGTTTTGTTCATTTAATATCTCCTATACCAATTTCACCGGAGCGACATATCTATAAGAAAGCGCTTCGGCGATGTGCATTTTAGACACATTTTTTTGATTTTGCAAGTCAGCAATTGTTCTTGCCAACTTTAAAGTACGATTATATGCTCTGGCCGACATTTTCATTTTGGCGGCAAAGCTGACTAATAATTCTTTTGAATCTCTGTCCAACGCGACGACTTCTTCCAACAAATCGCCGTGAAGCTCAGAATTTGTATGCAGCTGAGGGACACCTAAAGCATTATATCTCTCCTGCTGAATTTGACGAGCGGCAATAACGCGCTCACGAATTTGCGCCGAGGTTTCACCCTTAGGCGTTTCCGACATATCCCACGGACTTACCGGAGGAACCTGAATATGGATATCGAATCTGTCCATCAGCGGTCCCGAAATACGCGACTGATATTCTTCGGCACATTTCGGCGCACGTGAACACTCCTGTCCGCGCTGTCCCAAATATCCGCAACGACACGGGTTCATTGCGGCAATAAGCTGGAATTTAGCCGGATACTGGGTATGACAATTAACCCGCGAAATAGTAACACTTCCGGTTTCTATCGGTTGACGTAGCGCCTCCAAAGTAGCCCGATTAAATTCCGGCAGTTCATCTAAGAACAAAACTCCGTTATGCGCCAGCGATATTTCTCCCGGAACACCCTTTCTGCCACCACCGACAAGCGCCGGAGTTGAGGCACTGTGATGCGGATCTCTAAACGGACGATCAAAGCTTATTTCGCCGTTTTTAAGCGCACCGGCAACGGAATGAATCATACATGTTTCCAAGGCTTCTTGTGTTGTAAGCGGCGGCAAAATAGTTGTTAATCTTGCGGCCAACATTGATTTTCCGGCTCCCGGAGTACCGACCATCAACATATTATGCGCTCCGGCAGCGGCAATTTCCAACGCTCGCTTAGCCGTTTCCTGCCCCTTAACATCCGACATATCCAAATCCGAAGTTCTGCTTTTGGCTTTTTTCGCAATCGGCTGAGGAATTTGCTGTATTCCCTTAAAATGATTAAGCAAAGCCGGCAAACTCGGTGCGGCGATAATATCTTTCAATCCCGACCAAACGGCCTCACTTCCCTGTGCTTGAGGACAAATCAATCCTTTATTTATTCTGTTGGCATGAACCGCTACCGGCAAAACACCGTTAATCGGCAAAATCGAGCCGTCAAGCCCGAGCTCTCCGACAATCACGTAATTACCTACTTCTTCAAGCGGAATAACACCCAACCCGGCGAGCAAAGCCATTGCTATCGGCAAATCAAAATGTGAGCCTTCTTTTAACAAATCAGCCGGAGCCAAATTGATTAAAATTCTTTTTGCCGGAAGCTCAACACCGAGCGAATTCAAAGCGGCACGCACACGTTCTTTGCTCTCGGCAATGGTTTTATCGGGAAGACCGACAATACTGAACATCGGCATACCGGAAGATATTTGAAGTTGTAAATCAACATCAAAAGTTTTCAATCCGTTAAAGGCTATGGTGTTCACTCTTGCCAGCATATTTTTATCCTACCATCTCGGAACTGATTCCCCTTCGCGCCATCTTCTGGCCGGATATCCCTTAGCCGGCGCCAAATCATATTTTGCCGCCAGACGCGGAACATTTGTTATTCTCTCGTATCCGATACAACTTAAACGCTCGACACACACATTTATTTCGTCCTCGGTTCCGCGGCAAAAAGCCAAAACCCTGGTTTCCAAATTTTGCATAATCACTTGATTTTTCGGATGTTTGTTATCAACGACATCCGGAAATTCCCCTTCTATCTCGTCAGGATTAACATCCCATGGTTCTGTAGCACGAACTTCTTCTTCATTTACTACGGCGAACGGCTCGTAAAGTCCGTCCAGCATTGCCATATTGACTTCATTCATCGGGCAAGTCGGAACTTCCATATATTGTTGCGGCGCATATTCCACCTGCAACGGCATTTCTTTTTTACACATTGAGCCGCCCGTATAACCGGCAGGTTTATCCGCAAACGGTCCGCCCAAAACATATCCCTTGCACCCGCTTAAAAAAAGCGCAGCAACAAAAGCAAAAATAAGTTTGTTCTTTTTCATTTAACAACCTTTTAAAAACATCACTTTGCCATAAGATAACCGAAAATCGTTAAAATAGTATTTAAAAATCGGAGGAAAAAATTGAGCATAAAACTTTAATGTTTTTTTGAATTCTTTAACATTTTATTGAAGATTTCAATGTATCATCTTTTCATTGTATTTATATTTAACGGATAAAGAAAAAATGGCAAAGAAAAACTTAAAACGTGAAAAACCGAAAAGCTGGTGGCAGATTTTATCATGCCGCATATTCGGCCTCTTTTTGATAATCATGCCGATTTTAATTTGGCTGAGTATTTTAGGATATGATGAAAGAGATCCGTCTTTTAACAAAGCAACCACCGCCGAAGTACACAATTTCATGGGTACATTCGGAGCATACAGCGCCGATGCGGTCTTAAACACTTTCGGTTTAGCTTTGATTATCTTCCTTGTTGTCCCGTTCCTTTGGGGAATCGCTCTTTTCAGATACCACACCTTGGTCGAATACAAAGTCAGAATACTGGCATGGATAGTCGGAATGCTCAGTTTTGCCGCATTTTTGAATCTAACATTTTACGAATATCTCAAGCCATACAATCTTGAAGGCGATTGGAGCAGAATCATCAGCCGCCCGCTCAATACTTATATCAACATACTGAACTTTTCGTACAATACTTTATTGCTTGAAGGAATAATTCTTTTTTTAAGCATGATTTCATTTAATCTGGCGGCAGGCATAACCTTTAAGCGTTGGAGCATATTCTTTGAAACCGTCTTCGGATGGATAAAAAAGATTTGTTCCGTTATTGCCAGGATATTCAAAAAAATAGCTCGAGTAAGAGATTTCAGAGAATTCAAAGAAATAAACCCCAGTTATCTGCAAAACCATTTACGTCAATCGGAAAATCGTCGGCGCGAACCTAAGCTCGAATCTGAAAAAATAATCGGCGAATACAACGAAAAACCGCAGGTTCAGATTGAAATTCCGACAAATTCTCCGGCAAAAAATACGGTAAATCCGACTTTTGATTTTGTACCGGACAGCGACGAAGCAAATAAAAATACCAAACCAAAAGCAAAAAAAATCTCTCCGGAAGACATCTATCATACCGAAGGTCTTAAAAGCTTTTTCCCGAAGCTTAAACACACCAAAAAAGATATAGAAAATACCAAATCAAAACAAACCGAACTTTTGGATATGACGTCTGAAGAACAAATATCATCTGCCGAACCGAAAACTCAAAAAATCGAAAAAAGAACCGATAATACATTTAAGTCTGAGCAAAAGGAATATATTTTGCCGGATATCAATTTACTTTCGGCACCTAAAAATGATAATACGGTTGTTTATGATGAAGATCAATTAAAAGAAAATGCCTTAAAATTAGAAACCGTTTTACAAGATTTCGGTATTAACGGCAAAATTGTCAAAGTCCGCCCCGGACCGGTAGTAACGCTTTATGAATTGGAACCGGCACCTGGAATCAGAACCGCGCGCGTTATCGGACTATCCGATGATATAGCCCGCTCAATGGCGGTTGCTTCGGTACGTATGGCAGTAGTTGCCGGACATAATACCATCGGTATTGAACTTCCGAATGAAAAACGTGAAACCGTATGGTTGCGTGAGTTATTGGAAAATCCGCAGTTTAAGGATAGCAAAAACATCTTAAACGTCGGTTTGGGTAAAGATATCGGCGGTCAACCGGTTTATGCCGACATTTCAAAAATGCCGCACTTGCTTGTTGCCGGTACGACAGGTTCCGGTAAATCGGTCGGTGTCAACACAATGATTTTATCGCTCTTGTTTAGGATGAAACCTGATGAATGTAAGTTGATTATGATTGATCCGAAACAGCTTGAATTTTCGATGTACAACGGAATTCCTCACCTTTTAACACCGGTAATCACCGACCCGGGACGTGCGGTAGTCGGCTTAAAATGGGCAGTACGCGAAATGGAAGACCGTTATCGTTCAATGGCACTTTTGAACGTGCGCAACATTGCCGGATATAATCAGAAAGTTGCCGAAATGCGCAAATCCGGCAAAGATATGACCAAAAAAGTTCAGGTCGGATTTGATAAGGAAACCGGTCGCCCGATTTATGAGGACCAGAAAATAGATACCGCGCCGATGCCGTATATCGTCATTGTTGTCGATGAAATGGCTGACTTAATGCTGGTTGCCGGCAAAGAGGTTGAAGCGGCAATTCAACGCCTTGCGCAGATGGCACGCGCTGCCGGTATTCATATCATCATGTCAACTCAGCGTCCGTCGGTTGATGTGATTACCGGTATAATCAAAGCCAACTTTCCGAGTCGTATCAGCTTCCACGTAACGACCAAAATCGACAGCCGAACGATTTTAGGCGAGCAAGGAGCCGAACAGCT
>ONLJ01000078.1 GCA_900318605.1 uncultured Rhodospirillaceae bacterium | reverse complement strand
CAAATTAAAAAATATTTTCTTCATTTTACGTTCTCCTTTAATTTTTAAAACTAAAAACCGCCAGACTTTTAAAGGCGGCGGGGAGTTGACAAATCACATAACGGTAATGACTATTATGACCTTTAGTTTTTAAACCTGAACATACGTCATAATCTCCCCGCTTTTGCGGGGGATATAGATACAAAAAAACAGTATCCAAGGGATACCGTTTATGGTATCTCCGTTATGAAGAGCCTGTCACAGCCCCGAACCTCTTTTAAAAGGTTCAATCATGATGAAAACTTTTCATCATACGATAAGACTATCAAATAAAACCGATTTTGTAAAGCAAAAACAAAAAATATTTAATTGTCGATCATCGAATTTAATTGTATTTTTACCTTGAATAAGTTACAATACCTCAAACAAACACGGAGAAATTTTATGTCACGCGCGGAAGATATTTTTGAAAAACTCATATATTTCGGCGAAGATGCGCTAAACGAATTTATTATGGAGCGCCAGACCGAGGAATTGTTTTTGGATTTTAAACAAGCAACTTCTACCGGTAAACACGGGTGGGCTTTGAGCGCCGATGACAGGCGCAATTTGGCAAAATGTATTTCCGGATTCGGTAATTCCGAAGGGGGAGTAATCGTCTGGGGTGTGGAATGTTCGCGGGAGCGAGATATCGGAGATGTCGCTAAAAGCAAAGTTAAAGTCGCCAATGTCCATCGATTTATGAGTTGGGTCGAAAATGCTATTTCCGGCTGCACAATCCCCAGCCATAACAAAGTGCGTAATCATATTATCAGTGTTGATGAAAACGGTGATGGTTATCTTGCAACTTATATTCCTAAGTCTGATTTAGCACCGCTGATGACAACTATCGGTAGCCATATCTATATACGTTCAGGCTCAAATAATGTTCCGGCGCCGTATTCCGTTATTGCCGGAATGTTCGGACGCCGTCCGCAGCCGAATGTGGAATTGCAACTTGAAAACCGATTGCTCGAAGTTGTGGAAAATGAAGATGAGGATATTTTATATCCTAAAACCATTGACACCCCACCGCAAAAATATGTGCGCATAAGTTTTGATATTTTATGCAAAAACGACAGTAACGTGATTGCCAGTGAATTGTATTTAAGCTGTAATACCCAAAGTACCGGCAGTGAATACGGTAAAATCCGTTTTCTCGACTATAACCAAATGTATGTTATTCAGGGGATATCCGGACACTTTAATTTGATAACCAAGCCGGAACTCAGACTTCCTCCGCAAGGAATGATTAAATTTGCTAAGGCTGAAATATCATTGGCGGAATTTGTTGATGAAGATTTGCTGCTTGACGGGGTAATCGGTGCGGACGGTGCTGCGCCTCGGTCATTCAGATTTTATGCTCCGAAAAATGCTTTGCGTTCTTTTGTGGCAAAAGCATTGCGCTCGGAAAATTCGTCCGAAATGCTTATCGGCGAATTTTTTAATGAATTTTTGAAAGAATAATCATGGTTGCAAGAGTTGAAATTTTTACTGATGGTGCTTGTTCCGGAAATCCGGGAGTAGGGGGTTGGGGTGCTATCTTGCGTTATAAAACGACGGAAAAGGAATTGAGCGGCGGAGAGCTTGATACCACCAATAATCGTATGGAGTTAACGGCGGTAATTAAAGCTCTGAGTGCGCTGAAAACAAATTGCAATATCTCGCTTTATACCGACAGCCAGTATGTGATGAAAGGTATAACCGAGTGGCTTGATAAATGGAAAGCGGCCGGTTGGCGTACATCGAATAAAAAACAGCCGGTGAAAAATGTTGATTTGTGGCAACTGCTTGATGAATTGGTGCAAAAACACGAAATCAGGTGGATTTGGATTAAGGGGCATAACGGTCATGCCGAAAATGAACGATGTGATGCGTTGGCCCGTGCTGAAGTCGAAAAATTGAGAAATTAAAATTGTGTTTTAAAAATAAAAACCCGAGATTATTGATCCTCAGGTTTTTATTTTTTTAAGATTATAAAATCTATTTTACCAGATTTACTTTACCGCCGGCTTTTTCAACTGCCGCAATGGCAGATTTAGAAGCTGAATTTACGGTAATTTCAATACTGCTTGTAACAGCGCCTCTGGCAAGCAAACGAATACCATCAAGCTTTTTCGAAATAACATTCGAACTGAGCAAAGTTTCAACGCTGATTGACTTGGCATCTAATTTGCCACTGTCAATAGCTTTTTGAATCGTATCCAAGTTTACAACGGCATAAGTCTTTGCAAACGGATTCCTGAAGCCATGCTTCGGAAGCTGACGATAAATCGGCATTTGTCCGCCTTCAAATCCCATTTTAGCACCGCCGGAACGAGCTTTTTGACCTTTGTGACCAAGTCCGCAGGTCTTGCCCTTTCCACTACCGATGCCGCGTCCGACACGCTTGCGATTCTTAGTAGCGCCTTCGTTATCTTTTAATTCATTAAGTTTCATTTTTTTATTCCTTAACTGTTTTCTTCAAGTGTTCCACCTAAAAAATCTCGTCATTTTAGATTTCCGATTAAACGGAAATTCCAGAGTGAGATAAGAGGCTGTGCTACGCAGTGATTTTTCGACGACGTGTACAAAACAGTACACAAGGAGAAAAATTACAAGTATGACAACCTCTTAGCACGCTCATTCTTATTCCTCGATTTTTACCAAGTGAGATACTTTCTTAATCATACCGCGAACCGAAGGAGTATCCTCAAGCTCAACCGTCTTTCCGGTCTTTGTCAAGCCTAAACCGATGAGGTTCTTCTCTTGAATGGCCGGACGAGCAATTGTGCTGCCTGTTCTGGTAACTTTAATTGTTTTCTTTTTAGTTGCCATGATATTAAGCCTCCTCTTTTACTTCCTTATCGCCGGTGTTTTCACGGCGGCTTACGATATCGCCTACTTTTTTACCGCGCTTAGCAGCAATCATTCTCGGAGAGTTGATTGCTTGCAAGGCTGCAAAAGTAGCCTTAATCATATTGTATGGATTGTTGGAGCCTAAAGATTTTGCAACAACATCCTGCACGCCTAAAACTTCAAATACGGCACGCATCGGGCCACCGGCAATAACACCGGTACCGGCCGGAGCTGTTCTCAAAACAACATAACCTGCGCCGAATCTTCCGGCAACGTCATGGTGCAGAGTTCTGCCCTCGCGCAAAGGAATGCGAATCATATTCTTTCTGGCTTCGTTAGTGGCTTTTGTTATAGCTTCAGGAACTTCGGCGGCCTTACCGGAACCAAATCCGATGCGACCTTTCTGGTCCCCGACTACTACAACAGCCGCAAAGCTCATTGTACGTCCGCCTTTAACTGTTTTAGCTACACGGTTCACATGAACCAGTTTTTCAACTAATTCATCTTTAACTTCTTTTTTATTATGACGATCAGATTGTACCATCTT
>ONLJ01000063.1 GCA_900318605.1 uncultured Rhodospirillaceae bacterium | reverse complement strand
GTAGTAAACGGTGGAATTTATCGTCAACCGACTTTATTATATGAACCGGCCCGGCGTGAAGAAAAGCGTATTGTCTCAGTTGATACATCCGAAAAAATGCGCTCACTTTTGCGAGCCGTTGTAGTAAGAGGAACAGGAAGACGCGCCAATGTTGAGGGTTATGAGGTAATGGGAAAAACAGGAACTGCTGATAAGCTGTTACCCACCGGCGGTTATGACCATAAAAAGAGCATGTCAACATTTCTTTCCGGATTTCCGGCATCAAATCCACAGTATGCTTTACTGGTAGTTATGGACAATCCGAAAGGTAGCAAAGAAACTTATGGGCATACCGAAGCCGGATGGAATGCTGTTCCAATAAGCAAAAATATTATTTCCGCCATAGCACCGCAACTTAACGTTAAAGCTGATTTTGATTTAGAAAAACAAAAGAGCATCGTCGATGCCGCCTATAAAAGAAAATAACAACGTGTCAATGCTTTTATCTTGACATATTTCTGCACATAAAATATACTGAAACGGTATTGAGAATAAGTTACAACAAAATTTTATTCGAGGAGTGGTATTATGAAAAGATTGTTATTTATGGTGGCTGCCTTAGGGGTTTGTTCGTTTAATGCTTTTGCCGCCGATTATGATTGCGGCAAAGTTCCTGGGACGGTTACTTGTTCTTTAAGCGCCGATGGTAAGACTTTAACCGTCAATGGCACCGGTGAAATGAAGAATTATCAGAATTCTGACAGCAGGCCATGGTTATCCACTATTGAAAGTGTAGTTGTTTCCCCGACCGTAACCAGCATTGGCGAACGTGCTTTCAAAGGAGCCTCTAAACTGACTAATGTTACTATGCCTGGTGTTAAAACACTTGAAAACAGTGCCTTCAACGGAACAAAGCTGGTAAGTGTTGATATGCCAAGTGTTACCACCATCGGCCAAAGTGCGTTTGAAAATGTTACAACATTGCAAAGTATCAGCGCACCGAATGCCACGACCGTAGGCGATAAAGCTTTTTTCACAGATGCGAATAAGACACCCAGTTTAACCTCTGTCGATTTGCCGAAAGCAACCCAAATCGGCGGTCAGGCATTCCAAAATGCAAAAGCTTTAACATCTGTCAATATTCCGTTGGCAACAGAACTGAAATATGATGCCTTTGCCAGTGCAACAAATTTGGAGAATGTTTATGCTCCTAATGTTGAAACCCTTGGTGACCGAGTTTTTAAAAGTTGTTCAAGTTTGGAAAGTATTGATTTACCATCTCTGACAACTATCGGCGAAAATGCCTTTAATGATGCTACTTCTTTGACCGAAATAAATATGCCTAATATTCAATATATCGGAAAAAATGCCTTTTATAATTCCGGTTTAACCAGTGTCGATATGCCGAATTTAATTGAGATGGATGATAGGGCTTTTGCATATTCCAGTAATTTATATTATGTCGGCATGCCTGAAAGTGCAACCTTAAAAAATTGGCGTCATTTTGAAGGTACTCAAGTTACTTCCGGCTGTACTACAGTAAACGGATATAAAAACTGTGGAACATGCAACAGGTACATAATGAGTGGAAAAGGTTGCGTTGCGAGCTGCGGCAAAAATTACCTTCCGGAAGACGGACGATGTGTTTTGAGCCAATGCGATGATGATAAAGTATTTTACAAAGGAGCCTGCCTTGACGAATATCCGTTTGCCAAAAAGCGCTATACTCCGGCCGAAGCCAACCAATGGCTCAATGACGATGAGAACATTATAACGATTACCTACAAAAAATAAATCGTTGTCAAATCGAATTTTCGCTCTCAAAGATGTGTGGATATCAACTTTGAGAGCGTTGTTTTTTACGGTAAATTATACTATCTTAAACTCGGATTGTAATAAAAAAATTTAAGGATAAAAAATGGCAAAAAAACTTAATCCTTGGGACAACGGCGAAGAAAATCTTTGGCCGGAAAACGGCGTTATATCCGCCGGAAAAATTATTGATTTCACAAAGATAAAAGATCCGAAAGATAATTTCGGCGCATACTTAAAATACGGCATATTGGCTCTGATTTGCTTATGGCTGTTGTCGGGATTTTATCAGGTTCAACCGAGTGAAGAAGGCGTGGTTTTACGTTTCGGAAAATATACCGAAACAACCTCTGCCGGCTTGCATTATCATCTGCCCTACCCGATTGAAGAAGTAATCAAAGTGAATGTTAGCCAAGAGCGCAGCATCAACCTCGGAACTTCGGGCGGAATGAGCCGCAACACCTTTACCGAAAGTCACATGCTGACCGGCGATGAAAATATCGTTGATATCAATCTCACGGTTGTGTGGAAAATCAAAGATGCCAAAGATTATCTTTTTAACGTACGCAATCCTGATGAAACCGTTCAGGTAGCGGCACAATCGGTTTTGCGTGAAATTGTCGGTCAATCGGAAATGCAGCCGATTATTACCGGCGACCGCGGCAAGGTTGAAGATGACACTAAAGACGAATTGCAACGAGTTTTGGATGAGTTCGGTGCCGGCATACAGATTGTACGCGTAAAGCTTCAAAAAGCCGACCCGCCGCGTGAAGTTGTTGATGCGTTTAATGAGGTTCAGCGTGCCAAAGCCGACATGGAGCGCTACAAAAACGAAGCCGAAGCATACCGCAACGAAGTTCTGCCGAAAGCCAAAGGTAGAGCGGCGCAAATAATTCAAGATGCCGAAGCGTATAAAGCGGCAACCATCAACAAAGCCCAAGGTGAAGCCGGTCGTTTCGCTTACGTTTACGAAGCTTACAAACAAGGCAAAACCGTTACGATTAAAAAGATGTATCTTGATACCATGGAAAAGGTTTTACAAAATTCCAACACCATTGTTTTGGACCAGTCGCAAAAAGGCGGAATTTTACCGATATTACCGTTGAACAATGCCAATACCAAAGGGGAGAAATAAGATGAAAAACAGTTTACCGAAAATCATTATTGCCCTTGCCGCATTACTTTTTATAGCCTTAAACAGCGTGTATATCGTATATCAGCCGGAACAGGCGATTGTTTTGCAGTTCGGCGAACCGATGAGAGTGGTTCAGGATGCCGGCTTAAAGTTCAAAATTCCGTTTATTCAGAAGGTGGTTTTTTATGACAAGCGCCTGCTTAACCTTGATCCGCCGGCGCAAGAAGTGGTCTTAAACGACAAAAAGCGCTTAGACGTTGACAGTTTCACACGTTATCGGATTATTGATCCGTTAAAGTTTTACAAAACGGTTCGCAATGAATATCAGGCACAAAGCAAATTGGAAGAGATTGTCAATTCTTCGTTGCGCAAAGTTTTGGGACGATGCACCTTAACCGAGTTGTTATCTCAGCAACGCACCAAGATTATGAACGACATCAGTACCACGGTTAAACATGATGCCGAAGCAATCGGTGTCAGCGTTGCCGACGTAAGAATCCGCCGCGCCGACTTACCGATTGAAGTAATGCAGGCAATCAATGCCCGCATGAAGACCGAACGTGAACGTGATGCTAAAGAGTTCCGTGCAATGGGCCAGCAAAAAGCGCAAAACATTCGCGCCACTGCGGATAAAGAAGCCACGATAATCGTTGCCGAAGCTGAAAAACAATCACAACTTACTCGCGGTGACGGTGATAGAGAAGCAGTAAGTATCTGGAACAAAACCGTAGGACAAGATGCTGATTTTTACGATTTTTATCGTTCACTTGAAGCCTATCGTAATTCGCTGTCCGATGACGAAACATCGCTGGTGCTGTCGCCGGATTCGGAATTTTTCAAATATTTTAAGAAAAACATGAAAAGTGAATAATCAATGTTGAAAAGAGTTGTTTTTTTAATAGTTTCATTTTGGGCGGCAATATCGTTTGCCGGAGAAAAACGAACTTTGGAAGATACCGTTGAAAAAGTCAATTCATCGGTAGTCAACGTAATTGCCGAGCTGAAAAATAATGAACAGAATTTAGGTGCCGGAATGATTATCAGCACCGACGGTTATATTGTAACCAACGCTCATGTTACTCAAGATGCCGAAAAGATTTACATTATCACTCCGGACGGCAATCAACACAAAACGCAGTTTGTCGGAAGCGATGAAAAAACCGATATAGCCTTATTAAAAACTCAGGATTCCGAAAATTTCGAACCGGCGGATTTTGCCAATTCCGATGAAGTTCGTGTCGGCAACACGGTATTTGCAATCGGCAATCCGTTCGGACTGGGCAACAGCGTGTCGCTTGGTATAATTTCGGCCAAAGAGCGCGACATTGAAAAAGGCCCGTATGACAGCTTTTTGCAGACCGATGCCACAATAAATCAAGGAAACTCCGGCGGCCCGCTTTTTAATATTGACGGCAAGATAATCGGTATGAATACGGCAATATTTTCTTTAGACGGGCAATATGCCGGCATAGGTTTTGCCACACCGGCAAACACGGTCAAATGGGTTGCCGAACAGATTATCAAAAACGGAAAAGTTACCCGCGGTTGGCTTGGTTTCGGCGTACAAAAGATTAAAGAAAAAACCGAAAACGGCGGTTATGTTTTAGCAGTTGATTCCCTAAAAGAAAACTCTCCGGCGTTTGACAGCGGTTTGATGGTCGGCGATATAATTGAAGAGTTCGGCGAGATTGAATTAAACAACCCGCGCATTTTTTCTCTTGAAATATCCAAACTTCCGGTCGGCACCGAAATTCCGGTAATAATCAAGCGCGATAATGAGAAAATCGATTTGATTATGAAGGTCGCCTTAATGCCTGATGATAAAGCAAAACAGACCAGCGATGAAGAGTTGGGACTTGAAACAAAAGAAGCGGCGCAACAAAGGCTTAAAACCTTTGCCGAACTCGGAATTGATGCCAAACAGGTTATCAATGCGGTTGATTTTGAACAAATCGGGATGAAAGCATATTTTGAAGAAAAGAACCGTGAATTTGTAGTAGTAGGGATAGCTCCTAACAGCGAAGCCTTTGAAAAAGAAGTTAAAATGGGCGACAAGATAATCAGTGTTGATGATGCAAAACCGTTCGGAATTGAGGATTTGAAATTCAAGCTCAAAAAAGCCGAAGCGAAAGGTTCTGTTTCTCTGACCATGCTCAGCGGCACCAATGTATATACCATCAATTTGAAAATCGGGAACAGTGATGAGCAGAATTGATTTTTATCATTTACAAAAACAAACCTTGGAAGATGTCTTGCCAAAGCTGTTGACCAAAGCTTATCAGACCGGTAAAAAAATTAAAATAACCGTCGGAACACCGGAGCGCGTTGAGTTCATCAACT
>ONLJ01000030.1 GCA_900318605.1 uncultured Rhodospirillaceae bacterium | reverse complement strand
TTTTTGCGCCGAGCATTTCCTCAAAAATTTTGATAGCATAAGGACCGGTAACGGCATTCATCGCATCAAAACGCATTGTAAAACCGTTTGCGAAAAGCTTTTTTATCGCCGGAAAATCAAAAATTTCTTCCATCATTTTTGCATAAATTGCAATCGGTTCAATTACTTCAATTTCCATATCGCCGAGTTTTTGTGTGCCGAGTTTACTCAAATCCACATCCGGAGCATCTGAAATTTTATATTCGCTGATAATTTTGGAATTTTCATAAATTTTATCACTGATTTGTGTCGGGCATTGTCCGCCGGTCGCAGTAGCATATTTGATACCGAAATCGCCGTTAATACCGCCCGGATTATGTGAAGCAGTCAAAACAAACCCGCCGTCAGCATGATTATCGAGTAAGACTCTGGAAGAAGCCGGAGTTGAAATAAAACCGTTCTGCCCGACAATCAGCTTTTTCATACCGTTGGCAGCGGCCATTTTCATAATTTTTTGCAATGCGATTTTGTTATAATAACGCCCATCGCCACCTAAAACGAAAGTTTTACCTTTCACTCCCCCAATAGCATCAAAAATACTCTGCACAAAGTTTTCAACATAGTTTTCCTGAGAAGCTTCCTTTGATTTTTTACGCAAACCGGCAGTACCCATTTTCTGATCGACATACGGTTTTGTTTTGATTATTTTTATCATAGCATTTCTCCTTAGCTTACAAATAATTAAACCATCGTATATATATGTATAGAATTTAAATTTTTACAGGTAAAGAGTTTTTATCAATCTTACCACACATAAATTGTTTTTTTGCAAAAAAACACACATTTTGACAGATTTTTGTATATATAGGGGTTGACATTTGATTTGGAAAGTAATATAAACATCCTACATTAGTTAACTTTTATGTCAAACCCCTAAAACAATTATGCGTATGAAGAAGCGTATTATTTTAGACAATGGCGCCACGTTGCTGTGCGACATTAAAGAGAGTTCAAAAGTAAGTGTTGCCCTCACATTCGGGCGCGGACACCTGAACGAAGGAAAGCTTGGCGTTGCCTCGGTCTTTGAGAGCATTGTTCAACGCGTTGCCGAGAAAAAGATTATCTCGATGTACGGCGGATCATTCACTTCGTTCTTTACCGGAATGGAACGCAATGAACTGAAAGAGCGTATGAAACAGCTTTACGAATGGACCAGAGACCTTGAAATTTCTCAAGGGATGTTGGACATGGCTGTGTTTGATATCATTCAGCACACTCGTGATTTAGCACCTCTGCCCAAACGACAGGCAAAACTCATCTACAAGCATACCGCATTCGGTAAGAACAAAGTTGCTTGGAACACTGCTGAGTACATCAAGGCGCTCAAGGATTTGACCGTGCAAGATGTTATCGACTACCGCGATTCTGCGCTGGTCGGCAACAACATGGTAATTGTGTATTCTGGACCGCGCGACGTTTCCGAAGAATTCGTAAAGCTGGCTAGATTCTGGTTCGGCGAACTCCCGAAGGGACAGCGCCAAAAGATTGATAATCTCCTTTATACCGGAGGATATCAAGCGGTCAAGGGAGAAGGATCTCAGATTATGTTGCTCGGCTGGGATATCAGCAAAATCCGCAGCCGTGTTGAAGCAAATCTCTTGATGAGTATGTTGAGCGCCCGTCTGGAACGTGCGTTTGCCCATCTGCCGGCTACTCCTGAAGTCAAAGTTGCAGGATATTACGGGTTTAATACCTTACGTCTGGGTTTTGAGTGCACTGATCCGAAACGCTTTGACGAGTGTGTCAACATCTTGTGTTCAAACATACGCCGCACCTGTGCCGAAAAAGCCTCTGACCGCCGTATAGAAACCACACGCCAACGCGCAATGACCGAACGCTTACTTGAAGCTAGCAAGGCTCAACCCACTGCGGTTCGACTGGCATGGCAGCTTTTGGGACGTAATGCCTTCTATTCTGCCGATGAGTGGATTAACGAAGTCTGGCAGATTGATGCTTTCGATGTTATGGACACGGCCCGTGAGATTTTCTCCACCAAGATGACCTGTGTTATCTATACAGATGACATTGATACGGCTCCGAGTCTGGAAGAAATCAAGGATAAGTTGAAATACTGATTCCTTTCACTTTCAAAAACCTCCCTTGGCGGAGGTTTTTTTTTATAATATTTATATTTACCACAATTTAAGAATTGCGACTATATTATAGTCATAAAGGAGAAAATCATGGTTTTAGTGGCTCCAAGTTTATTGGCTGCCGACCAGGGAAATTTGGCACAAGCAACCGAACTCGCAAAAGTTTCCGGTGCCGATTGGTTACATTTTGATATAATGGACGGTCATTTTGTTCCTAATTTGAGTTTCGGCCCGTCGCTGATAAAAAGTTTGCGCCCGAGAAGTAAGCTTTTTTTTGATGTGCATTTGATGGTTGAAGATCCGGAAAAAATCCTTCCGATGTTTTATAATTGCGGTGCCGATTTATTTACGATTCATCTTGAAAGCACAAAAGACGTAGCCTCATGTCTGGCACAGATTAAAATAAGAAATATAAAAACGGGGATTTCTTTAAAACCTCAAACTCCGGCCGAAAAAATTATTCCGTACCTTGATTTAATTGATAATGTTTTGGTAATGAGTGTAAATCCCGGATTCGGCGGACAGAAATTTATGCCTGAGCAACTGGAAAAAATCAAAAAATTAAGAAAAATAGTTAAAGATAAGAATATAACTATTGAGGTTGACGGGGGAATAAATACGGAAACAGCAAAACTTTGCAAAAAGAGTGGTGCCGATGTTTTGGTTGTCGGCAACGCCTTTTACAAATCAGAAAATCCGACGGAATTTGTAAAAATACTTAAAACAAAAGGAGTAATGTCATGGCTAAGATTATGATTGTCGAAGATGAACAGGCAATTTCCTTATTGCTAAAATATAACTTAGAAAAAGAAGGTTATGAAACCATTTGCGTTGCACATGGCAACAGGGTTATCGCCGCAGTCGAAAAATACACTCCGTCTTTGATTTTGCTTGATTGGATGTTGCCGGAGATGTCGGGACTGGAATTATGCCGAATAATCCGCAATAATCCCGAATACAAAAACATTCCGATTATAATGCTGACGGCAAAAGGACAAGAAGAAGACAAAGTGCGCGGGCTTTCGGCGGGTGCCGACGACTATGTTACCAAACCGTTTTCGATTCCAGAACTGTTGGCTCGAATAAAAACGAATTTGCGCCGTGTCAGTACGGTTTTGAATGCCGCCAAAAAGGAATATATTTTCCAAGATATTCATCTCGATTCAGTGCAAAAAAAAGTCTTCCGCGGCGAAAATTATGTCAGAGTAGGACCGACTGAATTTCGGATTTTACAACTTTTAATTTCTAGTCCCCGACAGGTTTTTTCTCGCGAAGATTTATTGAAAGAAGTATGGGGAAACAGCGTCTATGTCGAGATGCGTACGGTCGATGTCCACATCCGGCGCTTGCGCAAAGCCTTAAATGAGTTCGGACCTGATTATATCCGTACAATCAGAGCAACCGGTTACTCTCTGGATGATCATGAAGTTGAAACAAGTGATTCATAAAAAAACACCTTTTTCGCATCGTAAATTATAAAAAAACACCTAAAAATCAATTTTAATATTGCAAAATTAAAAAATGCAAATTATAAAGTTAAATGTTTAAACATTTAATTATTGATAAGGATATATATCATGAAAAATCTTTCAATTATAATTTCGACAATTGCTATCGTTTTAGCAACGACATCTTTAATAGTTTCTTTCAAAACCCCGACTTCGGGGGTTTCAGGTAAAGCAGCTGTTCTAACACAAGCTGATTTAACTAATTTGCTTAATGAAAACCCTAAAATCGTGGTAGATGCCATGGAAGCTTACCAGGTTAAGCAACAGGAGGAAGCTGAAAGAGCTGCTAATGAGGCTTTAGAAAAATATGCTGAAGAAATCAACAGTACAGCCAATGTTCCGTTTGTTGGTAATCCGGATGCCAAAGTTACGGTTGTTGAGTTTTTTGATTTTTCTTGCGGTTACTGCATAAGATTGGCTCCTCATTTGGAAAAAGCTATTGCTAATAATCCGGATGTTAAATTTGTGTTTAAACCTTTAACATTCTTGGGAGCTATGTCCGTTTATAAAGCCAAAGCCGCTTTAGCTGCCAACAAGCAAGGTAAATTCCTTGAATTCTATTCAAAAGCAATGGGAGGCGATCTTGGTGATGAATCATCTATTGATGCTATGGCAAAAGAAATCGGCTTGGATATGGATGCCTACAGCAAAGATATGACTTCGCCGGAAGTTCAGAATGCTCTGGATGAAGTCAGCAATTTAGCCCAAAATATTCATGTAAACGGTGTTCCGACATTGATTTTGAACGGCAAAAAGATAAATGCTTATGATGCCGATGCAATTCAACAAGTCATTGATGAGGCAAAATAATCTTTTGCTTTAACACACAAAAAAAGCCGCCGAGTAAAACTCGGCGACTTTTTTATTGATATTATAAGGTCATTCTCTAAATACAATTCAGAGATTTTTTATACTTTCTGATTGCTTTCACATAACTGTGATAAATTTCCTTTTTTATTTTATAAACACTGCAACTCTTACCAAACAGAATTTTAGAAAGCAACCTGTATTTTAAGTACTGAAAATAGAAATATTTTTTTTGCGGAACCAATTCTTTTACTCTAGACGGCGAGCTAATAGCAAGTTTGCATTGTTCACCCAAGATATTAAGCGGAAATTGAGTATCAGACGGATTTATTTTTTCAAGCAATACATCTTCATATTGTCGAGTTTTTCTATCATATTCAATAATTCTCTGATTATTTGCAACAATAGTATTATTACCATGCCAACGATAATAATATAACACTTCATCAAAATATTTCATTTTTGCATATTTGGAAATTTGCAGCATTAAAAAATAATCTTCTAGCGGAGCTTTCGGTGTAAAAAATCCGGTTTTATCAAAAATTGATTTTCTTATTAAATAACCGTTTGGAATATGATTTCCGATTCTCATCTGTACATAAGAACCGAATTTATCGGGTGAAAAATCAAAGTGTTGTTTTAAGTAATTGCCGAAAGATAAGTATTTCGCCTCATTTTTCTCATAAACATTGGCACGATTTTTATCCCAATAACAAACTTTGCTGTCTTCATCAATGATTCCGTTATCACAGACAACCAAGGCATAATCTTCATGATTTTCCAAAAATTCTACTTCTTTTTCAATAAGTTGTGGAGCGGCAACATCGTCGGAAGCAATAAGAAAGACATATTTACCTTCTGCGTTTTCAAGCAACTGATTTAAAGTAAGACAAGTTCCCTCGTTTTTTTTAGTTTTGAAAAAAACTCTAGCAAATCTTTTTTCACAAGCAGAACGAAGCTCCTCGATTTTTTCCCATGTATCATCTTTAGAACCATCATCAACAATCAAAAGTTCAATGTTTTGATAGGTCTGGTTAATTATGCTTTTAATTGTTTGCTGAACATATTTTTCATGATTATATGCCGGAATAAGAACCGAAATCAGGGGATTATTTCCATTCATTGATAACCTCTACAACACGATTAACTTCTTCATCCGTTAAAACCGGCGACATCGGTAAACTCAACTCGGTAGCATGAATTTCCTCCGAAATGGGGAAAGACTTATCGGCCAACTCACTATATGCACCCTGTTTGTGCGGTGGTGTCGGATAATGAATATTGGTTTGAATATCTTTATCTTCCAAATATTTCTGCAATCGGTCACGTTCAGGCGTACGAATCGCAAAAATGTGCCACACATGTGCATTTTCATCATAAACCTGCGGCAAAATTATTTGCGGATTTGTAACGTTTTGGCGGTAATATTGTGCAATTTCACGCCGACGAGCGTTATCTGCATCAAGATGTGCCAATTTTATATCCAGAACGGCGGCTTGGATTTCATCAAGGCGTGAATTTATGCCTTTATAAATGTGATGATATTTTCTGTCCGAGCCATAATTGGCAATTGCTCTGATTTTTGCGGCTAAATCGTCATCATTAGTGGTAACGCAACCGCCATCGCCCATACAACCCAAATTTTTGCCCGGATAAAAAGAAAATCCTGACGCATCGCCCAAATTACCGGTGCGTTTACCTTGATATAAAGCTCCGTGTGCTTGGGCAGAATCCTCAATAATCTTCAAATGATATTTTTGCGCCAAAGCCCAGATTTTTTCCATTTGTACGGCTTGTCCATACAAATGTACAACCATAATAGCTTTTGTTTTTGGAGTAATGGCTGCTTCAATCAAATCCGGATTGATATTATATGTTTTGATATCCGGTTCAACTAAAACCGGCGTACATCCGTTTTCAGATATTGCTAGAATAGAAGCAATATACGTATTTGCCGGAACAATAATTTCATCGCCCATACCAAAACCATATCCGCGAATAATTAAATTTAAGGCATCAAGACCATTTGCACAGCCGATACAGTGTTTAACACCGCAAAACTTGGCAAAATCAGCCTCAAAGAGCTTATCTTCTTGCCCTTGTAAATACCAACCTTTATCCAAGATTGCCTTAATTCGCGCATCAATCTCACCTCTGAAGCGATTATTTACTTTTTCCAAATCTAAAAATTTAATCATTGTTTCTCCTTTTGTAAATCTTCTTCTAATATTCGCTTATAATAAGTAGATGAAATTCCTTCCGTTCTCGGTATAATCAAAATTTCTTTACCATTATCTTTACAAAATTTTTCCAGATTCATAAACGGGATGTGATTTTTTCCTCCCTGCTCGCATCCTTTTGCCAGAACATCAAAATCAATTTTGCCGATTACATCATCAACTTGATTATAAGTAACAACCTCATCTACGGATTTTATTTCCGACAGAATTTCCAGTCTTTCTTGCGTAGTATATAAAATTTGTGCATCCGGCTTGAATTTTTTGATGAAATCATCATTTTGAACGGCGACAATCAGATAGGCATCACCACCTGCAATCTTTTTTATATTCTTAAATAAACGCAGATGCCCATAATGAAATAAATCAAATACACCGAACGTAATTACCTTTTTCATTTTTTCAGTTCCTTTTTTATGTATTTTATAATTTTGCGCGAGGTATTCGGATAATTATTTTTAATGAATTTATTAAAGAAAACTTTTCGTTTTTTCTTCATCAAATCTTGCTTCTTGATGATTACATCTTCTATAAATTTGATAATATCATCTTTATCGTATGCCTTATAGTGATTATCTATGCAGGCGCGATGAAATTCATTGCTGTTTTTAAGCGTGGTAGCATCGTCTTTAAGAAGGAAACAGCAAGGATGATTTGTAAACAAGTATTCAGCTGAAAACGAACCACAATCATGAATCATACCATCTGAATTAACAAACGTTTCAAAATATTCTCCGCCATCTTGATATTCAACATTCGGAAATGATTTCATTTTATTTATGTATTCGTCTGTTTTTTGTTTTCCCCATAAATTTTCCTCACGCAATTTTACAAACAAAAGAGGATGCGGACGGAAAACAAAATCAATTTCAGGATATTGTTCCGGTAATTCCAAAAAAAAATCCGCGTATTTTTCAAAATTAGATAAAGTAAAACCTTCATTTTCAATGGTATGATGCGGCGCTATGATTATTTTTTTGCGTGTGCGAGGATGTTCTTTATGATTAGCCAAAGCATCCATTTTACAATAACCGGTCAGTAACACCATTTTTTTATCTTGTAAGTTTTTAAGCAACTCCTCATATTCAAACTTTTCCAACGCAAGAATTTTCCATAGAGATTTAAATTCTATGTTGTTATAAAGGGTGTAATGCCAGTTTGAAATAACATATCCATATTCGGTAAACACACAAAGAATCCCTGATTCTGCACAATATTCAATCGAATAAAGGCGGTGGGTCATGCAATCATAAGGATTAGCAAAAAAACATATATCCATTTTGTTTGCCCAATCGAGGAATTCTTTTGTATTGTAATCATAAGCTATATGCACATTCAGATATTTTTCAGATAAACTTTTATATGTTTTATTCATCTGATAAAACATATTATCTTCACCGCGCAAAATGTCAGGAACAACCAAGATAAAAGGCTCAAACATCGGATCTTTTTGCATTTTTTCAAAAATAGTATCGGCAACAAAAGTACTGTCGTATATGACTGAAAAACAGACACGAATTCTTTCTCCGCGCTTTATCTTTAAATGCAATCTTTTGACCGTATTTTCATAATTCTGCAAAAGGGAAACAGGAGGGTCTTCATCAATTACTGTTTCAACATCTGTGTTTATTTCAGAAACAACGATTTTCTCGCGCAAGAAAGTATTTCGGAACGCTTTGCGCCATTTTTTTCGCGGAATAAATCCTGTTAGTATTCGAACAATTATTTCCTTCATATTATTCCTTTTTTACGAAGCTTTTTATCTAAGTGTTTCCAAACCTTGAAACGATATTTGTTGTGTAGTGACAGCAACTTTATATCAACCTTACGGCACGATTCGTTTTCATTGATATTAGGCATCAGCCACCTATTAATATCAGAAATTTTCAGGCTGCCCTCTTGCTTAGAGTGCAAGTTAAATCCAAGGCAATCTTCTATCTTTTTTAAGGTATTTTCGAAACGATAATTTTTATTCACGATTTCTTGTGATTGCAACACAATATCGCGCCGCCACGCTTCATCTTTCAACAATTTAGAGCATACCTCTCGGGCTTCGAATTGATTTCCATAACACGGTAATTTAAGCTTAGGAAAATATTTCTCAAAGGATTTATGATAATCGGTTACCAAGCAAGCATTTGAGGCCATAATATCTAAAATTCGCCACGGGAATCCCTCTTTTGCCTGCAAATGGCTGATGCTTATACCGATTCTGGAAGTGTTATAAATTTCTTGATTATGCAATATTGAATAAACCTGTTCGGAGTTATAGCATAAATTTAAATACGGCAAACCGAAATTATCACTTGCCCAATTAGATGTTCCCCAAATTTCAAGGCCTAAATCTGATACTGCATCCAGAGTTTGAAGGCGCTGATAGGTTGAAAGGCTCATAATAATATCTTTTTTGTCAAAGCATTTTATAAGTTTTATCGAGTGCACATCTTCCAGTAATTTATCTTCGTCAATAAAAGGGTTTTCTCTGACTTTTTGGATTAAGGTAATATATTCGTTTTTTAAAGCATCATTCGGCTTACCTATCATAAAACGGTTAATACAATTTTGCACATTATTACCAAACTTGGTGCCGATAAAACAAATGTTGCGCTTAAATTCCTTATTTTCTGCCCTGATTTCAGTGAAAAACGGTAAAATGTGAATATTCTCAGCCGGAATATTGAAATCTTGTCTTAAAGTTTCAGCTGAAGCTTCCTGCAGTTCGAAAATCGTATAACGTTGCGGGTTCTTTTTTAAACACTCTTTATTGCTATAATATAACGGACTGTCAACGCCATAAACAACAATCGGACAATCAAAGTCTTTAGATAAATCATAAAAGGCATTATTAAATAAAATAATCAAATCCGGATTGAAGTTTTTTATTTCTTTTAATAACAATGCAGGAGCTTTGCCAAGATTTTTTCCCCAATACAGATGCATAACAACAAAAACATCATTACCGTTTTGTTTTAGTCCGTTGCAAAACGCCTCGTAAAAAGCCGGCATCACATTTTCATCATCCTCGCATTGTATTCCGTTAAAAAAAGATAAAAATATCCTAGCCATTTTTAGTTCTTCCCATAAATTTACAACAGCAATAATAACCTATCTCTAGAATTTACCTTTGATGATTATTCCCGGCGGAACGTCTTTTGTAATAACAGCACCTGCGCCAATCAGTGCATTTTCTCCAATTGTTACTCCCGGTAAGATTGTTGAGTTTGCACCGATAACGGCACCTTTTTTCACTATTACCGGTTCTAACTTCCAATCCTTATTCCTTGATTTCGGATATCTGTCATTGCAAAAAGTAACGTTCGGACCAATGAACACGTTATCCTCAATGACCATTCCATCCCATATTTGCACACCGCATTTAACCGTTACGTTATCACCGATTACGACATCATTCTCAATAAAACAATGAGAGCAAATATTGCAATTTCTACCTATCTTTGCTCCGGACAACACAACGCAAAACTGCCAAATATTAGTTTCTTCGCCGATATTTTTTGTTTGCACATCTGACAGCGAGTGAATCATCTTACTATCTCCCTCAAAAACTCGTCATAACTACGGATATAATCATTTTCTGAGTAATGTTCGGAAGCAAGAACCATAATAACGCAATCTTCGGAAAAATTAGTAAATTCGCGCCAAATATTATTTTTTATGTATAGACCTTGCGCCGGATTATCCAAATGTACGGTTTCTTTGCTATGACCATCGTCTAATATAAAATCGCAACTTCCGCGCATACATATTATAATCTGCTCCAATTTGCGATGAGCATGACGGCCTCGAACAACCTCTTTTGCTGTATCCCATATATAATAAACGCGTTTAATTTCGAATGGGATATCCTTGTTTTGCTCTAAGGCAACCAATTTCCCGTTATAATCCCCACGGATATTAAAATTCAAAATATTTGCCATCACTAAACTACCTAGTTTCACAATACGATAACGATAAATCTGCCACAAATTAACAATGAAATCAACAGTTTTTTACATCTTATCCTTCAATCAAAAAAAAATGATACAATTAAGCTTTTAATCCGGCAATTCAAAATATTTTTTCAGATATTAAGTTCCATAAAAAACATTTTTTCATCGCTTTTTTCAAAATCTTCGCAAAATCCAAATCTTTTATACAAATTTATAGCACGTTGATTAAATTTCAAAACATGCAAATACAAAGTTTTTATACCAACTTTCTTTGCCTTATTTATAGCTCTGGCAATAATTATTTTACCGATACCTTTTCCCCAGAATTCAGGCTCGCCGATATAACCATAATATTCCGCATTATCTGAAGTGATTTTTTTTAATCCCCATACCCCTATCGGCGTTGATTTATACTTTATTCCCTCAACAAAATAATCCGTTCTGTTTTCCAATTCTCCATACCAATTTAACTGATCTTCCTTGTTTATTTCTCCGGCATCAATTAAAGTTTTTATTGGCTCTGTTGTAATCCAATTCCATGACTTTTCAAGAAAAATCTCATCAAATTTTACAAATTCCAAATATTCTTCAATCATAGCAGCCACATAATACCTCCAAAATGTCAGCTCAATACGAAAATCAACTTCCGCTATTTAGTTCAACCCCGTTTTGCAGATAATAAATTCTCTTACGTATTTCGCGTAAATAATACGGCGAGAAGATGATATAAATATGGTCATCATCTATATGCACACTGTTCTGAGCGGGCCATGGTTCGGCTTTATTCATCAAATAATCTACGTCCATTTTTAACAGATAATCATCTAATAACGGAACGCTTTCTATTTCATAGTCATAAACATGTTTGATAAAGGATTCTTTTTCATAAAAATCAAAAAACTCCTTACCGGCCCAATTCATCACAAATGGTATCCAGCCATTATTTTTCAGATCCCGTCCGCCATTATAAATATCATATATTGACTGACCATCAATGTACATAGAACCCACTCTGAGCAAATTATATTGCTTATACGGAGAAAATTTCGGATTTGCCTTAATCCGTGAAATCACATCATCAAAAACTTTCATCTCGCGTTGAAAATCGAAATAACTGATTTTCTGATAGCGGAAATCCTGAAGCGCCGAATAATATACAGCTATCATCATCATGGACAATGCCAGACTCTTCCAAATTTTTTTCTTCTGGCGCAACAAAATCGAAAATCCCACAGCGTAAATATAAGGCATGCAAAAATAATCCAGTCTTAACCAACCGGAAAAATCCGCAACTGATATAATCTGAATAATTTGAGTAGATAAGGCTAATGATATAATCACAAGCACTATAATAAAAATCCTTAAAACACTGTTCCTTGGCAATAAGAATAAAGAAATCGGGAAAGCGGAAATCAATAAAAGCTTAAAAAATGAAGGTATAAACGGAGATTGGGTAACAAATGCCGTCTTCAGATATAAAGGTAAGCTTAATATATTTTGCCAAACAGTATCAATACCGACAACATCGGTCGAATAATAAGATATCATAACATGATAAACATCCCTTAACAAGTATATGGTAGCAGCAAATAAAACAGAAGAAATTGCAATATATATAACCGGAAGATAATGTTTTTTTACATAATCCTTAAAATCAGTATATTCGAACCAAGCATCCAGTAAACACTTACCTAAATAAACAGTTACAATCGCTTCAATAAATGCACTATAGCAACCCAGCGAAAATGTAAATAGCGGAACAGACAATAACTGTAAGTAAATTTTTTTTGAATCGATTAACATAAAACCGATTACGATAAGTAAAATATTCCAAAAATATGTTTCTGAGTGAACAAATTGAAGCCAAGGATGGGTATATGGCATAAGCATAATGAATAAGCCGAAAACGGTATAGGTAAATACGGTCTTCGGAATATTCCAATATTTTGCCAAAGCAATCATCGCCAGACAAAATCCGGCAAAACAAAACAGATTATTCAAAACCGGTAAGATATCTCCTCCGGTAACTTGCTGCAAAATACCGGCACCCCAGCGACCGTCAAACACCGACCAACCGATAAGCACACCGGCTTTAATGCTGTTCCAATCATGATTACCGAAAAAGAATGTAACAGTATGCCACAAAAAAACGATATTTATAATTGCAAACATCCAAAAAAACGATTTCTTTGAGCATGGCGAAACAGAATCCCAAGCCTTTATAATCCATTTTTCCAAATCCATATCGAAAAATTTATTTTTTTTCATAATACAATCCTATTTTTAATTATCTGCAAATTTTCAATATCATCCAATTTTAACAAAAGCATGTTTAACCTCAACGTTTCAGGCTTTCATTTAAACACTTTTTTTGCGATGAAATTCCACAGCCATCATTGTAATATCATCAAATTGCGGAGCACCTTTAATAAATTTATGAATACATTCATATACATAATCCGGCGTTTGAGATAAAGATACTTCCTTTTGGTTGAGTATTTTCAACAAGCGTTCCTCACCCATAAACTCATTTTCATTTGTTTGAGCTTCGGTAACTCCGTCGGTATATAAGAACAACCGTTCATTTTCCAGTAAGGTAAGCTTATCAACCTTATAGTCATAATCAGCCATAACACCGATAACCATATTTTTAGAGACCTCAATATAGTTATACTCTTTTTTTGTTTGCTTTAATGGCGGACAATGCCCCGCATTTATATATTCAATTTCACCTGTTCTTAAATCCAAAACACCGATAAATGCTGTAAGAAACATTAGCGGAGCGCTGCTGTTACATAGTGAATTATTGGCTTTCTTCACGGCTTTTTTAAGCGGATAACCGGCCTGCAGCATATTTTTAATAACCGTTTTAGCCGACATCATATAGAGTGCTGCCGTAATTCCCTTACCGCAGACATCAGCCATAACAAGACCGATGCGATTTTCATCTATTGGGAAAAAGTCATAAAAATCACCTCCGACTTCTCGAGCCGGTATCATTGATGCCTGCAAATCAAAATATTCATTTTTCGGAAAATCTTTAGGTAAAGCAGATTCCTGAATAGTTTTTGCGATGGCGAGTTTTGATGCCATTTTTTCTTTTTCGGCGGACACTTTTGCCAACTCAGTCAAATGAGTTTTAATATCGGTTTTCATTTTATTAAAAGCCGCAGCAAGTTTTGCAAGTTCGGAAGGTTCATCCAAATAGATGGTCTTATCTAAGTCTCCCTGACTGATTTTTTGAGCAATATCAGTCAGAGTATCTATCGGAGTGTTAATATTTCGCTTCAATACCCTATAGAGTACAAAAACAATAAAAAATATACAGACTAAAAGAACACTTAACAAAACAATCAAATGGTGTACGGCGTTTCCGAACAGCTCCCAAAGAGGAACATTAACAATCAAAAACATTCCGTTTTTCAATCGTTTTACATAAGGAATATATTTCATACCCTTATAATCAAAAATCTTTCCGTTTTTTAATTTGTTAGAATACCATTTTATTTCATTTAAGGATTTCCCCATAATCGCCGAATTATCGATACCTTCCTCGGTAGTTGCGATAATACAGTCATTGGTTTTATCGGCAAACAAAACAAAACTTCTCGATGTCGGCTTAATTTTCAAGATAGATTTCAAGATTGTACCAAGTTCCCAATCGACGGTTGACATTCCGACTAAATCATCACCATCATAAATTCCGACACCGATTGTAGTCATCGGAACATCAAGCTGAGTGCTTTTATATGGTCTGGTCCAAGATAAAATCCGACCGCTCAGTAAATCTTTTTTGATTTTGCTATACCAATTTTGCTTAAAATAATCAAAAGTGCTGTTAACACAAGACGGAAGCATTTCAATCTTTCCGTCATCATTCCAAAGAGCGTGAATACAAGCGATTTTTTGGTTTTCATATATTTTATAAGGCAAAAAATAAAGACCGTTTCCCATAGAGTTCGGATAATTTTGTAAAATCTGCTCGGTAAAGAACTCTCCAACCTTTTGCAACTTTCCCTGTTGATAATAAATATTCCCCATCAAAGCCAAATCGAGCGCATTTTTTTCAAGTGCGGCGATTTCCGTATTTATCTGCCCCTCAAAAGAACTAATAGATGCATCATTACTGGCAATAAGCAATTCCTTATCGCGATAAAAAGCTATAATAGCGACACTTACGACAATAATCCCCAGAGTAAATAACAGGGCAAGTGTCATAAAAACTATTTTCGATTTGATACTCGTCAATATTATCCCCTTTTTTTACCTGATGTTACATAAAATATGTGTTAATTGTCAATATTTATTCTAAAGGAATATAAGACACGTGGTTGGTAAAAAATACTGACAGAATTATTTTCGCTGATTTTTTCGAAAATTTCTTAAGATATCCATAAAATCAGCCGAAGTTTTTTCTTTCATTTGAGACTTTTTAACATCACCTCTCATCAACAAATAAGCTCTTTTGGTTATTCTATGACGAATATACTTAAGCTTACTGTTTACAATACCCGTATCGTAGTTATAATTCGGAACATCTTTCAAAAAAGAGTCACGATCACCTGATTTGATATAATCATCGGCAGCCCTGATAAATTTAACAGAATATTCGACAGCCTCACGTTCCAAGTCCTTAATCGACTTATTGACCGTTTTACCGGTTACCGGGTGTATAAATGAATCAGCCATCAGCCGCTTAGGTATCTCTCTATCAAAATCATAAAATCCGGAAGCAAACAATTTCAAGCTACCATGTAGAACCCGATCAAGTTTACGCAATATTCCAGCTATAGTTTGATTTTGTGTTATTTTATCAACCAGAAATTGACATGTCATACCCGTATGAAATTGGGCTTGCAATTCAAAATTATCACCCCAAGTATATTTTTTTGCCTTCAATGCATTTTGGTAACAATCGGTAAAAAAATCATCAAGTCTGAAACGCATATCCATTTTAGTAACGATTTTACGAAACGGACGAAAATTATTAAATGACAGTTTTTTTTCTTTCATAAGATGCAAATCCAGCCATGTTTCGGCATAACGATGACATGCCTTAGAAAGATCGACATCTTTTTCCGATTTATTGTTTTCTTTTAATTGAGATCCAGAAATACTGTAAATCAAAGGATGGATTGTTGAATCAGTAGCCATATGACATAAATATCCGTAGATAAAAGCCCTTTGCTCAGATGCCTCATCCGGATTTTTTTCTTTTTTCATCCGGTCTAACATTTCCAAAATTACCGCTCTTGTATCATCACCAAACCCACCATGCAATCTGGTAGATAATTCCGGCGATGAGGTATAGAGAAAAGAATCATCTGCCACACATCCCATATGAAATGCCTCCGGATTATCAAAAATATCCTCATTTTTGATAATATTAGCAGCTTCATCAGCTAAAATAACGTGCGTTATATTTCTTGGCAT
>ONLJ01000013.1 GCA_900318605.1 uncultured Rhodospirillaceae bacterium | reverse complement strand
CTCGTCCTAATGCCGCAACATATTGTCCGGCTTCACTGAGGCGCCGTGTCAAATTGCTTTTTAAGCGCAAATCAATCGTCAACAATGTATTACGGATATCGCTTTTAACCGGCACGGCAAACTCGGCGGCACCGGTCGGTGTAGGTGCGCGCACATCAGATACATAGTCAATCAGCATAGTATCGGTTTCATGCCCGACGGCTGAAATCAACGGAATTTCAGAATCATAGACCGCCCGCACCACAATTTCTTCATTAAAAGGCCATAAATCTTCCAAACTGCCGCCGCCGCGCGCCACAATCAACACATCAGGTCGATACGGCGAACCAACCGGAACGGCGTTAAAACCTTTAATTGCTGCCGCAATTTTCTCAGCCGCACCCTCGCCCTGAACCGCTGTCGGCCATACGATGATATGTGTCGGAAAACGGTCGCGTATCCGATGAATAATATCGCGAATAACCGCACCGGTCGGACTGGTTACCACACCGATAACCTGTGGCAAATACGGGATTTTTTTCTTATGTTCGGCATCAAACAACCCTTCTGCCGCAAACTTTTGCTTGCGCTCGTTTAAGAGCTTCAGCAAAGCGCCCTCGCCTGCCAACTCCAGATGTTCAATCACAAGCTGATATGATGAGCGTCCGCCGAAAGTCGTGATTTTTCCGGTTGCAATTACTTCCAGTCCATCTTCGATTTTAAGCGGTAAAACAGAAGCAACCCCACGCCAACAGACGGCGGCAAGCTGTGAATTTTCATCTTTGAGCGATAAATACCAATGACCGGAATCGGCACGCTTGGCACCAAAAATTTCGCCTTTTACCCGTACATAGGAAAACTTATCTTCAACCGTACGCTTAATTTCCGCCGAAATTTCACTTACGGTGTATTCTTTGTTCAGTTTTTGCGATATTTCTTCACTTAAATCAATCATGCGGCTGATAATAAACTTTAATCCTAAATATTCAATTAAAGTTTTGATTTTTCCCAGAATTTTTATCGCTTATCACAAAGTTGATATATCAGCTCGTTTAAGACCTGAAAGCCTTTTTTAGTTGCGTAAATAAAATTATTATTTTTCACTAAAAATCCATCTGTTACTAAATCATCTAAATGTTTTACATTAACAAATCCCATAAAATCGATACCGCAAATTTGCTTAAATTTTATCATATCGATACCTTTAGTTAAACGTAATCCGGTTATTATCAACTCCTCGGCTCGTTCCTCAGGGGTTAAAAACTCATGTTGCAAAGGATATACGGTGGCATAAAACTTACCGTCCAGAGTTAGCCGTCCGTGTGCCGACTTTCCGATACCCAAGTAATCTCCACCTGTCCAATAAGTCAGATTATGTCTTGATTCATAGCCTTTTTGCGTAAAATTTGAAACTTCATACAGATTATATCCTTTATCCGCCAAAAAATCGCAAGTAAAATCATACATTTGCGCCGCTTGTTCATCATCAAGCGCTTTAATTCCTTTACGAGCAAAAACCGTTCCATCCTCAATGGTCAGTTGATAAAGCGAAATATGCTTTAGTCCGTAAGAACAGATTTCTTCCAGTTCTTTTTCCCAACTTTCAAGGTTTTGCGCCGGCCTGGCATAAATCAAATCCGCCGAATGATTATCAAAAATTTCGGTTATTTTATTAAGACAATTTCGAGCCTGATTCAATGAGTGTGTGCGCCCTAAAAATTTCAAATCCTTTTCATTTAATGCTTGAACTCCGAGAGATAACCTATTGATTCCGGCTGATTTAAGTTCGCTAAACATATTATCATAATCGGAGTTCGGATTTGCCTCTAAACTTATTTCGATATCACTCTTAATCGGCCATTTCCCGACAATAAAATCAATGATTTTTGCTATATTTTGCGGTTTTATCAGCGAAGGAGTTCCTCCGCCGAAAAAAATTGATTTAATTCGCCTTTCAGATGTAAGTTCATGATAATAACTCAAGTTTTCGAGGTATTCGGCAATAATTTCATCCTGATTGACATCTTTACAAACCCCCTTATAAAAATCGCAATACGGGCATTTACTCTTGCAAAAAGGCCAATGAATATAAATCGCTAAATTATTATCCATTATTTTCTCCGGTTTTGAAAGTAGCATATTTTATCAATCAGTCAACAAATAATCGCTTTTTTAGTGGTATATCTTGCAAAATTTTATTCACATATTTGAAATTAAGTATATACTTCCCGTCATGAACATATTGAGCAGATATATTTTTAAACAAATTTTTATCGGCTTTTTGGTAGTGGCATTTTCGCTTCTGGCCATGCTTTGGCTTACGCAGTCGCTGCGTTTTGTGGAAATGGTTACCCGTCAGGGATTGCCGGTTTATTTGTTTGCCGAAATGACATCATTTTTGATGCCTAGAATTTTCAATATTTTATCGCCGATTGCAGTTTTTGTTGCCGTACTTTTCGTTTATAATCGCTTAATTGCCGATCGCGAACTGATAGTAATGCAATCCGTCGGCATAAGCCCGCTTAAAAATGCCCTGCCGGCGATTTCTTTCGGAATTTTACTCACGTTGTTTAATTTGTATGTGATGAATTTCGGAATTCCGTCAGCTGAGCGCCATTTCAAGGAACTGGAGTGGAAAATCAAAAATAACCTGACGCAGATGGTTTTGCGCGAAGGAGAATTTACACAACTTCGAAACGGGATTACCGTATTCATCGACAAGCATGAATCAGATGATTCCGTCAGCGGAATTTTTGTCAGCGACGAAAGCAAACCTGATATAAAAGTTACCCTTACCGCCGAAAAAGGACGAATCATCAATGGCGAAAACGGTCCGCGTATTTTGTTTATCAACGGCATACGTCAGGAAAT
>ONLJ01000025.1 GCA_900318605.1 uncultured Rhodospirillaceae bacterium | reverse complement strand
TTCAAATCTCGCTTTGCTTTTCGGAATACCAAATAAAAAAGCTCCCCTCTTCGGGGAGTTTTTTATTGGTGATTCCAACGAGATTTGAACTCGTGTTTTAGCCTTGAGAGGGCCATGTCCTAGACCACTAGACGATGGAACCTCGATCTCTGATTCAAAATCCTTCTACCTGATTTTATCTTTATTTGCAAGTCTTTTTTGAAAAAAATTTATATAATGTTGTTAATAATTATTAACAGACTCTTTTATTTTTAAAATAAATTTTTCATAATAACCTCACGAATATACAACAGGGATTTGAAAGGCAAAAAAATGAGAGTATTGTTGGTTGAAGACGATTATGCCGTTTCGCAAAGCATTGAAACTATGCTCAAAAAAGAGGGAATGGTTGTTGATGCCACCGATTTGGGCGAAGACGGTTTGGATATCGCTAAATTATATGACTACGATATCATTATTTTGGATTTAATGTTGCCGGATATGAACGGTTATGAAGTTCTCAAGAATCTGCGTAGTGCAAAAGTTACGACTCCGGTTCTGATTCTTTCCGGACTTTCCGAGCCGGATAAAAAGGTTAAAGGTCTCGGCTATGGTGCTGATGATTATCTGACTAAGCCGTTTGATAAGGCTGAACTTTTGGCGCGTATTCAGGCGGTTGTTCGCCGTTCTAAAGGACATCCTAATTCGGTAATCAAAACCGGTGATGTTGAAATTGATATTGATACGCAAACCGTTACGGTTAAGGGTAAAACCTTGCATCTAACCGGTAAAGAATACGGTATTATGGAGTTGCTTTCTTTGCGTAAAGGTGCAACCTTGAACAAGGACCAGTTCTTAAATCATCTGTATGGCGGAATTGATGAGCCTGAGCTGAAGATTATTGACGTGTTTATTTGCAAGCTTCGTAAAAAGCTTGAAAAGGCTTCCGGCGGAAAGAACTATATTGAAACCGTTTGGGGCCGCGGATACGTTTTACGCGATCCTGATGATCCGAAAAATTACTGATTTAAAGATACAAAAAACCGCCTCGAAAGGCGGTTTTTTTTTACTTATCTTCTGTCGCCGCCCAGTAAACGAAGCAATGACAAGAACAGATTGATGAAATCCAAATACAAATTCAATGCACCGGAAATCGCAATTTTGTTACGGCCTTCTTCATCATTGACTGAGGCATAATAAAGCGATTTCAGCTTTTGCATATCATAAGCGGTCAACCCGACAAACACGGCCACCGATATATAAGAAATCGCATAATAAAGTCCGGTACTGTGCATAAAGATATTAACGATACTGGCAATAATTACGCCCCATAGTCCCATATACATAAACGAGCCGATACCGGTCAAATCACGCTTTGTCGTATAACCGTACAGTCCCATACCGCTGAAAGTTGCGGCGGTAATTAAGAACACACGGGTAATACTTTCGCCGCTGTATGACCACAAAATATTGGCGCAAGACATTCCCATCAAAAAAGAGAAAGCGAAAAACATCCATCTTGCCGCTGAGGCACTGGCTTTCATCAGTATTGCATTAAATCCGAAAACCATAAAAAGAGGAGCAAGTAATACAATCCAACCGATAGCGGAAAGACTGACCGTTCTTGCCTCTTCATTAACGTTATACATCATTCCTAAAAGCGGTGTATTTACAACCAACCAAGCGGCAAATGCGGTAATACACAATCCTAAACCCATATAATTAAAAATTTTAATCATATACTGGCGCAAACCTTCATCAACGGTTTCGATTGCCTTTTCGCCGGTTAAATCTTTTACTTCATACATTTTTTTCTCCTAAAAATTCATTATTCATAGATTTATATATAGGATAAAATGATTAAAAAATCAATAAGCAAAAAGCAAATCTCCGTTCATAATCCGGTTTGCTTAAACAAATATGTCTTATAACAAAAAGAAAAACCCTTAAAGGGCTAAAGCACCTTAAAAGGGTTTTCTTGTATCTGCCTGTAATTATTTATTGCCGGCGTTAACGTCTTTAACCGAAACGGACAAATCATCGGCAATACGAGCCGAACGACCGCGTAACGCACGCAAGAAATATAACTTGGCACGGCGAACTCGACCTACACGAGATACCTCAATTTTAGCCACATTCGGAGAATAAAGCGGGAACACACGCTCAACGCCTTCGCCGAACGAAATTTTTCTAACGGTAAACGACGAGTTTAAACCGTCATTTTTACGAGCAATGCAAACACCTTCATAAACCTGAATACGCTCTCTGTCGCCTTCCTTAACTTTGGTATGAACGCGCAAAGTATCGCCGGCCTTAAAGGTTGGAAGATTTTTGCCTTCCATCAATTTGGCAATCTGCTCTTTTTCAATATTTTCAATAATGTTCATTTTTTTAACCTTTTGTTATACATTTTGTTGACTTCTATACACTGGAATTTACCAAAAATCAAGAACTTTTTTCTTTTAGTAAATCCGGTCGCCTTTCTTTAGTTATTTTCAATGCCTGTTCATGCTGCCACTTTGATATATTTTCATGATGACCGCTTAGTAAAATTTCCGGAACCGTTCGTCCTTTCCATTCAATCGGGCGTGTGTATTGCGGATATTCGAGAAGCTTATTTTCAAAACTCTCATTTTTTATCGAATCCGAATTTCCTAAAACTCCGTCCAATAAGCGGACAACCGCATCAATCAAAATCATCGCCGCCTGCTCGCCGCCGGTTAAAATATAATCTCCAATAGAAATTTCTTCTATTTCATATTCTTCAATTACACGCTCATCAATTCCCTCAAAGCGACCGCAAAGAATCGTCAGATTTTCCTCTTTGCTCAGCTCATGTACTTTAGCTTGATTAAGCGGTTTGCCCTTAGGCGACATATAAATGATTTTTCCTTTTTTATGATTATGTTCAATCGCCTCGCCTAAAACATCGGGACGCATAATCATTCCGGCACCGCCTCCGCAAGGAGTGTCATCAACCGAACCGTGTTTATCAAAAGCATAATCGCGGATGTTTACGGTTTTTATGCTCCAAGTTCCCTTTTCCAAAGCTCTCCCGGTTAATGAAGTTCCCAAAAATCCGGGAAATACCTCGGGAAAAATGGTCAAGACGGTAACATTCAGAGCCATTTAATTTTCCTCATCGTCTGCGGCAAAAACCATCGTGGCAGATGAAACAATAATATATCCTTCTTTTAGGTTGATTGTCGGCACATATTCCATCGTGAAAGGCAACATCTCTGTTTCTTTTTGATTGTTGAGCTTAATTTCCATAATTGTACCCGCTCCGAAATCGTCAAAGCATACAACCTTGCCAATTTCATTTTCTTTTGTTTTAAGACAAACTTTTAAGCCGATTAAATCGGAAAAATAATACTCATCATCTTCGAGTTTAGGCAAAACATCTCTGGCAACATAAAGCTCAGTGCCGACTAAAGTCTCGGCATCATTGCGATTATCAATGCCTTTAATTTTAACCCTGTATGAACCTTTTGACGAACCGACAACTTTGATGTTGAACTTGCGTGTTTTTGCAAAATTTTCCGCTTCGCCGTATTTATCGATATCAGCACCGTTCAAGGTGTAACTCAACACCTTAACCTCGCCCTTAATACCATGAGCGGCAACAATTTTACCTATACAAACGCGCTTATCTTTCATCAAAGTTCCAATCTGTAAAAAGTAAGAAAACAACTAAAAATCAAAGCGAAAATTATTCGGCAGAAGCGTTTTCGGCTTCAGCAGCCGGAGAGCTTGCAGCTTCGGCAGCGGCAGCAGCCTTTGCTTCTTTTTCTTTAATTCGTTCCAAAGCTTTTGCTTTCGGAGCCGATTTTTTCGGCTGTTCTCTCATTGAAGGTGCTGAACAAAGACCAAGATTTGCAAAAATCTTTTGCAATCTTTCTGTCGGTTGAGCGCCTTTAGAAAGCCAAGCAGAAACCTTTTCCTTATCTACAACCAAACGTGCTTCATGATCTTGAGGCAACAACGGGTTGTAAGAACCGAGTTTTTCAATAAATCTACCATCGCGCGGAGCTCTTTGATCTGCCGCTACAATGTGATAATACGGGCGTTTTTTGGAACCGCCGCGAGATAATCTGATACGAACTGCCATTTTATTTTTCCTTTCAAAAATCAGTTCTGACTTCCGATCTTAAAACGGAAATCTTTTGTTAAATCCGCCACCCATACCGGCGAACGGATTGGTTTTAAACATTTTAGCCATTCCGGCCATAGAGCCGAAAGAGCCCATTTTCTTCATCATGGTTGACATCTGCTCATAAGATTTGAGCAAAACGTTAACATCATGAACATTAACTCCGGAGCCGAGCGCAATTCTTCTCTTGCGAGAAGCTTTGATAATATCGGGATGAGCGCGTTCTTCTTTGGTCATGGAAAGAATAATCGCTTCCTGTTTTTTCATCAGACTGTCGCCCACTCCGGAATCTTCAATCTGAGATTTAAATTTCGACAGCCCCGGAATCATACCGACTATGCTTCCGATACTGCCGAGTTTTTTAATTTGTTGCATTTGGGCAAGCATATCGTTCATATCAAACGAGCCTTTCATCATTTTGCTTGCCATTTTTTCAGCCTCGGCTTTATCGATTGTTTCAATGGTTTTTTCCACCAAAGATACAACATCTCCTCGGCCTAAAATTCTGCCGGCAATTCTGTCGGCATGAAATTCCTCGATTTCATCGATTTTTTCGCCCGTACCCAAGAATTTTATCGGCGCATTTGCCACCATTTTCATAGAAAGAGCGGCACCGGCGCGAGATGAGCCGTCAATACGCGTTAAAATCAAACCGGTAACACCTATTTTTTCATTAAATTCTTTAGCAACGTTGCATGCTTCCTGACCGATAAGTGCATCGGCCACCAACAGCGTTTCCACAGGATTTGCCAGTTTTTTGACTTCCAAAGCCTCTTTCATCAGCTCTTCGTCAATTTGCAGACGACCGGCGGTATCCAAAATCAGTAAGTCATACACGCCTTTTTTGGCCTCGGATAATGCTCTTTTGGTAATTTCCAACGGCTTTTCTTTTTCAATTATCGGCAGAACATCAACTCCGATTTGTCTTCCGAGTTGTGCCAGTTGTTCACGAGCTGCCGGACGATAAACATCTAAAGATGCCATCAAAATACGCTTGTTTTTCTTGAGCTTATTGGCGATTTTGGCTGTCGTGGTAGTTTTTCCCGAGCCTTGTAAACCCAACATCAAAAAACAAACCGGCGCCGGAGCGTTAAAATTCAAAGCATTATCTTCGTCGCCCAAAAGTTTGACGAGTTCATCGTGAACAATTTTAACTACCATCTGCCCCGGTTTAACAGATTTAACGACTTTTTCTCCTAAGGCCTGTTCTTTTACTTTAGCGATAAAATCTTTAACTACCGGAAGTGATACATCTGCTTCCAGTAAAGCTATCCGAATTTCACGCATTGCCGAATCGATATCCTGCTCGGTTAAAACACCGCGCGAGGTGATTTTTGCAAAAGCCTGACTTAATTTATCGGTTAAGCTTTCAAACATTAAAAATTCTATCCTTCCCTTTTCTGAGGCTTAAATCCGCCTTAACAATATGTTTTAATCTGACAAAATCGGCGCCAGTGTGCGAATCCTCGCTGACTGACGTACTCCGCAGAGCTTAAAAATTTTTAACTTCCAATGGAGTAAAAATCTTGTAAAGTAAGGGGTTTTTACAACATAAAAACCGGCTTGTCAAGTTAATTTTAACTAAGGTTATTTTTTTTACTCGATAATTTAAATTTTGCACAAATACCTTTCCATAAATCATCATTGCCAATCCAAAAATTATCACTGCCTTTGTGAATATCATTTGCTGTTATTTCATATAAATATACTTTTTTACCCAATTCATATTTTATTATTTTTTGTTCATCATCAGAGTGTCTTATGTTAACTAAAGAAACACTCAACTCAGGATACATTTTTTTTACTTTAATTAAAAAGGAAGAAAAATCTTCTGAATTATCAGCCCTGTTACAGACGAAACATACACTTTTCGATGTGCTTAAAATCTTTTTCATCCGCTCATATCTTCGCTTATATTTTTCCTTAAATTTCGGCATACCTTCTTTAACAGTTTGTTCCTTTGAAAAATCGTGCATTGAGCTGATTTTATTTTTGACATCGATAACAAACCTTTTCCACGGATCTTCTTTACGTTTTTTATCTTCCTTATATCTTACAAACCATGAGTCCATACCTTTATCCAATATTACCGAAACCGTCTTCAATGAATAAGACATCATCCAATCAAAAGGCAATGAGCAATATCTCAATCCGGTTTCTCTGAGCCAATAAGCCGGTCTGCAAGCTTCACCCAATGGGATAAAGCAATCAGCTTTAATCGAAGGATATTTGTAAAGACGATGTATCGAACAATTTTTTAACACATCTTTTTTAGGGGATCTTTTTATGAACTTTATTATTTTGCTTAAAAAATTAAATTTTTGTACTTTCTCTGTCATCTCATTTCTCATTTTCTATTGTTAATTTTTGAAATTTACATCATCGACAATTACAAAGTCTGTCTTAAGTACTGATGTATCGGCGCCGTCCACCGGCCAAACTGCACATTGAATCAAGAAAAAATCGCTATACCAATTTATCAATTCTGCGGATTTTTCAAATCCGTCTTTCCAAACCTTAAAAATAACAAACTCCGGCTCACATTCGCTAATCAACATAGCCTCATGGCGACGATTACGAGAAACAACACCGATGAGTGCTTTAGGATATTTTATCTTAAAGGTTTTAATGATTTTTTGCGGATATTCCTCTTTGCTCAAATCAAGAATAGCTCCGTCTGAGAAATATTTTTCCGGATTTATCTCGGCATAATTGCCTGAAATCAGGCATATTTTCCCGCTTTTCTTTGCCATATCGATAAAACTAATAATAAAATCATCATTCAGGTCTTGCGAAATAATAAAACACCCGATTTTTTCGTTTTTAACGAGCTCAAAATTTTCCTGAGTAATATTTATGATAAAGTTTTGCATTTTAAAAATCTTTGTGTTAATCCTAATTAAAATTAAGTATAAAGTAAATTTAGAAAAAAGGAAAGAGTTTTTATGGAAAATCAAAATACGCCTCAAAATCAGACACCGGTTCAGCGTTTGAATATTGCCATTGAAGAGCTTATCAAAGCGATACAAAATCAAAAAGCACGCTATTCTCAGGAACTGGAGGTTCGTAACAATCGCATAGCCGGATTGCAGGCGGAAATTCAAAATTTGAACAATGCGTTGGCGAATCGCAAAAATCTGATTGAGGAACTGGATAACAAAAACAAGTTGCTTGTTGCACAAGTAGGCGAAATGCAAAATAAACTTAACTTAAGTGCCGGCAACAGTGAGGAAACAGCGCGTTTGCAACAGGCATTAAGCCAAGCAAATGCCAAAATTTCCGAGTGGGAACAAAAATATAACAAGGCTGAAGAAGAACTAAAAAATCATCAGCATGAAATTGATGAAACATCCACACAAATTAACGGCGTTATTACCAGATTAGAGAAGGTTTTAGAGGAAAATGGGACAAGTAACGATAACAATTGACAAGCGCGAATATGTGATTAAGTGCGGCGACGGCGAAGAAGGTCATATTTTGAAGCTTTCTCGCATTTTGGATGAAAAAGCCAAACTTTTAACCCAAAGTGTCGGTTTAATAAACGAGAATATGATGTTGGCGATGGTCGGCTTAATTTTAGCTGATGAACTGGAAGAATTGAAAGCAAAAGAACCAAATCAGTCAGCAATTTCCGCACCTGCGGTCAAAGCACCCGATATCAACATAGATGCTCAAATCGCGCGGATAAATTCGCTGATAAAAGCAATAAAAGAATCATAAGATAAAAGCTGTTTTTTTTTAATTAAACGCAAATTATTGTTTTTGATAATGAGCGTTTATTTTTTTATAACCTTCATATTTTATTGTTGCAAAATTAACATCTTGATATTAAGATATCGCTAATAGAAAGGATAAAAATAAGGAGATCTTAAAAAATGTCGGAAATTAACAATATTTTGCCATCTTACTTATCTAAAGCGAACGAAGCTGAAAAAAAAGCCTTTTTTCACGTTCTTATTTGTTTGGCGAATATTGATGAAAATTTCGATGAAAACGAATTGGATTTTATTAAAGAAGCTGCCAAAACACACGGCATAAAAAACCTCGAGGAGCTGTACAATTACGGTTCGCCGGAAAAAGTTATCAAAGAGGCCAAAATCATTAAAGACAGACATCTGGCGATGGAGTTGATACGTGAAATGTGCATACTTTCCCACGTTGATAATTACTTATCGGATTCGGAAACGCTGTTTATCGGTCAAGTCGGTCTGGCACTCGGAATCGAACTTGAAAAAATAGAACAGATAAGCAACTGGATTATCGACCGGATAATCTGGCTTGAGCAGGCGAAGTTAATTTTTGAGGAAGAATAGATGATTCCTTACGAGAATTACAATGATTTTTCAAATGTCCGCGATGTTGTCAAGGATTGTTTCCCTGATGCAAACGAAGCTCAATTGCAAACAATATTGCGTGAAGTGGTGTTTGCTCCCGATGATTATGAAATTGATTATAACGGTCAAAAACTCAATCGCAAAGAAACGGCGAAAAAAATATCGGAACACATTTGTAATAATTTTGCCTTAAACGATCTGAAAGCCGAATATGATGATTTGCTTGAATGTTCGGCTTCGATTATCAAACATACAAATGACGGATACATAAGCGAAGAAGATGCAAAGGAACGAGAGGATTTTTTAAATAAAATAAATAAACGTGAATTTGAGTTATATCTGGCTTTGGGGGTTTTGCACTCAGGATACGTCGAGGGAGAAAATTCTTTAAAAAATGAATTGATTTTCCGTATTCGCCGCTTGCGGGAAATGAATGACTTAATCCGCAAATATTCTCGCGGAGAAAAGGGACTTGAAGTCGGGCGCGCCGAATATGAAAGGGCATTACCGATCTACAAAAAATTAAAATCCCTGAAAGGCTTAGGATACGGCTATAATTTGAGCCGTAAGGAACGGATAAATTTAGGCATTGATCATGATGAAGATGAAGACTTGGAAGAAGATTTTGCCTTTAGTGATTGGATAAAGCGCTTAATGCTGTTACAACTTCGCCGAATGGAAAAAATCAACAACATGACAAATACCAATTCTATTAGAGATTTTTGCCAAAGAGATGAAAAACTGGGTTATGCTTCGACGATTCTTGATGATGTGAATAATAAAATATCGGAATTGCGTGGTACAATTCAGAAAAGAAGATTTGACAGCGGCAGGTTTAGTATGTTAGAAGAAGCATATGAGACTAACGGAAGAAACTTTTTTTAATTTATAAAAGGAGAAAAAAATGGGATTTATTGGTTTGTTATTGATACCGGTTTTAGATGTTTTAGGTTTTGCTTTGAGCCTGTATTTCAAGATTGTGGTGGTTGATATCGTTCTTTTTTGGATGATAAGATATAAGCTGGTTACGATTCACAACAAGTATGCCGAAAAATTTATGGAAATCTTGAAGAAGCTGACCGAGCCGGTATATAAGCTTATCGGCAAGAAAGTACCGCCGGTTGCCGGTTTTGACCTTTCGCCGTATGTGTTGCTCGTAATAATTTTTATTGTCGGTTCGATTATTACAAATTTGAGCATTTGGCTTCATAATTACTTATAAGACATGAGTTTTTTCGAACCGTACAAAGACGGCTATATTTTAAGGATAAAACTTTCGCCGAACGCCTCAAGGAGTGCATTCGGCGCTGAAGTTTTTACGGACAGTGCGGGAAAGGAATATCTTAAAGCGAGTGTTACGGTCGTACCCGAAAAAGGCAAAGCCAATAGAGAGTTGTTAAAAATGTTGGCAGGCGAGCTGAAATTATCAGGCTCAAATTTGGAAGTTATCGGCGGTCAAACCGACCACTTAAAAAAGATATACATAAAAACGCCTTTATCAGAGGATTTTGAGCAGAAACTGCTATTGTTGAGAAAGGAAAAAATATGAGTGCTGAAATTATCGACGGGAGAAAAGTGGCTTCAAGTATAAAAGAGGCAATCAAATCGGAAATTGGAGATTTTCCACATTCTCCGGAACTGGCGATTATTATGGTCGGTAACGATTATGCCAGCGATATTTACGTCCGTAACAAACAAAAAGCGGCAGCTGAAGTCGGGATAGTATCGCAGTTTCATCACTTAGATGAAGACATCTCTCAAGCTGAGTTGCTGAACATTATCGAAAAATTAAACAATGATGATGAGGTCAACGGTATTATCGTTCAGCTCCCGCTTCCTGAGCATTTGGATACTCATCGCATTATTGATTCGATATCGCCGTTGAAAGATGTTGACGGTTTTCATCCTTTGAATACAGGTAAGCTTCAGAATAATGAAAAGCCTTATTTTATTGCTGCGACTCCGCTCGGAATTATGGATTTATTGAAAAAGGTATGTCCGGATTTAAGCGGCAAAAATGCGGTTATCATCGGTGCCTCGCTGATAGTGGGCCGACCTCTTGCGACCTTGTTATTAAATCAAGACTGTACGGTAAGTGTAACTCATTCAAAAACCGAAGACATAAGCGAATATACAAAAAAAGCGGATATTATTGTGGCGGCATGCGGGGTTGCCAATTTAGTAAAATCCGAATGGATAAAAGAAGGCGCGATACTGATTGATGTCGGAATTAACCGCTTGGAAAACGGCAAGATATGCGGCGATATTGATTTTAATGATGTGTTTGAAAAAGCAAAAGCGATTACACCGGTTCCGGGAGGAGTTGGACCGATGACGATTGCAATGTTGTTAAAAAATACCGTAGAAGCATATAAATTACAGCATAAGATTATTTAAATTTATGATAAAATAATCTTGACAAATAAAAATGAATAGTATAAATACTACAAGCACAGCGCCGTTAGGGCGCGGAGATATTATCGCGGGGTAGAGCAGTCTGGTAGCTCGTCAGGCTCATAACCTGAAGGTCGTCGGTTCAAATCCTTCCCCCGCAACCACTTGAAAACGCCCCTTTTGGGGCGTTTTTTAGTGGTTGTAAGGATTTGAACCGACGAAAAAGTCGGTTCACGCCAAGCGAAAGCCAGACGAAAGTATGGCGGTCAGCGAAGCTGATGAGCGCGAAGGAAAGAGCGAAGCGAAGACAAAACTTCCCCCGCAACCACTTGGAAACGCCCCTTTTGGGGCGTTTTTTAGTGGTTGTAAGGATTTGAACCGACGAAAAAGTCGGCCTGAAAAAAACAAACAAGCCTTAAATGCTTGTTTGTTGAGGAAGGGCGAAGTTCCCCTGCAAGCAAGGAAGCGATAGCGCTCCGAAGCGAGCAGATGGGAATGAGTGACCGAAGATAAAAATTTCTGTTTTAAAAATTAAAAAGCAAATTTTGTAAGCAATGCTTATGACACCGTCAATAATACTTATGACGATATTAAGCAGGATTATTTCGGACAACGTAATTATCAGAATAGGTATAAACAAGGTTGTACGCCTTCTAATATTGCATATAATACAATATC
>ONLJ01000002.1 GCA_900318605.1 uncultured Rhodospirillaceae bacterium | reverse complement strand
TTTTTTGGAATTATTACCCGAACTTCGACATACTTTGTAAATTTCCTTATTTTGATTTATTTTCAGATAAGCAATCGCCGAAGCTGCCGAATAATTGTCTTCAGATGTTACATGGGTGTCTTTTTCTTCAACAAAATCGTGAAGATTGCGCGTCATCAGATAATGTTCCCGTTGTTCAATTACCGAGTTTGCCTTATCACGATTTACATAGGAATAAATAAGGTTTGCAACTTGTCTTTTTAAGCGTTCATCAAAACATGATAACTCCGGTAATTTCTGTCCGTAGTCGACATCGTCTAAATCCGTGCTCTCAATAGCTTCGGCAGCGGAAAGTTCTTTAGTCAGCGGCTTGATATCCGTACCGGCGTCAAAATCAGCCGTATCATCGCTTCCGTAAGCACTGAAACCGATTAAAAGTCCGATACTTAAAATGCTTAAAAAAAACTTTTTCATTTAGGCTCCTTAAAATCCAATGGATTTCGGTGTTCTCGGGAACGGTATGGTATCGCGAATGTTGGCAATTCCCGTAACCAGCATCATCATCCGTTCAAAACCTAAACCGAAGCCGGCGTGATTTACGGTACCGTATTTGCGCGAATCCAAATACCATGAATAGTTGTTAACATCCATTCCGAGTTCTTTGATTCTTTTTACCAATAAATCATAGCGTTCTTCACGCTCGGAACCACCGATAAGCTCGCCGATTCTCGGAACCAATACGTCCATTGCCGCTACGGTTTTGCCGTCATCATTTAAGCGCATATAAAAAGCTTTTATTTCTTTCGGATAGTCGCGGACAATTACCGGACGTTTGAAATATGTTTCCGCCAAAAAACGCTCGTGTTCGGTCTGCAAATCAATTCCGTATTCCGGCTGATATTCAAACTTATGAGAAGATTTTTTCATAATTTCAAGCGCTTCGGTATATGTTATGCGGGCAAAGCTGTTGTCAACAATGTTAGATAAGGTCTCTTTTAAGGTCGGATCAACGAACTTTTCAAATAAATCCAAGTCATCGGCGCAGTTTTCCATAATATCTTTTACGAGATAACGCACAAAATCCTCGGCTAAATCCATGTCATCATAAATATCGGCAAAAGCCATTTCCGGCTCAATCATCCAAAATTCGGCGGCATGGCGCTGAGTGTTGGAATTTTCGGCTCTGAAAGTCGGGCCGAAAGTATAAATATCGCCCAGAGCGCAGGAATACATTTCGCCGTTTAATTGACCGGAAACCGTTAAACGTGCCTCTTTGCCGAAGAAGTCTTTGGAATAATCGATTTCTCCGTTCGGCAATTTCGGCGGATTTTTCAAATCAAGAGTGGTAACTTGAAACATTTCGCCGGCTCCTTCGCAATCGGAAGCGGTAATCAGCGGAGTATGCACATAGTAAAAACCTCTTGATTGAAAAAAGTTATGTACAGCATACGAGAGCCGCGAGCGGACTCTGAAGGCGGCGCCGTATTTATTGGTGCGTGGGCGCAAGTGGGCAATTGAGCGTAAAAACTCATCACTCATACCTTTTTTCTGTAAAGGGTAATCATCGGGAGCAATCCCATATATTTCCACGCTTTCTGCCACAACTTCAAATTTCTGTTTACCACCTTTGGATTCAACCAAAGCTCCTTTAACACAAACCGAAGAACCGGTCGTCAGCTTTTTTATTTCGTTGTAATTATTGAGGGAATTATTGGCGATAACCTGAATATTTTTCAAACATGAACCGTCATTTATTTCCAAAAACGAAAAGTCTTTGGAATCGCGTTTTGTTTTTACCCAACCTTTTAATATTACGGAATCAATAGGATTTTCCGAGCTGAGCAATGATTTTATTTTTGTTCTTTTCAGCATTTTTCCCTCATATATTATATTAAGTTTTAAAAAAAATCTTGCCCACTATATAACAACAATCTTTAATTGTCCAGTATTGACAATAAAAATTATTTTGCTAAATTTGTTATCAGATGTGTTTTTTTAGGAGATTTGATATGAATTCAAAATTATATTATGCAATTCCGGTTGTTTTGGCGATTGCGGCATGCGCTCCGCGTATCGGCAGTAACGATTACAGCTATTCCTCTGTTCGTCAGGCAAGTACGGCATTTCCTTGCACTGTTTTATCGGTGCGTCAGGTAAATGTTGCCAGTGATGACAATACAGCCGGTACTTTGCTTGGTGGTGTTGCCGGCGGTGTTGCCGGTTCAACAATCGGACACGGCAGAAGCGCTAATACATTGGGTGCAATCGGTGGTGCCGCTGCCGGTATGCTTGCCGGAAATTTGATTCAGGATTCGATGATGAAGCAAGGCGGATATGAATATATCATCAGAACCGACGGCGGTCAAACAGTCAGTGTTACTCAAGGTACCGATGTTTTACTCAATGCCGGTCAAAGATGTATGTTAATTAACGGAAATCCGTCGCGTATTATCCCTTATTGATAATTTTTTGATGGTTAAAAAAACTCCGTTGATTTTGCTCAGCGGAGTTTCTTTTATTTGTTCAAGAATTTTTCAGATGTTGTCGGCAATTTTATCGGCCAAATCTTCAATTTCTTTTAATTGATTTTCACTTAAAGCTGATTTTAACGAAATTATCGGTTCTGAAAATTCGATATTTTTCAGTTTTTCCAACTCTTCTTTCATCTGTTTGGCACACATTGCCGCCCACGAACCGTTGTCAATCAGCGCAACTGTTCGGTTTTGCAGATTGTGTGCCGTTATATCACGCAACAAATTTTCCATATTTACGAAAATTCCGGCATTGTAGGTCGGAGCGGCAAAAATAAGATGCGAAACTCGGAAAGCCTCAGCGATGATATATGACGGGTGGGTAACCGAAACATCATACATTTTAATATTTTTCACGCCCTTTTCGGCGAGTTTTGCCGCCAGAATTTCACAAGCGTTTTCGGTGTTGCCGTAAATTGAACCGTAAGCGATAACCACTCCTTTTTCTTCCGGCTCGTAAGCTGCCCATTTAGAGTATTTTTCCACCAAATAGGCGATATTTTCGCGCCAGATATAACCGTGAAGCGGACAAATCATTTTGATATCAAGCGCAGAGGCTTTTTTCAAAAGCATTTGGACCTGCGGGCCGTATTTGCCGACAATGTTGCAATAATAGCGGCGAGCCTCACTTAAGTAATCACGCTCAAAATTAACCTCATCGGCAAAAATATTTCCGTTTATGGCTCCGAAAGTACCGAAAGCATCGGCAGAAAATAAAATTCCGTCGGTTTTATCAAAGGTTACCATAACTTCCGGCCAGTGTACCATCGGGGCAGATACGAAAGTTAATTCGTGTTTTCCGGTTGGTAAAATATCACCGTCCTTAACCAAAATATATTGCTCGGTCGGTAAAATAAGTGCAAAAAACTGCTCAATCATCTGCTTGGTTTTGGCGGTGCAAACGATTTTGACCTCAGGATAAAGCGCAATCACACGAGCAATCTGCGAGCAATGGTCGGGTTCCATGTGGTTGATTATCATATAGTCTAAATTACGCCCGTTCAATACGTGTTTTAAGTTGGCAAAAAACTGCTCCGCCACTGCGCTATCAACCGTGTCGAGCAAAACAGTTTTTTCATCTTTTAGAAAGAATGAGTTATACGAAACTCCGAGCGGAATTGGATAAACGTTTTCAAACAGAGCCAACCGGCGGTCGCTGGCGCCAATCCAGCTTAAATCGGCAGTAATTTTGCGGGTGTTATACATATTTTTTCCTTATAAAAAGTAGTTTCTCAAATACTCAGCCAAATCGGCAGTGTTGACTCTGATTTGTTCCATGGTATCGCGGTCACGAATCGTTACGCTTTCCGGCTGTTGTTCAATGGTTTCAAAGTCAACAGTTAAGCATAAAGGTGTTCCGACTTCATCATGACGGCGGTAGGCTTTACCTATATTACCGGTATTTTCCAAAGCTACACGACCGATACCGAGTTTCATCAGTTTTGCTTTCAACTCATGACACTTATTCATAATCTGCTCGTTGTTCTTTTTCAGCGGAATAATTGCCACTTTAATCGGTGCTAAATGTTTCTTTAATTTCAAAACAATACGCGAGTTGCCTTCGCCCAAATCTTCTTCGGTATAAGCTTCGGTCAAAACGGCTAAGACACCGCGGTCGACACCCATTGACGGCTCAACCACAAACGGAATAATCCACTTGCCGTTTTCGTCCTGAATCGCCAATTTGGTCGTCGAATCAGGGTTTTCATGGCAATGTGCTTCTAAGTTAAACTCGCTCTGATTTTTGGTATGATTACCCAAGTCATAATCGCGGCGATTGGCAATTCCTTCAAGTTCTTCCATTCCGTGCGGGAATTTGTACTCGATATCATAACAGGCTTTGGCATAGTGAGCCAAATCATCGTCCGGAGTTTTATATATGTTAATGTTTTCCATTTTCAAGCCTTGAGCCAGCCACCAGTTGATACGGGCTTCTTTCCATTTTTCATGCCATTCGACGTCGGTTCCCGGAGCTACAAAATATTCCAATTCTGCCTGTTCGAATTCACGCACACGGAAAATAAAGTTACGCGGGGTAATCTCATTTCTGAATGACTTTCCGATTTGAGCAATGCCGAACGGCAATTTGCGCGAAGTAGAATCAACAACATTCTTAAATTGTGTGAATATTGCTTGTGCGGTTTCCGGACGCAAATAAGCGATGTTTTCATCATTTTCCACAGGTCCGACCTGAGTTTTGAACATCAAATTGAACGGACGCGGTTCAGTTAAATCTGTTGAACCGCAAACAGGGCATTTCCCTCCGATTTGGTCGGCTCTGAAACGTCCTTTGCATTTTTTGCAATCAACCATCGGGTCAGAAAAAGTATCTTCATGACCTGAATATTTCAAAACTTTGCGATTGGTAATAATCGCCGCATCCAATCCTTCAACATCATCACGCTCATAAACCATAGCGCGCCACCAAGCGGCTTTTAAGTTATTTTTCAGCTCCACACCGAGAGGACCATAATCGTAAACACCTTGCATTCCGCCGTAAATATCGGCATTTTGAAAGATAAATCCTCTGCGTTTACATAAAGATACAAGTTGATCCATAGAAGTTGCTGACATTTTTTATTTCCTTATTTAAAATGTTGATTAAATTTTAATAAGTTTCTTTTATATTATTAGTTTATAAAAAGCAAGAGGGATATTAAAAATGAGCAAAACTAAAGTTGCCTTTGTTTATGATTTTGATGAAACATTAAGTACAACCTATATGCAGGACTATTTTCTGATACCGGAACTGGGAATGAAACCGGCTG
>ONLJ01000102.1 GCA_900318605.1 uncultured Rhodospirillaceae bacterium | reverse complement strand
TTCACCCAAAGCCAAGTTGTATTCACGAGTACCTCTTTCATCGCAGTAGCCTTGAACGATAGCGTTCACACTGTCATGCTTTTTCAACCAAGCAGCCTGAGTATCCAAAGCAGCCTGAGCTTCAGCAGAAAGTGCAGAGCTGTCGAATGCAAAGAATACGGTGTCAGTTGTATTTTCGGCAAAATCACGAGCTAATCTGGATTCGCAGTCAGCGCCGCTGAACAAACCGCCATCAGCACCAAACATAGAACAACCGGACAAGCAAATGATTGCGCAGAATAAACTTAAAAGTTTTTTCATTTTATTTTCTCCATATGGTTTTTATACATTTCTTCGTATTTCTACGAAAGTTCCTTTAATTGCATTACAATTAATACTCTCATAAGTTAAGCGAGAATTGTAAATTTTTCAATAACAAATTTAAAAAAAATAGCAATAATGTTAATATCTGTGCATTGTTTTTATAACCTTTTGATTTATATAATATTTTTTTATCATAATATCTTGTTTTTATATACTAAAATAACATTTTATTAAAAATAAACCCCGCAAAAGCAGGGTTTAAATTCAAATAATAAGCCGTAAACCAACTTATTTTTTACTTTTATTTATGTACTCGACGATTTTACGAGCCTCAAATTTTCCCTTTTCATTTATTTCATCAGTGCTGATTTTCTTTTCTTTTACATAATCTGTGGCATCAATCATCACTTTTTCGCAGATTTTCTCATCTAAAATGTAATTTACCACCAACTCATAACGGAAAATATTTTTTCCCATATCAAAGGCATAGTAAGTTTTATCGTCAATACCTTGCGCATATTTTTCCACACCGACTCCGAGAAAATAGCTTACCATAGCCGAAGCTGTTGCCGGCTTTGAAGCAGACATTGCCCCCATTGAAAATGCTGAGCAGAAATAATATTGCTGAGCCGGAGAGAGTTTATCATATTCTCCCTTAAAAAGTTTAGGATTACCGGCAATTTTTCTCCATTTTTCGGCCTGAGGATCTTTCTTTACCTTATTTTTTATCTTAACGTTTTGCGTTACCGCACCTTTATCAGTATCGGTTTCGGTTTCTTCGTCATTATTGCCGCAAGCGCTTATCATAACGGTCGAACACAATAAAAAAGCCAACAATTTTTTCATAAATTTTCTCCTGTGATTTTTCGCCGATTGTAATTAAAATTAGCTAATATATAGTTAAATTTTGCACTTAAAATATAAAAAAACGAGCAAAACATTGCCCGCTTTTGTTGCTATATCATATACTTATTTTTTCAAGAAATTAGGTGCTGATAACCCTCTCATAGCTGCGATTTTAGCCGCAAGCTTTTGCTTTTTTAATGTTTCAGGATCAATATTTTCATCATCTTCGTCATCATCGTCATCATCGTCTTCGTCATCATCGTCGTCATCGTCATCATCATCGTCTTCATAATCATCATCGTCCTCGAAATCTTCATCTTCGTCGATACCGAGTCCTCTGGTGTATTCACTGAACACTTCATCGCTGTTGAGATATTCAAGCTTGCGATCAACATCTTCCTCAAACGATTCAGCCTGAGACTTCAGGACATTTACTAATTCTTGCTTATCCATTATTTTCTTCCAATATAATACGACCTGTTTGTGCAACGATTTGACTATCCAATACCCAGCGGTTAATCAGGATAATTTTTTCATCTTCAATATTCATAGCATGAGCGGAATCAATGATAATATCAAGTTCCTTGTCGTCCAAATCATCATCAACGTTAGCTAAAGCACAAAGTTCTTTAATCAGTTGCAAAGCGTGACGACGATTGGTAATCTTACGGGCTTCTGCCACATAATCAATACTGTCGGCAGCTTTTATAACATTCAAAACCGCATCGTTATTGACACCGAAAAATTCGGCAGTTTTTTTCAAAAATGCAATTTCATCTTCATCAATACTGCCGTCAGCCTTAATCAAACGGCAAATAATTTTAAGAAAAACGATTTTTTCTTCAACCGATAATTCTTTAATATAATCCTCGCCCATATTATACTCCCTTAAAAGTCGGACAGATATGTTATTTTTAACTCAACAACCTAAAAAGTCAAGACGAAAATACACATCGTATTTGTCGTAAGAATAAACCTAATTTCATTAAAAAAAAGTTTATTTTTCTTTTTTTACTATCAGCACCACACCATCTTTAACACCGGTAACTTTAGCTTTGTCGCCTTTTTTCAGGTTTTGCTCGGTATAAGCGAGCCAAACCGTATCGCCGATTTTTACTTTAGTGTTATTGTCATCGACATTTTGCACCAAAGTAACGACACGACCGATATACTGTTTTGCCGGATCATTCAAATCCTTATATTTATCATCAGACTTTACCTTTTGAAAAACAGCTTTATAAGCGTATAATCCCAAAAAGGCAAAAATAGCTGAGAATATAGCAAATACAATCAGCTGATCGGTTATTCCGACACCGGTAAACCATGTATAAGCACTGACCACAAATGCCGCAAATCCGAACCAGATTAAATACGTTCCCGGAACAAAAAGTTCGAATATGGCAAGCATTAACCCGATTGTTGCCCATGCTACTTCAGGAGATTCAATCATTATTTTGCTCCCTTACTTGTTTTAGTTGTAGCGACCTCCGGAGCTTCTTTTTTCAGAGAATCCTTAACTATCTCGGTAATTCCGGCAACTGTTCCGATAACATTTGCGGTATCAACCGGCATCATCAAAACTTTCTGATTTGGCGAAGTTGCTAAACCTTTTAAGGCTTCAATATATTTCATTCCCAAGAAATAATTAAGAGCTAGCGGTTCTCCGTCATAAATAGCCTCCGAAAGCATATCGGTAGCTTTTGCTTCGGCCTCGGCGGCACGCTCACGAGCTTCCGCTTCACGAAATGCCGCTTCTTTTTTACCTTCGGCTTCAAGAATAGCTGCTTGTTTCAAACCTTCTGCCTGTAAAATCTCGGATTGGCGCATACCTTCGGCCTCTAAAATATTGGCACGTTTGTCGCGCTCGGCTTTCATCTGGCGAGCCATGGCGTCAATCAAATCACGCGGCGGGTTAATATCCTTAATTTCAACACGAGTAACTTTAACACCCCAAGGCATTGTCGCTTCATCAACAACCGAAAGCAAACGATGATTGATGATATCGCGCTGTGAAAGCAACTCATCAATTTCCATACTGCCGATAACCGTACGAATGTTTGTCATAACCAAATTCATTATTGCAAGGTGCAAATCTCCGACCTGATAAGCAGCTTTTACCGAATCCTGAATTTGATAAAACAAAATTCCGTCAACTTTAACCATTGCATTATCTTTAGTAATAACTTCTTGCGACGGAACGTCCAAAACCTGTTCTTTTCGGCTGATTTTTGCGCCGATATTTTCGATTACCGGCACCAAAATATGAAATCCCGGAGTTAAGATTCTGGTATATTTTCCAAAGCTTTCAACAGTGTATTCATAACCTTGGCGGACAATTACCACCGACTTAAACAACACAAAGAAAACCAAAACAACGAGAACAATAGCAAAAGTTTCCATCTGAATTATCCTTTCAAAAAAAGCTGTTCAATATTATTTGAAAAGATGTTAGCACCTTTTTCTCACATTTCAAGCACAAAAGAGTATTATACCAAACAAATTGTTCCCGTAATTTGTAATTATTTTCTTGAAAAATTAAATTTTTGCTGTATTTTGCTTTCAGAGGTAAAAAAATGGAAGAAAAAAACAAGATTTGTCCCGAATACTGCCCTTTTTTGAAAGCAAGCGGTACATTTTGCGAACTTTTTAAGCGCAATCTCCATCACGGTGTTGCGACCATGAAGTGCGAGGAATGTCTTAATCCCGAACAACGCATGTCAAGCTACAAGGATTTGGAACTTACCGAAGACGGTCGTATTGAAATGTGGCACAAAGCCGTGTTGAAACATAACGAAATCGAGTTGGGTAAAAAACGCGAAGAAGAAGAAAAGCGCCAAAAGTTTGCCGCATTTTTGGCAGACAAATTCGGCTCACGTCCTCCTTTGGAAGGAAATGTTTATCTTAATAATCTCATCATAAACCTCTACATGGTATTGGATCAGAGTGAAAGAATCATGATGATGACGGTATTGAACGGACGAAACGGAGATGCTTTGATTGAAGCCATAGATCGTGCGCCAAAAGATGAGAATTTGCTTCGCAATGTTCGTCGTGAGCTGTATGAACGCCATTCAGAGCATGAAAAGAACATTCAGCAGGTTCGTGAAAACAACCTTAAAACCCGTAACTAAAAACAAATTTATGTTATAAATTTAACATTAAAGCTTTACTTTTAAAATTCCCTTGATTATATTATCAAGCGTGAATTTGTTGAACTTTTTTATGGAAAGGAAACTTTAATGGCTAAGGAAAATGCTAAAAAATCAGTTGAGAACAATGAAAACGATTGCAAATGTAGTTGTGGTTGCGGTTGTTGTTGCGGTTGTAAAGGTAAATTTGTAAAATTTATTGTGTTACTTATCGTATTTTTGGCAGGTATCGGCTGCGGTTGCATGATTTGCTGCTGCGGAGGATGTAAAGGCTATCGTCATCATCGTTTCCCGGCACCTATGGCTATGGCTAAGCACAGAATGATGCCGAGAAATAATGTTATTGTAATCAGAACAGACGGCGACGAAGTTGTTCCGGAAGTTGCAAAAGCCGGTCCGGATTTGCAAAATTTCAGCGATGAACAAGCTCAGTCTGAAGCTCCGGAAGCTGAAGCACCTCAGGAAGCACCTGAGGCAGAAGCTCCTGTTGCCGAGTAATTTAGATTTAAATCTTAAAATACCCTTGAAGGTTTAAACATTCAAGGGTATTTTTTCTGAGCAACAAAAACCGCCCTCCGGGGCGGCTTTGTCGTAAATGGCGGTAAGATAGGGATTGGCTCCGCCGCCCCTACGCTCATCGCTAAAG
>ONLJ01000036.1 GCA_900318605.1 uncultured Rhodospirillaceae bacterium | reverse complement strand
TGGCTGTTGGAGAACGGATATATTCCGAGTTTCTGTACCGCATGTTATCGTCAGGGACGAACCGGCGACCGCTTTATGGAACTTTGCAAAAACAAGCAAATCCATAATTGCTGTCATCCGAACGCATTGTTGACCTTGGAAGAGTATCTTCACGATTATGCGGGAGAGAAAACCAAAGAGCTCGGAGAGTATCTGATTTCAGAGGAACTCAAAAAAATCAAGCCGGAATTGGCTCAAAAAATTGAGCGGTATTTACAAAAAATCCGCGCCGATGAAGGAAATGATTTCAGATTCTGAAAATAAAAAAAACACCGCCGGTCATTTTTCGGCGGTGTTTTTTTTAAATTAAATTATTTTTTCTTAGCCGGAGTTTTTTTCGGGGCGGCTTTTTTAGCCGGAGCCTTTTTTACCGGAGCTTTTTTCGGAGCGGCTTTTTTAGCCGGAGCCTTCTTTGTCGGTTTAGCTGCTTTTACAGCCTTTACTGTTTTAGATTTTTTCTGATTTTTAGCTGCCTTGGAAGTAATTTTCTTGGCAACGGTTTTGACGACTTTATCTTCATCATCTTCAGCGGCATACTTACAAAGCCAAATTCCCAAATGTGCACCGAAAACAATAATTAAAGTAATCATCAGCCATGTGTAGTATTCCATGCCAAAGCGCCAGAAACACGAAAACAGTGCGGCCAATACCACCAAATCAAAAATTAACCAAATATAAGACCAAAGGTCTTTTTCAGATTTACTAATCATTTCTGTCTCCTTAAAAGGTTATTTCTCATTTAATCTAAAGCTTAATGATTAAAATTTATTTAATTGCATAAAAAAAGCTCCGCTAAAATAATGCGGAGGATTTTTTTTCTAACAGTGTTAGTACTGATGCGCTCAAGCTTATTATAAGTCCAAGAGCGGTAATCAACACCAAAGCGGCAAAGTACTCTCCAAACATGGAGAGAAATAAGGCGCTTTTTTTATAGAACAGGAACAATGTTCCTGCCGAAGCAATCGCGACGGCAAAATGAGCGGCAAAAAAACCGAATCTTACTTTGTGGTTGCCACAAGAACTAAATATCTTAGGAAACTCCATCAGGTAGATTCCTAAAATCAGATAGAATACTAAAATTTCCATAATTGTACGAATTTTATGCTATTATACGGCATTTTGAGGTTTTGTCAATAGTTAATTTTAATATTTTTTCGATTAAAATCAAAAAAAAACTCTCCCATTTTTCGTGAGAGAGTTTTGAAAATTATTTTTTAATTTGAGATTATTTTTTCTTTTTCTTCTTTTGCTCGTCGGCACTGACATAATCGCCCATTACTTTCAGCGCTTCTTCAATTTCTTCCGGAGTATTTTCCTCAGATTCTGATTCTTTAACGCTGTTTTTCTTAGCGTCAATATCACTTTTTACTTTTTCGATTTTGGTTTTTGCTTTTTCAGCGCTCACTTTAGCAGCCTCAAGACTGTCTTTGAATTTTTCTTCCATCATTTTGCGAAGTGCCGGCAGTTTTTCGGCATTCAATATAGCCAAAACCGCAACAATTACCAGAAACCAACCAAAAAATCCTCCCATAATCATACCTCCTGTTTTTTGTTTAGATGATTTAATACTTCCGTCGCATCATAACGATGGCTATAAGATATAATATTTTTTTGCATTTCACAATACCTTTTTTGTATTGTTGCATAATTTTTAAAATCAACGGTATTGCGGCATAATGCACTGATTTTGTTAAGCTTTTCATGCGCATCATCGCTTAAAACCAATCCGGATGTGCAAAGCTCAATATTTTCGGCTAAATCGGAATTGCCTAAACAAATTACTTCGCAGCCGGCATCAAAAACCCTTTTTGCGCGCTCGGATATGCTTCCTTTTAAGGCGTTCATCATTATGGCATCGGAGACAAGCAATCCCTTAAATCCGATTTCTTTGCGGATTATGTCGTTGATTACCTTTTTAGATTCGGTTGCCGGATTTTTATCATCAACCGCAGCCAATACCAAATGCGCAACCATTCCCATCGGTGCATTGCAAAGCGCCTTAAACGGGTAAAAATCGTTTTGCAATTCTTCTAAGTTTGCGTTGACAATCGGTAATTCCAAGTGCGGATCGTTTTCACCGCGTCCGTGTCCGGGAAGATGTTTTATGCACGGGCAAATTCCACATTTTATATAAGTATCAACCATCACTTTGCCTAGTCTTGCCACTTTTATGGTTTGCGAAGAAAAACAGCGCCCGCGTAAAGCATCAGATGTTTTCGGATATTCAACATCCAAAACCGGAGCAAAGTTGACATTGATTCCGACATCTTTTAAGTCGGCCGAGGCTAAATAGGCATGATTTTTTGCCTGTTCAATCGTTTTTATATCGGCTTGTCTTGCCAGCGGAGAAAATTCCGGCTCGCATAAACGGCGTACGCGTCCGCCTTCCTGATCAACGGCAATCAAAACATCATCACGTCCGATGGCTTCTTTTATTTGTTTGCAAAGTGATTTAAGCTGGCCGCGGGACTTGACGTTTTGGCATTTGTAGGCAAAAAGGCAAACACCCAAAGGATTGTATTTTTCAAACAATCTTTTTTCATCATCGCTTAAAGTATCGCCTTGAACCGATAAAAATGCCGGAAGTATAGGTTTTTCCATCTGATTAACGCTCTTTGGTTATACAATCGTTCAAGCCTTGTTTTTTCAAAGCGGCACAAGCGGCAGCGGCGGCGTTTTTATCGGTAAACGAACCTGCTCTCAAGCGATAGAATATGCCCTGAGCGCCCAAATCGGAGGTCTGAATTTCATGACTGTAAGATTTAAGCAATGAATAACGATTGGACAAGTCATTCCAGGCTTTTTCAACGGCATCTTTGTTTTTTGAAGCAATCAGTTGAATTTGCCAATTTCCGCCGGATTGCTGTGCCGGTGCTTGGGTTGTTTCCGCGATTTTTTCCGCCGGCTTTTCTTCTTTTTTAATTTCAACCTTTTCTGCCGGTTTTGTTTCTTCTTTATTCAGCAAATCTATCGGTTTTTCAGGAATAGTTTCGTTTACTGTTTCTTTTGTTTTTTCAACTTTTTCTTCTATTGCTTCAGAAACTTCTTCCGCGGTTGTTTTTTCTTCGGCAACCTCATCTACGATTTCATCAAGATTTTTGGCGTTTTCATCAATATCAGAAACTTCCGGTACTATATCAGGCAGTTTTGGTGTTTCCGGCGTCGGAAGCAGATTCTCAACTACGGTATTGTCAATATTTTTCTTCTCAACAATGTTGTAAACGTCTTTATCTTGATTCGGAATTTCCATGCCACCCGGATTCTCCGGCCTTATTTTTACGGCAGTTTGCGGACGGCGGATTATCGGCAGTTCGGAACTTTCCTGAGTATATTGCGGCGACAATACAAACCAGCCCACCACACCGGCAAGTGTGATTCCGGCGAAAATGCTCAAGAAATTGTTGCGTGAGCGCGCCAGTTCGCTCCGACGCTCCTCAACGGTTGCAATCTTCTGATTAGCTACTTTTTGCTTAAATTCGTTCAAATAATCATCGTTTTTATCAAAGAAATCCTGATACATCTTTTGCTCCATCGCTAATTTTTATAACATAATAAAACCGAATGTTTTAAAATAACTTAAAAAAATCTTTTATTTTTTCAAAATATTTGTATATTTGAATCTGAGGGAAAAATGAAAATTGCTACGTTGAACATAAATTCCGTTAATGCAAGACTGCCTAATTTGCTGGAATGGCTGAAGGTTAATCAGCCGGATGTCATGCTTTTACAAGAAATTAAGTGTGAATTTAATAATTTTCCGCTGTTTGAAATACAAATGAGCGGATATGATGCAAAAATTCTGGGGCAGAAAAGCTATAACGGTGTGGCAGTGCTTTCAAAAAATAAAATGACGGTGCGATGTGAAAATCTTCCGAATTTTGCAGATGAAAATGCTCGTTATTTGGAAGTCGAAATAAAAATAAACGGCGAAAAATATATCATTGCTTCGCTTTATTTGCCAAACGGTAATCCGCCTTACAATAATCCGCATGACCAATCGAAATTTAAATACAAATTGGATTGGACCGAGGCTCTGTTAAAACATGCCGAGGAATTATTGATTGAAAATAAAAATGTGATTTTAGGCGGGGATTTTAATATCATTATGACAGCGAAAGATGTTTATAATCCCGAACTTTTTATCGGAAATGCGCTGTATCGTCCGGAAGTTCAAAATCAGCTCCGAAGACTAACAAATCTCGGTTATGCCGATTGTTATCGCACGCTTTTTGCCGAAGATTCGGGATATACTTTTTGGGATTATACCGGTGGTGCGTTTATCAATGATTTGGGAATGCGAATCGATTATATTTTTGCTTCTCCGCATTTGACCGATTGCTTGCAAAAGTGTATAATCGACCGGCAATTTCGCTCAAAAGAAAAATCATCAGATCATACGATATTGTTATCCGAATTTTATTGAATGTAATTTGAAGTAAAAACTGCGTATTATCTCATTTTTTACCTTGAGATTTATTTTCTTTTCGATTAAAATCGGCAAAAATAATTAGTACCAAAGGAGAAAAAATAAATGCCGAAAGTTCTGATAACTTCTGCTTTGCCCTATATTAACGGTGTTCCGCATTTGGGACATATGGTCGGATGTCTGTTGCCGTCTGATGTTTATGCACGTTATATGCGTATGATGGGAAATGAGGTACTTTATATCTGTGGAACCGATGAACACGGAACGGCTTCGGAAGTCGGAGCTTTGAAAGAAAATATGCCGGTTGAAAAATATTGCGATAAATATCACGAGCGCCACAAACAAACCTATAAGGATTTCAATTTGTCGTTTGATTATTTCGGGCGTACTTCCTCCGAGCAGAACAAAGAAATTACCTATCATATTTTTTCACAGCTTGATAAAAACGGTTATATCGCCGAGAAAACGATGAAACAAATTTATTCTATTGATGATAAAATGTTTTTGGCTGATAGATTTATTACCGGAACTTGTCCTTATTGCGGTTATGAAAAAGCGCGCGGCGACCAGTGCGAAAACTGTACCAAAGTTCTGGAGCCGACTGATTTAATCAATGCCAGAAGCACTATTTCCGGTTCGACCAATTTAGAGGTCAGAGAAACCAAGCATTTGTTCCTGAACTTGCCGAAAATCGAGCCGCAACTGGTGGAATGGCTCAAAACGAAAGAAGCTTTTTGGCCCGATGTTGCTTATTCTATCGCTAAAAAATGGGTAAAAGAGGGGTTGCAACCGCGTTGTATTACCCGTGACTTGAAATGGGGTTTTCCGGTTAATAAGGAAGGCTATGAAGACAAAGTTTTCTATGTTTGGTTTGATGCTCCGATAGGTTATATCGGCATTACCAAGCAATGGTCTGATGAAAACAAAAATGAGCGCAACTGGAAAGATTGGTGGATGGATGCCAAAGACGTTCGCTATGTTGAATTTATGGGTAAAGATAATGTGCCTTATCACTCAATCACGTTTCCGGCAACCATGCTCGGTACCGGAGAAAATTGGACTAAGGTAGATTATCTTAAAGGATTAAGTTATTTGACTTTTGAAGGCGGAAAGTTCTCAAAATCCGAAAACCGCGGAATTTTTGCCGAAGATGCAATCAAAGAATTTCTCGCCGATTATTGGCGCTATTGGTTAATGGCAAATGCGCCGGAAAGTTCGGATTCATCGTTTACGTTTGACGGGTTTGCCGCTACCGTAAATAAGGATTTGAACGGAGTTTTGGGAAATTTTGTTCAGCGAGTTTTGAAAATGACCGCTTCAAAACTGGGTCCAAGCGTTCCGAAAGGCGCAGAATTTACCGCTGATGAAAATGAGTTGATTGAGACATTG
>ONLJ01000064.1 GCA_900318605.1 uncultured Rhodospirillaceae bacterium | reverse complement strand
CTGGCGCTGTGAGCCCAATCTTTTTTTTCGCTCATACCACAGCGAATACCGCTGGCGGACATGATTTGCTCTTTCGGATTACGACCGTAAAACTCAGGTCCGACCTCGAATATGGCAAGATTTGTGTAACCGCGGGCGATATTATTCTTAACCGCCGATAACAGATTCGGCAAAATCGACGGGCGCATCTCATCAAGTTCTTTGACTATCGGATTTTGCAACAAAATAGCTTCATGGCCTTTACGGAAATATTTAGCCACATCACTATCGGCAAAACTCCATGTAACCGTTTCATACATTCCGCGTGAGGCAAGCTCATGCTTGACAACTAAAGCATTATGCTGTTCCGGCGATAATGTTTGTTTCGGGAATTTATCGTTTTGTAAGGATTGTGCCTCGATTTCATCCAAGCCAATCATACGAACAACTTCTTCGATTAAGTCGTGCTCACCTTCAATATCGCCGCGCCAACTTGGAGAAATTGCTTTTATTTTGCCGTTTTCAAAACTGACTTCGAAGCCTAAGTTTTGCAAAATTCTCATAGATTTTTCTTTTTCTACCGGCAAACCGATAAAGCTTTCTAAACGCTCCGGACGAAGATACGCAACTTGAGGTTTATAGCTTTCTTCCGAGCCGACAACGGTCAATTCCGAAGCTTCGCCGCCACAAATTTCCAAAATCAATGATGTAGCATAATCTGAGCCTAAAATGTTGGATTTCGGGTCAACCCAACGCTCATAACGATAGCGTGAGTCCGAATCAATCTGTAAGTGACGGCCGGTGTAGGCAATGCACTCCGGCTTGAACAAGGCAGATTCGAGCAAAACATTTATGGTATCATCGGTGCAACCTTTGCCTAAACCGCCCATAACACCGCCCAAGCATTGTACGCCTTCATCATCGCAAATTCCGAGTGATTTATCGTTTAAAATATATTCTTTTTCGTTTAATGCCATGAACTTTTCGCCGTCTTTTGCCATTTTAACGACAATTCCGCCCTTTAATTTATCGGCATCAAAAACATGAAGCGGGCGCGACAAATCATAGCAAATATAGTTGGTAATATCCACCAAAGGCGAAATTGAGTGCAAACCGATGGCTTCCAAGCGATTTTTCATCCACTCCGGAGTTTTGGCACGGTTGTTTACACCTTTGATATAACGGCCGGTGTAAACCGGACATTCTTGAGGATTTTCAACCGTGATTTTTATCGGATTGGCAAATTTTGCCGGAGTTTTTTTGATATTGAGCGGTTTCAATTTGCCCAGTCCAGCCGCTGCCAAATCGCGAGCAATTCCCCGAACACCCAAACATTCGGCGCGATTCGGCGTGATGGAAACTTCTATTATCGGGTCAATATTCAAAACTTCTGCCGCCGGAAGTCCGATTTTAGTATCATCTGATAATTCTATGATTTTATCGTGAGCGGTGCCGATACCGATTTCATCAACCGCGCACATCATTCCGCAACTTTCGACACCGCGAATCGTCGCACGCTTCAAACGCTCGTTAAACAGCGGAATCAACGTTCCCTCACGAGCAAAAATTCCGACCAAACCGGTGCGTACATTCGGTGCTCCGCAAACAACCTGATACTTATTTGTGCCGTCATTTACGCACAAAACGTGGAGTTTGTCGGCATCAGGGTGATTTTCCACACTCTCAATCCGTGCGCTGATAAAATCTTTCAAACCGGCAGACGGATCCGTAACTTCTTCAACTTCCAAACCGATTCTGGTCAAGGTATCGCAAATTTCGGTTAAACTTGCGGTGGTTTCCAAGTGTTCTTTAAGCCATGATAATGTGAATTTCATCGTGTAAGTCCTCCGTTATCGCTTAAACCTCCGGTCATTGATGAAAAATCAAGCGGAGCAAAGCCGTAATGCTTCATCCAACGTACGTCGGATTCGAAAAATGTGCGTAAATCCGGAATACCGTATTTAAGCATTGCCAAACGGTCAACACCCATACCGAAAGCAAAGCCTTGATATTCGTCCGGATTGATACCGCCGGCTCTTAAAACATTCGGATGCACCATTCCGCAACCCAAAACCTCGAGCCAATCTGTGCCGGCACCGATTTTAAGTTCATCTTTGGATTTTAAGCATCCGATGTCCAATTCCGCCGACGGCTCAGTAAACGGAAAATATGAAGGGCGGTAACGTACCGGTAAATCTTCCAATTCGAAAAATGCTTTCATAAAGTCATACAAACAACCCTTTAAGTGTGCCATTGTGATATTTTTATCAATTACCAAACCTTCAACCTGATGGAACATCGGAGTATGAGTGGCATCATAATCCGAGCGATATGTACGTCCGGTTGCAATAATCCTGATCGGCGGTTGCTGTTTTTCCATGGTTCTGATTTGAATTCCCGAAGTATGGGTGCGCACAACATAAGCGCTGTCCATATCAAACGGCATTGTAGGATCGTTGTTGATGTAAAAAGTGTCCTGCATTTGGCGGGCAGGGTGATTCGCCGGCATATTGAGGGCATTAAAATTATGAAACTGGTCCTCGATATCAGGTCCGTTTACCACATCAAAACCCATCTGCCCAAAAATAGCTTCAATTTCTTCGTAAATCTTAGTAATCGGATGAATACGGCCTTGAGTTTCCGGACGGATAGGTAGTGTAACGTCAATGGTTTCTTTTTTTAGCTTTTCATCCAAAGCTTTGGCTTCCAAAATATTTTTTTGGGATTCTATTGCCTGTTCAATTTCATTTTTAATGATGTTTAAGCTTTTTCCGAGGGCAATTTTTTCTTCCAAAGGTAATGAGCCGAGATTCTTCATCAATTCGGTTAACTTTCCCTTTTTTCCCATTGCCGAAACTCTGACTTCATCAAGGGTTTTTAAGTCAGCGGCGCTTGTTATTTGCGCTAAAATTTCGGACTTTAAATTTAAAATATTTTCCATCAAACAACAACCTTTTTATTTTATATAACGTAAAAAGAGCCGGCTTTAGGACTGCCCTGAAAGCCAACTCTTTTTATTTTAGATTTCTTTATCGTACCTGTTTATTTTGCAAGAGCTGCTTTGGCAGTTTCTACCAACTTAGCAAACGCTTGGGGCTCTTTAATGGCGATGTCGGCTAAAACCTTGCGGTCAAGTTCCACACCAGCCTTGTTCAGCCCGCTGATAAATCGGGAATAAGTCATATCATACAAACGGGTGGCGGCGTTAATACGCTGAATCCACAAAGAGCGGAAAGTTCTTTTCTTTGCTCTTCTGTCACGATATGCATATTGCAGACCTTTTTCGACCTTTTCAACAGCTACTCTGAAAACGTTTTTATTGCGACCTCTGTAACCCTTAGCCATGCCTAAAATTTTCTTGTGGCGAGCGTGGGCGGTCATTCCTCTTTTAACACGAGACATATTCTATCCTCCCTTAAATAAACGGTAAAAACTTCTTAACAAACTTATTGGCAGCAGCAATAATAACCGAGCCTCTGGCTTGTCTTTTTTGTTTTGTCGGTTTGTTGAAGAGAAGGTGTCTCTTAAACGAATGTTTTCTTTTTAATTTGCCGGTTCCGGTAACGCTGAAGCGCTTTGCGGCGGCTTTTTTGGTTTTTATTTTCGGCATTTTATTCCCTTTCATTTTTTGGAATTGAACAAAGCTGTCAGGCATGCCTTTTTATCGCCTGAACAACCTAAACGTGGTGGTTATAACTTAAAAAAGTTTTAAATGCAAGAACTTTTTTGCTTTCGGGATATTTATTTTTTGATTGTTTTTTATGGCTTGACAATTAAAATGAAACAAAGTATAAAGCAGAACATCGTTAGGGTATAGCTCAGCTGGGCTGGAGAAAAGAAAACAAGCTGAATGCTTGTTTTATGACGACAGGCGAAGGTTGCCTTTGAGCAAGGGAACGACAGCGACCGAGGCGAAAAGAATCGCGACCGAGTGACCGAGCAGCACGCGAATTTTGATGAGCGTAAGAGCTATACGGATAAGAATTGTGAATATGTTTGATATTATGGGGGTATAGCTCAGCTGGGAGAGCGCTTGCATGGCATGCAAGAGGTCAGGAGTTCGATCCTCCTTACCTCCACCAACAAAAAAAACGGGGATATGCCCCGTTTTTTGTTTGCTATAAGATGAATGTTGTTTTGATTTAAATTTTAATTAAAATAATAAAAAACCCGCCGGCTATGTCAGCGGGTTTTGAAACGGATAAGAATTAAATCTTAGCAGAATAATCAGGCAGTCTCGCGTTCATGCTTGCGCTTCTTCTTCACGTTGGCACGCTCGCGCTGATATTCGGTTTGTACGTGATTTTTTTTGAATACTCCGCGTTGCTTTTTTGCAACTTTCTCAAAAGTTTTTGATTTGTGTGCCATAATTGTATGTATTTAATAAATAAAGCGGTTGCGGTTTAGCACGCAAAATATACATTGTCAAGATTAAAATTAAAAAAAGTAATCCTAAACAATCAGTTCAAGCGCTTTTTGGGTGAAAGTTTTCATCTTATCGGCACTGTCTTTGAGGTCAATTTGTTCTTCTTCGGACAGTTTCGGCTTAATTACGTGAAAAACACCTTCGCGGTTGATAACCGTTGGCAACGACAGACAAATATCTCTGACGCCGGCAAATTCGTTGTGGTGCGAAGATACCGTCAAAATCGCATGTTCGTTGTTGGATATTGCACGACAAATGTGAGTTAAAGCTCCGGCTATGCCGTAGTTTGTATATCCTTTCCCGGCAATGATTTTATAAGCGGCATTGACAACCCCGTCGGTTATTTCATCGCGGTCAATCGCATCTAATTTTTGATTAAGGCTTTGGGCATATTCTTCCAAAGTCAAGGTTCCGGCTTCGGCACTTTTCCAGATTAAGACTTCCGAATCGCCGTGTTCGCCCAAAACATCAGCATGAACCGATTTGGTGGAAATTCCGAATTTTTGCCCTAAAAGCGTGCGAAAACGTGCTGTATCCAAAACCGTGCCGCTGCCGATTACTCGCTCTTGATTAAATCCGGAAAGTTTTAAGGCAACCTCGGTCATAATATCTACCGGATTGGTCGCGATAATCATAATGCACTGCGGAGCATGTTTGGCGACCTGCGGAATAATATTTTCAAAAATTTTTACATTACGGGCAAGCAAATCCGTGCGGCTTTCTCCCGGTTTTTGATTGGCTCCGGCAGTAACAATCACGATTCCGGCGTTATGCAAATCATCATAACTGCCGCTTATGACCTTGCCGGCATTGGCAAACGGTGCTGCGTGCGAAATATCCTCGGCTTCTGCTTCTGCTTTTGCCTGATTGGTATCAATCAGCACAATTTTATGTGCCGTCCCGGTCATAATAAGTGAAAAAGCGGTGGCGCTTCCGACAAATCCCGCGCCGATAATTCCTATTTTCATATTCTTTCCTCCTTAAATGGTGTTTTCTATTTTAATATGCACTTTAATAAGAAATTCAACAGTTGGGTGTGAGTATTTATTTTCTTTGCAAAACGCATACAAAAAAGCCGTCGGTATGGGTGGTTAACGGGGAACATTTCAAAAAGCGGGTTTCAACAAACGGATAGGGCAGTTCTAATTTTCTTTCCCAAAGATTTTGCATGTTTAAGGTAGTCATATCCTGATGATTCTCCAAAAAGTGGGCTATTTGCTCTTCATTTTCTTCCGCCAATACCGAACAGGTCATATATATGATACGCCCTTTGTCGCTTAAGTGATGATAAGCGGTTTCCAGAATTTCAGCTTGGGCTTGTTCGATGGTTTTGAGTTGCTTTGGGGTCAAGCGATATTTGGCATCGGGCGAACGACGCCATGTTCCGCTGCCCGAACATGGAGCATCTACAATGAAGCGGTCGAATTTGTCGTTTGATTTTAATTTCTCAATTATGCGGATATTTTTGATTCCGAGTCGTTCGGCGCGAACTTTTAAGCCGTCCATACGCTTAATGTTCTTGTCGTGAGCCTTGATCTCGCCTTCGTTTTTCAAAATCATTCCTAAAAGCAGGCTCTTTCCGCCACCGCCGCAGCAATAATCAATGATTTTATGTTCCTTTCTGACATCGCAGAGAATCGCACCTAACTGCGAGGCTTCGTCCTGTACCTCAATTTCGCCGTTTTGATAAGCGATACAGTTTTGTAAGTTAACTCTCTCGGCCGAGCGTAAACCATAAGGAGAATACGGTGTAAACGAGAAAAATAAACCTTCTTTTTGCAATTTTGTTTTGGCATCATCGCGAGAAATAAAATTGGCTCTGATATCTGCCGGAGCTTTTCCATTTAAGCTTTCGACAAGTGCCGGATTATTTATTTTTTCATACAACCATTTCGGACATTCTTTTTCCACATAATCCGGATAAATCTCGGTGCTTAAGTTTTTTAAGGATTCTTTTTCTTTCAAACTCAATTCCGCCAGACCGTATTCAGAGCCATCGGCAATAATATCAAAGTCTTCATCTTTGAGATAAGCGAGCAACAGCATACGAGTGCTGCAAACCGTTTCCGGTTTATGAAATCCGCAGTCAAACTCCAACTTTGAGCGATGGCGGATTATGTCCCAAGTTGTTTCGGTAATGAATTTGCGGTCTTTCGAGCCGATATATTTGCGGGTTCTTAAATATTCTTTGATGATGTTGTCGGCAGGATATTGGTCCTGAAAAACTTTCTCCAAAATTTCCAAAACCGCCTGATATTTTGCACTCAGTTGCATGAAAAATCAATACTCCGGTAAATTCGGTAACAGGCCTAAAATTGCTTCGATAATCGGTTTGTCGGCCGGCGCAAAATCATATTTCGGTAAGTCGCGCGGATCAACCCATTTGTATTGTTCATGTTCTAAAACAACAGGAATGTCCTTGCTCTTGCAAGTTGCCCAAAATGAGTGGAGAACAATCGTGCCAAAATCATAATCATAAGAACTGATAACAAATGGATCATTTACAAAAATTTCCAAACCCATTTCTTCCATCATCTCGCGCTTTAAACATTCTTCCAATGTTTCTCCTTCTTCTAGCTTCCCTCCGGGAAATTCCCATTTGTATTCCAAACTTTTACCGTGTTTGCGCTGTCCGATAAGCATTAAGCCATCACACATTATCAATCCTGCAGCTACATCTTTTTTCATTTTGGTCTCCTTATCAGAAAATTACGGAATATAAACAACCTGATTAAATACATTTTCCAAGAAAAACAGCGAGATAAAACAGATTATCAGCGCCATCAACGGAGTGGTAACCCACCCGGCAACAATCTTGCCGACAATACTCCAGTTCATTCCACGTCCGCCCTTTATCAGCCCGATGCCGACAATCGCACCGATTACTGCTTGCGTACTCGAAACCGGAACCAAAGGAAATGCCGGTAAATGTACTGAAATCAGCCAATCGTGAAGAGTTTGTGATGAAAACAACAGTAGGACAACCGCTTGTGCCACCACTACAATCCATGCTACCATCGGCGACATTTTCATTAAATTGTTGCCGACTGTCATGATTACACGCTTCGAATAGGTGAAAATGCCGACGGAGATTGCTATTGCTCCCAACAAAAACAGTACTTGTACAGGGCTTAAAGTGAAAACATTGCCGAAATTAAGCGACTTAAATGGACACGATTTTACGAAAACCCCCACGACATTGGCAATATTGTTGGCTCCTAAGGCATAGGCGCACAACGCACCGGTGGCAATCAAGCCGATTCTGGTTATTTGGTCCTGCATTAAAAGATGAATTTTTGAGGTTTTAATCAGTTTTTTTACTATCAAATAAATAAATATTGCTACCATGCCTGCTATCAACGGGCAGGTTGTCCATGTACCGACAATTTCAAGCATGGTGGTCCAGTCGGTTTGTTTTCCGGCATATAAGTTCCAGCCGATAATCGAGCCGACAATCGCTTGAGAAGTTGAAACTTTGAGGCCTATCCTCGACATCCAATAAACCGAAAATGCTGCCGATAAGGCAACCATAAACGACCCGGCAAGGGCATTTACCGCACCTAAATCACCCAAGGTTTCACTGGCGCCTTCGCCACTGATTACTGCACCTAAAACAATGAAAATTGAAGCAATGATTGCCGAAGTTGAGAATTTGACCATCTTTGAGCCGACCGCTGTGCCGAAAATATTGGAAGCATCATTTGCTCCCAATGACCAGCCTAAAAATAAGCCGCTGCTTAAAAAGAATAAATAAGTCAATTCCATAGTCTTAAATATCTCGCTTAATCGTGAAAATCAGTACCGCATCAATGCAATCTTCGGCTTTGTCGGCAACGTCAGCAACTTCGCCGATAAGCGAACTGAGCTGTAATTTGTGCGCCAGTTCCATGTCCGAATCGAAAACCGCTTGTTTTAGCGCCGCCCATGTTTTATCGCTTTCATGTTCCAAAAAATAAACTTTCTTGGAATAGTCACGGACAGTGGCAAAATCACGGAAAAAAGCACGCGAGGCAATCGCCATGTTTTCGGCACACTCCGAAACCTGATTGACCAACAGGCGGAATTTATCTTGATAAATTTCGGGAATATCCGGTTGTTCAATGTAAAATTTATGCGCTACTTCATCAAATTCGTTGATAACTTTATCAATGTTTTCAATCATTTGCAGAACGTCAGCGCGTAAATCGGGAATCAGATTCTGAGCATAAAGACGGCTCTCGATTTCACGGCGCAAATCATCGGCTTGCGCTTCAATCACTTTGATTTTTTTGCTGGCGCGGCGATAATTCTGGCTGCGCTTTTCCTTGATGTAAATCTCAAATGCTTCTTTGAAATAAAGTGAGGATTCAATGATTTTATCGTGCATTTCATCAATTTTGTTTTCCAATTCACGAGTGCCGGAAAACAGCGAAATTTTCACATTAAACATAAGATTCTCCGTTCGAACATAATTTCTTTTGAGTAAAGCAAATTGCGCACTGTTTTGCAACAATATTTTTGCTTATATCCTACGGGATTTTAATCGGTGGTAAAAGGGTAGATGTTTCAAATAAAGCATAAAAAAAACAAGGCAGGCAATATTGCCTGACCTTGTTAAATTTTTAATACGTCATCACCGACGCCCTCGAGCGCGGGAACGGCTCTTTGCGGATACGGCGGTATGCCGGATTTCCGCCCATCGAGTCGTGGGACTCGAGAGCCTCCAGGCGGAGGTGTTCCTCGGCCTCGAAGCGGGAATAGCCACGCTCCATCAAATCGCTGATGCGATCGCGGCGGGCGGCTGCAGCCTCGACCTTGTGTTCGTTACTGCGGGCTGATGCCTGCTTCATTGCTGCACGACGACCTTCCCAAAACTCTTTAGGTGTTCCCCCATTCTCTAAGAACTGAGAGAACAGATTTTTTGTACTTTCTTTCATAATTGTTGTTTTAAAAATTGGTATTTGTCTAATATGTAACATAGATTTTATGTTTTGTCAATATGTATTTTAAGGAAAAATAAAAAAAGTGCAAATTAAGGTATTGCGGCAGTTAAGAAATTTAAAAAAAGCAATAAAAAAACGCAGGCTGTTGAACCTGCGGATTTTTTCATTAGAACTTATTTTTATCTGTAGCGACCTCTTATCGCGCGATTAGTGCCGAAACCTTTGGCTTCTTTGGCCTCCAACTCTTCAGTGCGTTGCTCAGCTTTAGCTTCAGCCTCAGTATAACCCTGACTCATTTTGTGGTTAATTTCTGCACGGTCAAACTTTTCTGCCAGTTCCTGTGCTTGTTCATTTACTTTTTCTCTTTTTTCGGCGATTTCTTTGCGCTTTGCCCAGAAATCTTCTTCTTTTCCACCTCTAGCGACGAAAGCATCTCTTAATTTTTCAACTTCTTTATCCATGTTTATTTCTCCTTATAAAATATGTTATTACGGGGTTGTATATCTGATGAGTATCATATTTTTTCTATTTTGTCAACATGTTTTCCCAATTTATAATTTCAGTTTGATTTTTTTGTAAAAAAAAGTTGTTTTTAAGGATAAATCTGCTAACATCTTTGGAAAATACAACTTTTCAGAGTTAAAAAAATATGACTGAATCGCAAAAAAAATTGGGAATTATTGCCGGCGGCGGTACTTTGCCGCAAGTTTTGATAAATCATTGTCTGGATGCCAAGCGTGATTTTTTCGTGCTGGCAATCGAGGGGAATGCCGATAAGGCAATTTTCAGTCCTGTGGTACCGCACAAATGGATACGAATCGGGCAAGCCGGAACCGGTTTCAAATTGCTTCATGAACAAAATGTCGAAGAAGTTGTGATGATCGGAACTATTAAGCGTCCGACACTTGCCGATTTGGTACCGGATTTGCGTACCGCCGCATTTTTTGCAAAAATCGGATTAAAATCGCTTGGCGATGACGGAATCTTACGCGCTTTGGTTAAGGAAATCGAAGCGGAAAATATGCGAGTTGTCGGTATTCATGAAGTTTTGCCGGAATTACTGGTTAAGGACGGTGTACTTACTAAATCTAAACCTGATAAACAGGCGCTTGCGGATATCAGCCGCGGAACACAAGTGGCTCTTGAACTCGGGCGACTCGACATCGGACAGTCGGTTATCGTTCAGCAGGGATTAGTTCTCGGAGTTGAGGGAATCGAGGGAACTGACGAACTGATCAGACGTTGCGGTGAGTATAAACGTAAAGGAGACGGCGCTGTTTTGGTTAAGCTTCGCAAGCCACAGCAGGATATGCGCATAGATTTGCCGACCATCGGAGCAAAAACGGTTGAGCAAATGCACCAAGCCGGAATGAAAGGAATCGCTATTCACAGCGGTAATGCTTTGATTGTCAACGAAGCCGAAGTTATTGATTTGG
>ONLJ01000049.1 GCA_900318605.1 uncultured Rhodospirillaceae bacterium | reverse complement strand
TTTCTCTAGGTTCCTTTACTTCTAATATGCTAGACTTTATATCTTTTCCGATACACCGTCTGCATATCCTCTTATAAGTTACATCTTTACGATTTTTTATAACCTTCGACTTACCGCCGAACCCGACCTTCCCCTTGCCAAACTTCATTTCTTTCGTTTAGCTCCTCTCAAGCCGGTATCGCGCTTTATATACCACTCCCTTCCTCTTGTCAACTCCTTTTTTTATTTTTTTTTGTTTTTTTATAAACTATTTTTTATCTGATTGTTTTTACTGAATTTTATTTTTACTATTTTTATCTTTGACCCTTTCAAAAAACGGTTAACAAGCTCTATCTTTTGATAAATAATTTCAAACTTCGAATCGTTGTCCGCATAAAAAACTATTCAAAATCAAAAAGTTAACTCTTTTTTAATTCTTTTGACTCAAGATTCGCTTAGATTCGCGAAGGAGAAACAACATGAAGTTTGATTTTTTTACATTGGGCGGCCGATTCTTTTGGGAAGACATTTTTTATTATCAGGGTTGGCGAATACAGCGAAAAATACATACATCGAAATTCAGGCTTTTAGATTCTCACAATATTCGCCGAGAAAGTGGTAATTTTGAAATTTGCAAAGATACACTTTTAAAATATATATCCGCATGCGAGATACCGGAACCGAAAAAAAATATGGTAATTTTAATCCATGGATTTGGCAGAACTATAAACGCTTTATCGTCTGTTTTTTCAGCGATTCGCAAAACAGATGCCGACTGTGTTGCCATAAATTACTGTTCTTTTTCAGCTAATCTTCAGCATAATGCCGAATTATTGCTGCAATTTTTAAAAAATTTTCCCAACTCACCGAATCTTTATTTTGTAACCGTAGGTGCGGGATGTCTTGTTTTAAGAAAAATGTTTGATGTATGCGACAACTATCGCACCCTGAAAATTCAAGGAGTCATAAACATAAACCCGATGAATTCCGGCAGTGATTTTGCCTTTCTTTTAAGCAGGTTTACGATATTCAGAAAAATTTTAGGTCCGATGATAAAAGACATAACACCGGACGAAACCCTTAAAATATCGAAAATTCCTCAAGACATTTCCCTCTATTTGATATTTTCTCCGTCAAAATTGAGTGCCCTGATTAAAAAAATTTTTGCACCTCTTGAAAGTTTTCCTCAATTATCGCCACCGGCAGAGAATACTTATTCTCCGTTCAGCAAAGAAATAAAACCATTGACCTGGCTACCGTTACAAAACGAAAACATGCTGATTTCCTGCGTAGAATCCTTGGAAGAGTTAATGCAAAATAAATAAAATCAATTCATACATAAATATTTAACGATATTGTAATAAAATATTTTAAATTTCTGTGTTATACTTTACTTAACATTTGAACGAAAGGCTTTAAAATGTTGGTAAGAATCGCTGCTTTTTATCGCTTATTTGTCGCGGCAATATTGTGCTTTTTCGCGGCATTTCCGGCATTTGCCGATCAGCAGTGCGAACCGACCGAAGCCTTTTACAATGAAACGGCGGCCAAAGCCATCGGCAAACTCAGAGAAATGTCTCCGAAAATTACGGAATACAATGCCCATATTAAACGTGCCATAACCGATACCTCCGCACCTTGTTACTTATTAAACACTGAAATAAATGCTTCCGATTCAAAGCCTTACGGCTGGTCGGGCATTGATATGAGCGGTGCGACTCAAACCGGCAAAGAATATCGAGATGAAATTCAAAGCTTGATGAACGGAATGGATTTCAGCAATGTTAATATGGATTTTGCTCCTTATGAATATAAAAACAGCGGCAGAATTTCAGCGGCAAATATCGCCTTAAAGTTGAAACAGACTGATGAAGAAGCGCAAAAAATCAGGAATGATTTACTGATATTCAAGCAGTGTAGCATAGAACTGTTTAATTTGCAGCAAGAGCAAAGCTATATCAACGAGTTGAAGGACGATGCCTCATCGTTTTTGCAAACATTATCCAATCCGCAAACCACGACTTGCACCTGCGATGACAGCGGAACCTTAAAGGCTTGCAGTGTGGTAACCGATGCACCGGAAGAAGAATCGGCAAAAGATTTATCTTGCAAAAATTTAAATGAATACACTCAAGACACAGCCTTTTGTCCTACATGTATAATATTCGAACGAATTTTGATGGCCGACCAAAAATTAGCCGGCGGCGCGTTCGGAGTATTGGCGGGAAGTTTAATTAAAATATTGTCATTGGCATTTTTGATTTATTTAGCCATTCAAACTCTGATTTTGGTTGCCTCTCCGGCAAGTCAGACTTTAGGTAAATATCTCACATCGCTTGCAGTTCAAGGCTTTAAGGTATTGGTAGCGGTACTGATATTATCCAATCCGTCATTTTTATACGATTTAGCCTTAAAACCGATTTTGGAAAGCGGCTTGGATTTCGGCATAACTTTAACCGGAGGTTCGCAGTCGGACATTTTGGCAGCCGGCGCCAAGTACACAAAGTTCAATACTTCTGATGCTCTTCTTTCTGCTCCGTTTTTGCAAAAAATGGTCGGTACGGCAGATGTATTCAACACACAGGCAGCCTTTATGCCGGCAATGGGACGCGCCCTGATTTGCGATGCATTTTATAACCTGGATTGGAACATTATTCCTAATATTGAAACAATGTTTGAAGGTTTCATCGTAATAATTTTCGGCTACATAATTGCACTTTCGGTAGGTTTTTACTTACTTGACATAACCTTAGAGCTTGGCTTTATCTGCTGTCTTATACCGTTTTTGATTGCCTGCTGGCCGTTTAAGATAACATTCCGATACACAAAGGTAGGTTGGAACATATTTATGCACGTTTTCTTCAACTATGTCATGCTGGGTGTAGTCATTACCGCGATTAACGCCATATCACAGCGTGCCATTGCACCGAATCACGATATGAAACAATTAGTAACCGCACTCAACACCAATGATTTTCCATCAATAAAAGCGATGATGGAAATCGGCGGGATGCAGATGATTTTATTGATTGTATGTTGTTACATCTGCCTGAAACTGCTTAAAGACGTCAATAACTTTGCCAACAAGCTTTCCGGTGGCGCCGGATTCAGTATTTCTCCTGGAGTCGGTGGCTTGGCTGCCAGTTCGATAATGGCAACCGGCATAAACGGCGGAAGGTCCTTCCTCAGGGGATTGGCCGGCGGCGCTCAGGGCATAGGAGCAATGGGAAGAACGAGCGGTATAACCGGTTGGGGTAAGGAAAAAGCTCAGCAGGCTTCGTCAGCCCTAGGCATTGATAAAGTAAGAAATTTTGCTTCGCAAACCGGAGGAAGAATGAGAAACTTTATGAACAGAACCAAAGGCAAAGCAGGTATCGGCTCTCAAGCAATAGACCGAGGTGGACGACATGATTATAACAGCGGAACCGATTTTAAGACATCGGATAATAAGACGGAAGGCGGTGCATCATGAAATCAGTACTGATAACATTTGTGATGTTTGCGGTTATATTCGGAATCTTAAAACTGGATATTGCTTCGATATTTGAAGGTCAGACATTTTTCCTTATATCATGCGCCATATTTGTAATAGTAACAGGTGTAGCCATTGCGCTTTTCGGATTACCAAACAAAAAAGATTGGCTTTCAGCTATAAGAATCAAAAGAAAGGACGTTGAAGATGAAAAAGATAAGTAGCTTAATACTGAATGCTTTTTTCTTAGCGTTCTCCATTATTTTAATCAGCGCGGCACCTGTTTTAGCAGCCTGCGATGAAGTATCAATTATGCGAGACATCGGCAAAACGGTTAATACCACCGCAGCCCAGCTCAGAACAAGCCTTGAGAGTTATAACCGTGCGGTAAAGAATTTCGAATCTTCCTGTGGAAAGATAAAAGATGAAAACAGAGGCAAACCATTAGCCTTTGATTTAAGAACCTTGCAACAAGCTTTGACTTTTGATAAAACCAGATATGCTTACCTGACCGATATGAGCCAGTATGAAGATACCGGAATCAAATGGAGTGAGATTACTGGTGATAATGAAAATTGCGAAAAATTGCGGATTGCCGCATGGACCGAACTTGACCGTTATTCAAATTTATACACCAAAGCGGTAGTGGTATTCGGAATCGCCGGCAGAGAACAACTTCCGGTATCATGCGTATGTCCCGAAGGCAGCAACGAAGCTCAATGCACGGCATATACCAATGCCAAAATTGAAGAACAAAAAACCGGTGACAAATGTGAAACATTTGCGACATACCTGTCGTCATTATCCTCATGTCCTTTATGCCCGCTTTTCCAGGTAGTTTTAAACACCGATGCCCGAATCGCCGATATTGCATGGAAATCTCTAAGCAAAGCTTTACGCAATGTCGTGATGATATTTTTCCTGATATATTTGGCTTTGGAAACCTTAAAAATTGTCTCAAATATTGCCGGAAGCAGTATGGGAAGCTACTTGCGAAGCATTTTGATTTTAGGTTTCAAAGCGGTATTAACTTATTTTCTTCTTGATAATTCAGCTTACGTTTACGGCTATTTCATATCCCCGGTCTTAAAAGCCGGATTAGACATGGGAACATCACTTATAAGTATATCTTCAGATCAAGCAAGTATTTGCTTGGCAAACAATGCTAATGTTGATTTTGTATCGACACCGGGAAACGTTTTGGATGCCGGTTTGCTTGACAGCATAATGCGAACGGTACGTTGTTACGGACATACAGCCACTATAATGCCGGCGGTCGGCAAAGGATTGATATGCCACGGATGGGCAAACAGTTTAATTCCAGATTTTCACATGTGGCTCAGCGGCATACTGTTTTACGTATTCGGACTGTTCATCTGGCTTGTTATTTCATTTTATCTGATTGATTGCACGGTTCAGCTCGGAATGTTATGCGGCATTATTCCGGTATTGATTGCCTGCTGGCCGTTTAAGATTACGCAGGGCTACTCTATCAAAGGCGTACAGCTGGTTATGAATACGTTCTTCAACTATGTAATGCTGGGAATTGTTTTACTTCTCGGGGTCGAGATCGTTAATTTTGCCACCGGTCAAAAAAGCGGTAGTCTTGATATGTTCATGGAAGCAATGAATAATAACAACCTTGAAAAATTAAGTGAAATAGCCAGCCTTGACGGCGTTGAAATTTTGATTTTAGTTATTTGTTGCATATTTGCCTTCAAGTTGATTGAGAACACCAATGCTTTGGCAGACAGATTCTCGAAAGGTACCGGTATGAATATTGCAAGCAGACTCGGCGGACTTGGTGCAAGCGCAGTCGTAGCCGGTGCCGCAACCGGTTTACAGACGGGTGCAAGTATCGGTAAAGCGGCATGGGAAGAAACCGGAATCGGAGCCAAGCTGTCCGCGGGCGGAGAAGCCGTTGAAAACTTCTTTACCAACGCGGCAACGTCAGTCGGCAAAAAAATGGGCTTGGAAGATTATCAACCGGGAGGTGCAAAAGATCCAAACGCACAAAGCGCTTCAGGTCGGGTAGCTCCACGCGATTATAAACCGGAATCAAAAGAGCCAAATGAGCACACAAACCCTAAACCAAACGATGATACGAATCCTCAGCCGAGCGAAAACGCTACACCTCAGTCGAATAACTCCTCTGCAACACAGGAATCCGGTTTAAGACAACGCCAACAGAGACAACGCGATGCCGAGGACGAAATTTTGGGATTAAAAAAAACGTAAGAATTTAATCATATTGTAACACTATTTTGTTACTAAATATGATAGAATAAAAGAAAGAAACGGATAAGGAACTATGAGATGAAAAACTTTAGTAAAAATAGCGTATTAAAGATACTCTTCATAGTTTTCTGCGCCCTTTTCATGCTGTCGGCGTGCGGAATGGAAGAAGGAATGACCGTAATTCCGAATGCTTCGCAGCGCGGCGAAAATGCCGAACAATTAGCCGAGGAGCATCGTCAATGTTGGCAAGCCGGGATGTTGCGGGTGTTTTACACTTCCATCAGCGCCCAGATTTCAACCATATACGGAGCCTTAACCGGTGAAAATCTGATGGGAATCATGATGTTGGCATTTTCGATATGGATGGCGTTCAAAATCCTCTCTCATGTCAGCACACCCGTTCCGGAATCGATGGGAGAATTTTGGACCGTTGTCTTACAGAAAGCGTTTTTATGTATTTTATGCGGTATTTTAGCCTCCTCAAAAGGTCAGCTTTTGTATGCCCTAAACAGTTTCATATTTCCGATATACATAACCATTTTGGAATTTGCCTCTGAAATTTTACAGGTTCTCAATGTAGAAAATCCGGACTTATCGGTACCGGGATTAAAGCTTGTTGCCGAAGACGGTTCGACAATATGCCTGCCGTTTGAACATTCAATCAATGAAAACGGTTGCCGTATTACCAATGCCGAAAATATAATATTTACCGAAAATTCCGGTATGCCCGATGCACCGCTGAAAATGATGGAGTGCTTGGTATGTTCGGTAAGCAATCGCTTAGACATCGGCTATAATATATCTTACGGCTTATTGCAACTCGGCTCACTGCTGTCGGTAATTGTCGGATTTGTCTTGTTAGCCTCATTTGTAATTGCGCAGTTCTGTTTTGCCTTATATTTGGTAGACAGTATCTTCCGTTTGAATATGATATTGATAATATTCCCATTCTTAATTATGTTTTATCCATTCGAGCAAACGCGTAAATGGAGTATAACCGGCTTCAAGATTATACTTAATTCATCGGTAATCATGTTGTGTTTGGTAGTAATGGTGGTAATGGCGATATTAGCGCTTGAAAACATTCTTGTAACAGGTCGCGCACAAGGGTTTGACTTTGCCTTAGCCTCAGCTTATGAAGACTTCGGGGTTGTACCGATGGCACTGATTTTCACGGCATTTTTGGTAATAAAAGTCAGCGGTTTGGCAGTATCGCTTGCCGACAGGATAATCCACGAGGGCGGCGGAGATACCCGCTTCCAGAAGAAGGTTGCGGCATTGGTTGGAACAATCGGACAATTCATAATCGGCGGAACATTAGGTGCGGCAGGAAAAGCCATCAACAAAGCAATCGATCGCATTGCCGAGCGCTCGGATAAAATTCAGCTCATGAGAAACAAGATGTCGCAAATTCAGCATAATTTCCGCAAATTAGCCGGGAGAGTACCTCCGAGCTCTACAGAGGAGGAACAAAAATGATAAATAAATTAAAAAACCTCTTCTGTTTGTTTTTGATATTGGTTATCGGTGCGTTTGCATTATGTACCATAATAGCACCGGCTTATGCCGATACACCTCCGGCAACCGGAACTTCAAACTCACCGGATACATCATCTACAGACAACATTGCGGATAACTCAAACTGCAAATACAGTGAACTGCAGAAAAAATATATGGACGGCTCAACATGTTGGTATTGTCTTATCGTAGGCAAAATGACCGGAGCTTATCTATATGCCGCATCACTTGTAATCCCGACCGTAAAGACATTGTCGCTTATGGTTCTTCGCTATGGATTTTTGATTTGGTTGGCTTTATTTATCTTAAAACAAGTAAGTTCCCTAAGTCCGGTTTCAAGCGGAAAATTTCTACAAGAACTGCTGATTATGGGTTTTAAGGTATTGCTTGCAACTTTAATCATCAATAACGGCATACCGTTTTTGAATGCCTACCTGATGACACCTATAATTGATACCGGTATAGATATCGGCAATTCCATATTCAATGAGTTGGCTGGGAATATGGACATAGAGAATCTGGAAGGAGGTAAATAAGATGCTGAAATTTTTGCGCGTTATATATATCCTTCCTATAATTTTAGGTTTTTGCCTATCAAATGTTTCAGCGGCGGCTCCACAGCAGACATCTGATTTAGACGATGATACTTTATTTTTAGCTGCCACATTATGGGGCGAAGCGCGCCATGACGATTCAATCGGCATGCAGGTAGTAGCCAACACCGTATTGAATCGAAAAAAATATTACGAGCAGCAATCAAACGGCAAAACTTTAAGCATAAAAGATATAGTTTCCCACACCGACCAATACGCTTCATGGAAGGATAAGAACTGGGATTCCTCTGATATCATAAACAACATGGTTCAATATCAAGGTCCGGATAAAGAAAAATGGGAAAGCTGTGTCAGAATCGCCAAGCTTGCTTTAAAAGGAAGACTGGCTGATATCACGGGCGGCGCCACCAATTATTACAGCAAAGATGCCGAAAACATACCTGATTGGGCGCGCGGCGAAGAAAACACCAGCACCATAAACAATCACGTTGTCGTCCGGGGCGTAAACATGGAGAATTTGACCGATGGTTCAAACAATGTGATGGTACAGGGCGGAACAGCCTATAAGGCGGCAAATCCTTGGGAAAATTACACTATGTTTCCGAAAGATATTAAAACGGATTTGTCCGAATCGTCCTGCACCGGTGTAGAATCTCTGTCCCGCGATATTTCTTCAACCACCAACTCCGGCTACGGAATATTGAGCGATAAAACCATGCAGAACATGACCGATATGCTCAACCGCATATATAAGAATCTCGGACGGGTATTTATGCTCGGCCACGGAATGTTGTGCTATGCTTCAAAAGTTGCTTACTCTTGTTTAGGACTTGATGTACCGGGGTTAGTTTCGGCATGTTATATAAAAATGCCGCATATGAGCTTTTTCATCAGCGGCTTAGCGATTTATTTTACCGCTTTCTTGATGAGTATAGCGATAGGAATGTATTTTATTGACATATCCTTCAAACTCGGCTTTGCCATAATGTATCTGCCGGTTGCGATTGCTCTATGGCCTTTTGCCCCGACCAGAAGCAAGTTCGGCGAAGTTTTTGCAATGATTTTGAGCAATGCGATGCTTTATGCTTTCATGTCAATCGGTTTGACCTATGCCATAATTCTGATATACAACGGCGTTTTAGGCGATGCCGGAAACTGGACCAACTTCTGGAGTGCTATAGAAAAAGAAAGCTCCGAGATATTGGCGGAAAATTTCTCGCTTAGTTCGACCAGAATAATAGTAGTTTTGTTCTGCATAATATTCGGCTTTAAGATACTGGCTTCAAGTGTCCATAATTACCTCAATTACTTCTTCTCCGACGGATTGCTCGGCGGAGAAAGTCCGATGCACCATCTCGGAACTCAAGCTTTCGGAACATTTGTTGTTGCATCTGCAGCTCGAGCCGGAGGATTTGTTTCTGATGTTGCAAGCACTCAAGCCGGAAGAGTTATTGAAGCCGGCGGCGATTGGCTGGAAAGTGCCGCAGACGGCGATTTCGGCGCAGTAGGAAGATTCTTTAACGGTGCCAAAGACAATATGGTAAAAGCTCATCAATATGTCAGCAATCGAGTTTCATCGGCGCTTGACAATGCTTCAGACAATCCTAGCACTCCGACCGGCGGCGGTGCAACTCCGACCGGCGGCGGAACACCTCCGAGCGGAGGAAGTACACCTCCTGGCGACGGCAGTGGCGGCGCAAGTTCTGTAACCACCGGCGATTCTTCGACCGAAACAAATGCTTCAAACGAAAAAAGCTTTTTAAGAGAAGTTGCCGAGCAAACCAGACCTGATGAAAACACTTTACGCCCGTCGAATATCATCAGCAAGACCAGTTCAACGATTGGAAATGGCTTAAGTGCGACAGCAAGCGCCATAGTTCATCCGCAAGTAACTTACCGCACCTTCAAGCAATTGGCAACCGAAAACATCAGCGATGAAAATTCAGCCTTCCAAAACGGAAAAATCATCGTAACCAATACCGGAAAAGTTCTGTTCCGCAAGTTTACACCTGAAAGCCTGCGTGAAGGTTTAAGCGAAGATAAGACAGCAGCGCAAAACGTTGGTACATTTGCTAAAAACACAGCAGCCGAAGGCGGGAAAATTGCCCGCGCGACCGTCAGTGATACAGTAGGATTTATAGGCCGTATGACCAGAAGACTGGGACAGAATATGCAACAAAACTGGAAAAAACCGAAAGGTGAAAATTACTGGGCTAAGAAAGAGGCAGAAAGAGAGCTGGAAAAAGAAAGAGAAGCCTTAAAAAATGAAGTTAACAGATCGGATATGAATGACAATGACTAGAGCAGTTGGATTTATACATAACAATTTTTATCAACCGATAATCGCCCTGATTATTGTAATTTGCTGCGTGTTGTTTTCCGCTCCGGCAACGGCCGATGGTTGCAAACCCTCATCATGTCCGACAAACTGCTCGGCTCAAATCGATTGTAATAAAAAACTTGATGCCAACTGTATCACCGAGCAGAATAAAAAAACTGAAGGAGGATCATGTTTCAACAACGTTCCGGTAACCGCCGCCGATTCAGTATCATCACAATGCTCTCCATCGTCGGGAGAATCCGGCACCAACTTCCCTGTAAGTAATTTCTCTGACGGCAATCAGGCTCAAGTAAAAGCCGCCGCCAAAGGAACGGTAATTTTTGCCGATGTAACTCCTGACGGCGGAAGAACGGTAATTATCGAACATACAAAGGGTTGCAGCGACGATGCACGCGGAGATTCTGGAAAATATCATACGATTTACCGCCACCTGTTCAGCATAAATGTATCACAAGGTCAGGAAGTCGAAATGAATACGGTCATCGGACTTGTCGGCGGTTCGACAGCCACTTCAGGAAAAACGATTTGCGATAACAAAGCACAATCGGGTTTGGAAGGCTACGATTCTTCTGGCTGTTCATCAACAGCCCCGACTGATATACACCTTAACTTCGAAGTTGTTGACGGACCGGCATCAGGCTCCGGCACGGTGGCATCGGGTTCGGCAGGATTAAACAGCAACTGTTCGGCAATTCAGAATTATTGCGGCGGCTGCTCATCAAATTTGAATGACTGTGAATCGGCAAATCCGACCGCTTATCGAGAAATAAGCACCTCATCGGTTACCGTAACCCATAAAACAGCCAATAATTCCTCAGCCAAAGCCTCATGCGAAAGCGGGCTAGACCTTGATCCGGAAAAATGTGTTTTCTGCGGGTTATTTAAGGATATTTACAATGCCGCCAGCACGATTGCAAAAATTGCCAACGACGGACTGGCAAAGCCGACAAAAACTCTAGTTGGTATCGGGTTTTTGATTTGGTTGGCGATATTTATTTTGCGAAACATTACCTCATTTGGCGCCATAAAACCGTCTGAAATGATAAAAGGCATATTATTCCAAGGTTTCCGTGTAACCGTGGTCATGCTGATTTTAGGCGGAGCGATATATCAAGTTATGGATTTAACCATAAATCCGATTTTACAAACCGGCTTATCATTTTCACGTTCGATTTCCGCAAGTTCATCAACCTGTGATGCCGATGCCGAATACCTACAAGGCATAGTTGGTTATGATTCGACAAAAGGTATTCAAGCCACTTCAGAAGGCGGTTTATCGACTCAAGTCGGTGTAGCATTTGTCTGCAGCATTAAAAAACTGGAAGACAGCGTATCTAAATTGATGTCTTACGGACATTATTCAACCTGCTTATCATTCAGAGATTTTCCGGCTTTGGGAATCATACCTCATGCAGGATTTTTAACCACCGGCGCATTTTTATTCATAGTCGGAGCGATATTGTTAATATCCTTCCCATGGTTTTTAATTGACTGCCTATTGCAATTATGTATTACTGTTGCCTTATTACCATGTGCAATCGGTGCATTTGCCTTTAAAATTACCTCAAAATATCTGAAAAATCTGTGGGGATACTTTATGAATGCGATGTTCAACTTTGTGTTTATCGCGATAGTCATATTTATAATCACGGCGAATTTCAAAGGCTGGCTCGGCTATGACTTTGATGCAGAAAATATAGATCCGAATATCTTTATTAACGCCACCGGCAACGGCTTGGCTTGGTGGGGAACCAGTGCATTTAGAATTTTGGGAGTATGTTTCTTCTGCTTTATGTTTTTACAAGAAGCAAAGAGCATGGCCGACAAATTTGCCTCAGCACCGTCATTAGGCGGCGGAAAAGGTATAGGAGTAATGATGGGCGGATTGGCGGCCAGCGGCGGACTATCTTTGGGTAAGACCGGATTAAGTACCGCCGGAAGTCTTATCGGAAGTGCCGGAGAATCTTTAGGCGAAGGCGCAACATCTCTGTTCGGCTCCAATGTAGACAGCCGTACGAATCAAGCCAAAGGAATATTGCTCGGCTTAACCGGCGGCGAAAAGATAAAAGACGGCGACGGCAATGTTGTCGGCTACACCAACAGCTTTAAGATTCGCGGCAAAGAATATAAGATGAGCTATACTAAAGACGACAAGGGAGTATGGAGTTCTTCGTTCCAGAAAGGCAACATCGAGAAAATTGATGATACGATTCTTACTGCAGAATTGACCCGAAACGACCGCGGCGAAATTGTCGGCATAAAGACCGAAGCCAAAAATGTAAGCTCCAAATACTTAATAAACAGCGATGGCACGATAAACACAAATTCCGTACAGCAATTGATGTCCAACAGCAACAACAAGGAACTCGCAGCTCGCCACATAGTCAGCACGGTAATGAAAGACCGCGGAATGGAACTTGATGACACCTTCCTCAATAGTAAAACCAAAATCAATGAAGACGGTACGGTAACCATCACACAAAAGAACGAGGACGGCAAGATTCAGACCGTAAACGCCGGCATAGATGCCACAACCGGAAGAATGACCATAACTTCGGAAATTGCCGATGCCGACGGACAATCCAATATAACAACCTCTGATGGAATAAACAAACGGACATCAACAAGAAAATCTCAATCTTTGAATACAAATTCTGATACCGGAGTGCAAAGCGGCAAAGGCAAAACACCTGACAACATGCGCCCTCAAAAGCATGAAGACGACCGTAAGGAAAATAACAACCGCGATAATGACAAAGATAAAGCTTCAGGCTCAACTCAAGAAAATGAAAGCAAATCGAAAACCGATAAAGCCACCGCAATTCCTCAGCGTTACATGGACAAAATCACGCAATTGCTTCACAGCGGTAAGATAAGTGAAAGCGATTTACAACTTATTCTTGACAGAATTGATGAAGGCATGAGTGACACCGAAATTGAAACACTTTTGAAAGAATATGAATAACCATTTTAACGGTTTCGATTATCTTAAAACCGACACGCGATATAGTGAAGAAAAAATTATCTTAAAAAAGTTGAATATGTTACTTTTTGTCTTGATTTTTTAATATTTTTTTCTATTATAGTCCATAATATATATTTATGGAGATATGACTATGGAAGAAATCGTTTTCCCGAACCAAATAAGAATGCACAGAAGATTGCACGGAATGTCCATGCAGGAATTGGCTGACCATCTCGGCATAAGCCTTTCAGCCGTGTCTAAAATAGAAAAAGGCTATCGTCGTCTTAATCAGGATCAGTTGATTCAGGTAGCCGAATTGATAGATTGTTCCTTGCAGGATTTGTATGTAAATGAGCAAAATTCTCAAGCCGAAGTTGTTCAAGCCTGGAAGAGAGAGCAGGAACGTCGCAGTAAAATCAATCAATCTGCCGGCTTAAAAACTCTCGGTGCCGGCCTTCGCCACATCAGAAACGAAAAAGGACTTACCTTGATTGAGGTTGCCGAGCATGCTGACATGACTTTGTCGGTATACCACCGTATTGAGATGGGACAACGCGAAGTATCGGAGAAAGAATACGCCAACATTGCCAAAGCTTTGAGCTATACGGTTGAAAGACTGAAAAAAGAAATCAAGGAATTGGATGAAAAAGGCGCACTTGAGGATATAATCGAACATAATGACGGTCGTTATAAAGTCTTGAACAACGCCAGATATGCCAACCTGATTGCTCATGAGAATGAAGATGATAACATTACCATACCGCTTTACGGTTCAGGTACGGCAGACGGCAACATTTTCATCGACAGAACCAGCGTATTAAAGGAAATCCCTTGTCCGGCACAGCTTCGCAACAAACCGGATGCCTATGCCGTTCCTTTATGTACTCGCCGTTTAGGTTCTCTTTTACCGAGCCGCGCAATTTTATTTGTTGACCGCACCGAAGTAGTAAGTGCCGGCG
>ONLJ01000037.1 GCA_900318605.1 uncultured Rhodospirillaceae bacterium | reverse complement strand
TTGATAATTTCCTTACCACAATGCATATTTCATGCTATTCATTTTTGGAAACATGTCGTTGTGCATCGCCGATTATGAATGAAGGTGGTTCTATTGTAACGCTTACATATCTGGGTTCCGAGCGGGTGTTACCGAACTACAATATTATGGGTGTGGCAAAGGCTGCACTGGAAGCTTCGGTTCGCTATGCCGCCGTTGATATGGGAAAGCAAAACGTTAGAGTTAATGCTATTTCCTCAGGTCCGATCAGAACTTTGGCTGCTTCGGGAATCGGCGATTTCAGAATGATTTTGCGCTGGAATGAGTTAAATGCTCCATTGCATCGTAACGTTATGCAAACTGAAGTCGGAAATACAGCTTTAAGCTTGCTTTCGGATTTAGGTTCGGCCATAACCGGCGAAGTTCTGCACGTTGATTGCGGATATAATACCATAGCGATGGTTGATATCGAAAACGTAAAAGAAAGCGCTGAAGTTCTTAATGACTTTTAATAATCTAAGCGGTTCTGATGAAAAAAGGACCGCTTCATTTTTTTTGAAAAGAACAGTATGAAACTTTCCGTCTATATTGTTACCTTAAATGAAGAAAAACGCTTGGCAAGAACATTGAAAGCAGCTGCAAAGGTTGCCGATGAAATTGTTGTGGTTGACAGCGGCTCGACCGATTCGACCGTGAAAATCGCCGATAAATACGGTGCAAAGGTGTTCTTTAATAAATGGGAAAGTTATTGCAAACAGAAATCTTATGCCGAAAACAAGTGTTCTTTTGATTGGGTTTTGATGATTGATGCCGATGAGGTTTTATCGCCGGAATTGATTGAAGAAATTTTAGACTGGAAAAGGAAAACTCCCGAATTTCAGGCATATAATGTCAAAATTCGTAATATGTTTGCCCAAGATGAAAAACCGCGGCGTTTTGCTCAGAGTTTTAATGTCGTGCGCTTATATAATCGGCAGTTTGCCCATATGCCGCCTGATTTGCATAATAAAGACCGGATTAAGGTTGAAAACGGCGAGCCGATAGGGCAGATGAGGGGGATAATTTATCATTATTGCATTTTAAGCATCGAGCAGGCGATTGCCAAGTATAATCTGCACAGTACGGAACTCTTGAATACTGCGATTGCCGAGGACCGCAAATTTTCAAGATTGCGTTTGGTAACCGAATTTCCGCGCCAGTTTTTGCGTTATTACTTTTTCAAAAGATATTTTCTGCTCGGTTCTCAAGGCTTTAGTCAGTCAATGATTCTGGCATATTTCCGCTTTTTGAAAATCGCTAAGTGGTTTGAGTGGAAAGAAGGTAAAAAAGACTAATTTTTATTTTTTATCAAAAAAATCAAAATATTATATTAAAAATATTGACAAAATAATTCAGATTTGTTAGTATCAGAACAAATCTGAAGAATTATCATATTATTAACCAATAAAAAACAAAGCGTATGAAAAAAACAGCGTTGATGGAAGAAGCCATAAAGGCCTTCCGGGAAAGAAAAGGGGAGTTGCCCGCAGATGCCGGCTATCCCGTAGTAAGAGAAAAGGTCGAGGAAGTGTACTTTGCTCGCTCGGTTGAGGACTGGCATGACTTTGTCAGAGGACAGCACTTGTATGCTTCCCTGGTTTGGGTTGTGCTTATCAGTACCCTTGCTGCTATTGCCACGATTATTACCGGTTTGATGATGAGTGCAAGCGCGCTCGTAGTGGTGTCGATTTGCGCATTCTGTCTGGTAATGCCGATGGTCTATATGGCTGTCGTGCTGAAAATTACCAGCAAGCCGATAGCAGACTTATATGTCTATTGTGGTGAGCGCAAAAAATTTTATGCCATCGGTCGGTATGATGTTGACTGAGGCTAAAACCAAAACCCCATTGAGTAAAATCAGTGGGGTTTCTATTAAAAAAAAAGTCGCATTTCGGCGACTTTTTTTAGTTAAAGTTTAATAGTTGTTAATCCTCGTCAACCATTTCATTTTCATCGCCGATCATCTCGGTGGTCAAATGTCCGGCATCGGCACGGATTTTGCTTTCAATTTCATCGGCAATCAGTGGATTATCTTTCAAAAATTTCTTAGCATTCTCACGTCCTTGACCGATTTTTTCGCCGTTATACGAGAACCATGCACCGGCTTTTTCAACGATTCCGGACTTAACGCCTAAATCAATCAACTCGCCGGTTTTGGAAATTCCTTCGCCGTACATAATATCAAAGTCAACAGTCTTGAACGGAGGGGCTACCTTGTTCTTAACAATCTTAACACGAGTCTGCGAACCGATAACATCATCTTTATCCTTAATCGCACCAATACGGCGGATATCAATACGAACCGAAGCATAAAACTTCAGAGCGTTACCGCCGGTCGTGGTTTCCGGATTGCCGAACATAACACCGATTTTCATTCTGATTTGGTTAATAAAAATAATCAAGGTGTTTGAACGGGCAACCGTGGCCGTTAATTTACGCAAAGCCTGACTCATTAAACGGGCTTGCAAACCCAT
>ONLJ01000044.1 GCA_900318605.1 uncultured Rhodospirillaceae bacterium | reverse complement strand
ATCGTAAGCTGAACAATATTCCGGGTGACTGGGGTACAGCTTGTAATGTTCAGACCATGGTGTTCGGTAATGCCGGTGATGATTCGGCTACCGGTGTTTGCTTCTCGCGCGACCCGGCAACCGGTGAAAATAAGTACTATGGTGAATATCTTGTGAACGCTCAAGGCGAAGACGTTGTTGCCGGTATTCGTACTCCGCAACCGATGAGTTCAAAAGGCGAAGGTAACTCTTTGGAAGAATTGTGGCCTGATTTGTATAAGCAACTCGTTGATGTTCGTAATGCTTTGGAAGCTCACTACAAAGATATGCAGGATATGGAATTCACGATTGAACACAAAAAATTGTGGATGCTTCAATGCCGTAATGGTAAGAGAACAGCAGCTGCTGCCGTTCGTATGGCTGTTGAAATGTATGATGAAGGCTTGATTACTAAAGAAGAAGCTATTATGCGCGTCGGTGCGGATCAATTAGACCAGTTATTGCACCCGATGTTGGACCCGAAAGCCGAGAAGAAAGTTATCGCAGTTGGTTTACCGGCTTCTCCGGGTGCCGCTGTCGGCCGTGCCGTATTCTGTGCTGAAGATGCCGAAGCTTGGGCTGCCAAAGGTGAAAAAGTTATCCTTATCCGTAACGAAACTTCTCCGGAAGATATCGGCGGTATGCATGCCTCTCAAGGTGTTATTACCGCACGCGGCGGTATGACATCTCACGCTGCCGTTGTGGCTCGTGGTATGGGTACTCCGTGCGTATCAGGTTCAACCGACATCACAATCGACTATGCTTCAAAAACTATGACGACTAAGTCCGGTTCCTGCATTAAAGAAGGCGATTGGGTATCTCTTGACGGCGGAAAAGGTCAGATTATTGAAGGCAAAATTCCGACAGTTAAAGCTGACACAAATTCAGGTAACTTCGGTCGTTTCATGAAGTGGGTTGATGAAATCCGCACAATGCACGTTCGTGCCAATGCTGAAACTCCGGCTGATGCAAAACAAGCCATGGAATTCGGTGCTGAAGGTATCGGTTTGGCTCGTACGGAACACATGTTCTTTGATCCGAAACGTATTTCTGATATGCGTACAATGATTTTGTCTGACAATGAAGAAGGTCGCCGTGCCGCTTTGGCTCGTTTGTTGCCTTATCAAAAGGAAGACTTCAAACAACTTTATCGCACAATGGACGGCTATCCTGTCGTTATCCGTTTGTTAGATCCGCCTTTGCACGAATTCTTGCCGCATACCGATGCTGAAATGCAAGAATTGGCCGACAAGATGGGCAAAACTTTAGCTGAAGTTAAGAATCGCGCAAATGCTTTGCATGAAATGAATCCGATGCTCGGTCACCGCGGTTGCCGTTTGGCCGTAACATATCCGGAAATCTGCGAAATGCAAACCAGAGCTATTTTGGAAGCCGCTATGGAATGCCGTGATGAAGGCGTAAAAGTTACACCTGAAATTGAAGTTCCGTTAATCGGTTCTAAGAAAGAATTGGATATCGTTAAGAACATCATTGACACCACCGCTCAAAAGATTTTTGCCGAAAAAGGCAAGAGTATTGAGTATGAAGTCGGTACAATGATTGAGTTGCCACGTGCTGCTTTAATGGCAGAAGAAATCGCAGCATCTGCAATGTTCTTCGGCTTTGGTACAAACGACTTAACACAAACCACTTTAGGCATGAGCCGTGACGATACCGGTGCCATCTTAGATTGCTATCGTTCAAAAGGCATTTACGTTGCCGATCCGTTCGCTTCAATCGATGTTGACGGTGTAGGCAAACTCGTAAGACGTGCTTGCGAATATGGTCGCCAAACAAACCCTGAATTGCTTTTGGGCGTTTGCGGTGAACATGGTGGTGATCCGAAGTCTATTGAGTTCTTCCAACAATGCGGTTTGGATTATGTATCCTGCTCGCCGTTCCGTGTTCCTGTAGCACGTTTGGCAGCCGCTCAAGCCGCTGTTAAGTTTGGCAAAACTCAAAAAGAGCACAAAAAAGCCGCTTAATTTAAGAGCGATTGAATAAAAAATTCCGCCTCAAATAGCCATTTGAGGCGGAGTTTTTTTATTTTGCTTCGGAATTGAATAAACTGATTTTTTTACATTTTTTGCTTGAAAAATTGTTTTTTATGTGTTACATAAAGCAAAATTTGTTTTAATTTTAACTTATTTAAGAAATGAGGTGATTTAAGTGGTTCAAGTTACTGTTATCGGAAATGACGTTAATCAGTCGCTCAAAATCTTGAAAAAGAAAATGCAGCGTGAAGGCGATTTTCGCGAAATGAAACTGCGTCGTTGCCATGAGAAGAACTCGGAGAAAAAAGCTCGCCGCAAGGCTGAAGCCATTCGCCGCGCTCGTAAACAGATGCGTAAACGCTTAGATATTGAAGGCTTCTAAAGAAGTTTCATCAAACAAAATCCCTCGCCTCTTACTATGTTGCGAGGGATTTTTTTTTGTATTGCTTAAAATCGATCAGGCTTTTTTCACATAACCAGAACTTTTACGCTTCAATGCCAGTGTTAAGTTCGGAATAATTCCGCTCCGGCAATAATCGGGCACACGCATAACCTGTGCAGTCGAATTATCTGAAATATATTGCCCCGAATGACCGTTTTCGCCCAAAGCCAACAAATCATGAGCAACACCGTCGTTGTCAAACGTTTGAAGAATCGGAGCCTGAATTTCCATTTTTTCACCCGACTTAAACCTATTGCGCAAATTATTGAAATCAGAAAAAGAATATTCTCCGCGCTCATTTTTAATTAAAAATTCTCCTGTCGTATCAAACAGATGGGTAGTATTATGCCCGTCATAATTCCAAGCATTTAACTGAGCAGTTCTGACCAAAAACGCATTGTCGTTAAGTTCCGGCTCAACAAAAGCGTTATACTTCAATGCAATATAATGATGCGTACTGGAAGTATTAACCTCACCTACTCCACGCATTTTCAGCTCGGCGGCAAAAAGTTCATCTTCACTTAAATAGTCTTTTCCTCGTTTTAATTGCTCGAAATTTTGTCGATCAATCTTATTCTGTTCGGCAGCACTGCTGATTTCGTCAGATGGAACTTTACTTACCGGTAAAGACTTAAACTCAATATTCAAATTGAATTCATTCAAAATTTTGTTCATTTTATCGAGTTTTTCTGTGCAAGTAGAACCACTCATTGCTTCTTTAAATATTCCTTGCGTCATAATCTCAGCACATAATCCGTCAGGTAACTCCGGTACTGATAAGTGGCGGATTTTACTAAAACAATCCGAGATTTTCTTTTTTATATCATCATGATTTTCAAAATCAGCATTATAAACTTCGGCGAACAATTCAGAATTTCGTGAAATAACATTATTTTGCAAAATTTCGTAACGTGAAAACCGCTGATTTTGATTGACCTTTTCCTCGTCCGTTTTAGAAAAATTGCCCCAAATAGCTTTATCTTTTTGCACATAATGAACAAATTGTTTTTGCATTTTACCGATAAAATCTTCTATTTGATTTTTTTCAAACATATCCCGAAGTTTTTCCGGCTCAATTAAAAGAGCAAATTTATCGTCAATATCAACAACATAATCGGAAATTTCTTTATATAATGCCAGCAATATTTTTCTTTTCCCGACCGCTATAAGATATGCTTTCTGATCGTCAATATTAAGTTTATTTAAAAATTCAAGTTCATCTTTTTGACGTGGCGAAAGCTCAGTCGATCGTTTCAACCCCCAAAGCGCACGGTATTCGGCCGGAGAATATCTTTTTCCCAAATCCTGTGGTGCATTAAGCTCCTGAAGCACATATCCTTCGGTGCCCTTAGCCGCAATCATTTTATAAGCTTTATTATCAATACCTGATTTTTGTGGTTTTGAAGCCAAAATATCAGCACGTCCTAACGAAGAAAAATGTTTACCTTTATAAGTGTAATGCTTTAGTTTTAGAGGTTCTTTAAATTCTTTAAAAACAACATTAAAATTATCTTTGTCAACGCTGATAGAAACAATCTCTGCATTTTCGTATTTTTTAAATTCATCTTTTTTGCTTGTTTGAAAAGCAATTTCCTCGCTGATTTGTTTGCGTATCAGTGCCGTTTCAGCATTTTGTGTTTTACTTTTATTGGTACTGCTACGGCGTTT
>ONLJ01000056.1 GCA_900318605.1 uncultured Rhodospirillaceae bacterium | reverse complement strand
CAGATTACGCATATTGGCATCGCCTTCGGCTTTGCCGTTTCCAAATGTATATACCCATTTACTCATGGTAATTTAAGCTCCTATATTTAGCTAAACTTGTTAAAACGAGTCACGGACAGCTCCGTAACTAAAATTAAAAGAATTTTCAATTTGCGCACAATCTATACCACAAATGTTCAGATATCAAGCAAAAAAAGCTTTTAAAATGCAAAAAAAATCAATTTATTTTTGGAGTTAAAATCGAACTTGAGATTTTCAAATAGGAGAGCAGGCACTCTTTAACCAATTTTCTTCTTTCTCAGTAAGATAAGCGGCCAGACTGTCATAAACATCACGATGATAACCGTTCAGCCACTCCCGCTCTCCCTCATCCAAGAGATAATCATCAATCAAATTTTTATCAATAGGCGCTTTGGTCAGGGATATAAATCGCAAAAAGTTTGAATCTTCATCAACCTTTCGGGTATAAACAAGATTTTCTATTCGGATTCCGTATTGATTTTCCTTATATATTCCTGGTTCTATTGAGGTTATCATGTTTTCTTTTATACCATACATAGAACCATAAAGAGAAATACTTAAAGGTCCCTCGTGAACATTACCGAAGCAGGCAACGCCGTGTCCGGTGCCGTGTTTATAATCCATACCATGTTCCCAGAGTGGTGCACGTGCCAGAGTATCAAGCTTATAACCTGTTGTATCAATCGGAAATTTTGCCTTTGCCAAAGCGATATGCGCCTTCAAGACATGAGTAAAATCGCGTTTCATTTCCTTTGTAGGTTTGCCCAAAGCTATGGTTCGCGTAACATCTGTTGTGCCGTCAAGATATTGTCCGCCGCTGTCAAGAAGCAGTAAATTCCCCTCAACCAAAGGTGTATTGCTTTCCTTGGTCGGCTGATAATGCACAATCGCGCCGTGTTCGCCAAATCCGGCAATCGTTTCAAAACTCTCAGAGAAAAACAGTTCCTGCTTAGCGCGTAACTCATGGAGTTTTTGCACAACATCAAGCTCGGTCTTCCCTTTATAATTGTCTTCAAGCCAATATAATAGCTTGCTTAATGCCACTCCGTCACGAATATGGCAATTTATCATGCCCTGCAATTCAGTCGAATTTTTTTGGGCTTTCAAATCCTGGCAAATATCTTCACATTTTCCGGCTAATGCTTCAGGAGATAAAAGATTTTTGAATTTTTCCGGAGTGTTATGCGGATCATAGAGAATAATTTTTCCGCTCATTGCGCCCAAAATTTCGGCAAAATCTTTCCAATTTTTTGTTGTCAAATCGGTTTGCAAGTTTTCGCCGAACAAGGTAACTTTGCCGGCTTTATCAATTAAAGCATACGCTCTGACAACCGGCGAACACGGCAAGTCGCAAGAGTAAATATTCAAAAGCCATGAAACACTGTCGGCCGAGCAAATAAGCTGATAATCAGCTTTTTTTTCTTTAAGTTGTTCGGTTATCAGTGCAATTTTCTGCTCTGTATTCATACCGGAAAATCGTTCGCTACGCTGAAAAATTTCTATTTTATTATTATTTTGTAATCCGACTAAATCGCCAATATCAATAAATTCAAAATCACGATATTTGCGCCTTATAAACTCCATTTCGGCAACGCTGTAATTCCACGAATCATAACCGATTTTACGGATATTTTCCTGACTTAAAATATCACACAATGTTTTTAAGCGCGGGGAATCATTGATTATTCGGATATTTTTCAGGTCAACCTGTTTTTGAGCTTGCAATTCATACCGTCCGTCAACTACCAGAAAGGCTTTGTCTTTAGTGATTGCAAAAGCACCGGCCGAACCGGTAAAACCGCAAACTTTTGCAAGCTTATGTTCTTTTTCCAAAACATCTTGCCCTAAAAAACGGTTGCCGTAACTTATCAGATAAGCATCAATTTCGGCATTTTTGATTTTTTTTCTCAAAGTTTCAAGCATTATATCTTCTCCAATAAGGCGGCACGCCAGTTGTCAAGTTCATAGATTTTTCTTAGTTTCAAACCATATTTTTCGTGTTCGCCTGTTACCCATTCAACCTGATTATCAATAAATCCTGAAATCACTGCATATCCGCCACTTTTTAAGCTTTTTGCCATATCAGGAGCCATCGCAATCAGCGGACGAGCCAAGATATTGGCGAATATAACATCATAAGGCGCATTTTTTTTGACAATTTCAGAGGAATATCCGTCGCTGTAAGCAACAGTGATTTGTTTTTCAACCTTGTTATCAACGGCATTTTGCTTAGCGACGATTATCGATTCATCGTCAATATCAACCGCGACGATTTTTGCTTTTTTCCATAACTTTGCGGCGGCAATTGCCAACACTCCCGAGCCGGTGCCGACGTCCAAGACATTTTTTATATCAGGTAATAAATCATCAATATCGGCGATTGCCTCCAAACAACTTTTGGTGGTTTGATGTTCCGAGCCGAAAGCAGTGGCGGCATAAACCTTAACACCGATTTTTCCTTTGGTATCAATTTTATTTTCATGGACTCCGTAAACAATGAAGTCTTTGGTTTCAACCGGAGCAAATTTAATCACATTTTCGGTCAACCAATCGTCGCTTTGTAAAAACTCGGTTTTATAAGAGGGAAGGGTAATATTGCTTTTTTTGGCTGCCGCCGATAAATCTTTTTCGGTACGATTTTTCGGTAAGTAGCCGACAAGGCATAGTTTGCCGTCGTCTTGATAATCTATTGTATAAACGTCAAAAAAGTCCTCAGCAAAGTTTTCCAAATCTTCACTGATGTTTTCCGATGGTGCAAACTGAACGGTTAAACAGCTTCCGGAATTATTACTCATTTTTTTGCCTTTGTTATAACTTTTTTTACCAACTCGGATATAATATAGCCCCAGTATATGTATGAAACATTAACAAAGAGTTTTAAGATGAAAAAAATATTTATTTCCGCTTTAGCTTTAACAGTTGCCTCATGCAGTTTGTTTGAACGTAACGACGATAATTATTGGCTTAATCATGTGCGCAATTATTCAACTTATCCGGTTAATTATTATTCTTCCGGAAGTTTAAATAATTCGGAAAAGGTAGTTGAATCTTCGGAAATCGCCACTCACACTTTTAAGCGCAATGTTGTGGTTTCGGCAAATGTCGGACAAAGAATGGTCGATTCACAAACGTTTAGGGTTAATAAATTTTCGAGAACTAAAGTTATGGCGCAACAAGATGCGGTTATTTCCAGTGCCAACAATGAAATCAGTATTCGTAAAGGGCAGGAGTTTATACCTGCAGGCGAGGTTGTAATTGATGGAATATATTATGCTCTGATTAGGTTAGATGATGATGGAAGTATTCTGCTTATGGATGAGAGGGGATATGTTCAGAATAAGCTTTATGGACTGTATAAAGGTGAACTGATGCCGTTAAAACTTCAGACTTCCATTCATCCAAACGGTTTAAGAATGGTTCCGACCGATACGTTTCGCACGGCAGTAGATGCGCCTAAACAGAATTTTGAAATCAAATATGACGGTTTTAATAACGGTATGGCGGAAGTAACATATATCGGATATGATGAAAACGGTAATCCTCATGCGCAAAAATATATAATTCCGCAAGGACAGAATTTTGTGGATATCAATGGCGTGAAAATGCAGGTTACCGGTGTATATCCCGACAGAATCGAATATATGTTACTTGACTGATATAAAAACTCTCTGATTTTTATCGGAGAGTTTTTTTATATGTACAAATTTATCTTGCGCAAATCAATGACAGTGAAGAAATGGTGTCGCCCATTCCTACAAGAGTTTTGGGATTATCAACCAAAATTGTCGGTACAGTAATTAAATCATATCCTTGATATTCGCTGAATCCTGTTTCCAAAAGCTCTGGTTTATGCAAATATTGAGCCAGATTTTGCAATTCTTCAAAATAGATTTTCATATTTTTATTGCTTAAAGATAAAGTCAAATCTTTAAGACTGTTCAAATATCCGAACTGCGCTTTTGAAGCGGCGGCCACGGAAGCGCAAAGCATACCGCTTAGGCTTTGTGGCGGACTGAATTTATAATCCTTGTCCTGCAAGCAAAGGTAAAGACCGAAAATATGAAGTTGCAAGCGCTTTACTTTGGTTTTTTCTTTTATTTTTAATAAGGTTTCAATCAGATTTATGACATTTAAGCTCTTATCTTTGAGTTTTTTCCATTCGTCAGGCAAAAGAACTTCGGCGGCCTCTAACGTTTCGCGTTCATTAAGTCCGAGAGAATCGCATAAAGGTGCAATATTTTCAAGCATATAACGGCGAATGTTTTTATCTTGCGTAGAGGCTACTTCAAGGTGCAAAACAGTGTTCTTTTTTCTTAAATTTTGCAAAAATTCCGCTGATTTTTCAGCCGCTTTCAAACCTTTTTCTCCGCTCAAAAGGTTATAACCGGCAAAAATAAAATAATCAAAATCGTTATCAAGTAAATATTGTTTGAAAGTATTGTTTATCAACATTTCGGCATTGAGCGGATCATAAGTGGCAATAAAACGGTTTGACTTTGGGCAAGTGTAAGTTTTGTCGCCTAAAGTCAAAGTATCGCCTTTATCAAACTCGATAATGCGATGTATCGGCGGCATGTCGTTTTTGCGGTTAATTTTATAAGCCGGTGCAAGCTTATTAGTTTCATCAATAGCTTTTAAATTTTCTTTTTTAATAAATTGTTCGGAAAGCATTTTTGGGTGCGATGCCGTATTAACGAATATATTTTTAATATACGTTAGAGCCAAAACATTAGCGATAATACCTGCTTGGCCTCCCATCTGAAGTTTATCGGTGCCGAAGGTGTTTTCAATCCACCTGTCAATCGAAATATCGCTTGTCAACCATTCTTCGGCAATTCCTCCGATAAAACATTTGATTATTCCGCAAATAGCTGCATTAGGCGAGTCAATAGCACTCGAGCAATTTTTAATTGTCTGAGGTGTGATGTCAAACTTTTCGGCAAGCTCGGAAAGTTTACTTCCTTTAATTTTTACTACGGCATCAATGTTGGTATTAAAACCGCTTGCGACAAGTTCTATCTCAGATGTTTTAATCATCTGCTCAGGTACGATTTTATACCTTTCGCTCCAGATTTTTTGCAAAGTTTCATCGTTCATAGCTTGTGCAGTCTTAATTACGGTCGCGTTCAAATTGTTTCAAATGCAAGTGGGCGAGGGTATTCATCAACAATCCGTTGACGGCTCCGTCAAAATCAAGATAATCTTGAACATTGTGTTTCCAAACGTCTAAAGCCGGAGAGTTAAGCATAACATATTTTTTATCGGTTTTAATCAGCTCGAGAGCTTGTGCCAAATCGCCATTTTCAACCAAATCATAAACTTTATCGGGTGTTTTTTCAAACTTTACGGTCTTTTTATGCTTGAAAGTAATTAAATTTTTTAGGCGGCTTAAAAAGGCTTCTTTCCAAGTTTTAGCACTAGTCGCATCGTCGGCGGCGGGTGCTTGCGGAGCGTTGGCAATTTCAGTGCCGCTCAAATCGGCATAAATACGTTTAAACTCATCGATAAGAGATTTTTTGTTGCTTAAAGGTTGGGTTGAAAATCTTCTGATTTCCGAGATATAATCCTCGGCGACTTGATTTCCTTGAGCCATAATTTGCAAAATTTCGGCTTCATAAGCAAAATTTTCGCCGTTTTCAGCCATACTGCGAATAGTCAAAACTCCGGAAGCAAGCAAAACTTCCTGTGGTACAATTTGTTCTTGTTGTAAATTGGAAATAGTTTTTTCCAGTATGGCAATCTTGGCATTGTTTTGGATAATCTGCTCACTTTCGGTGTCGGGAGCTTTACTTAAGATATCTTCTTTGAATTTTTCAAGTTTTTCATCGACATATTCTTCCGACATTGATTCAACGCTTAAATGTTCAGACTTCATTTTATTGAAATCACGTTGTAAAAGTTCAATTTGAGCATCAAGATTTGCAATTTGTGCTTCGTAATCAGCTTGCATTTGCGGTAAAATTTTGGCGCTGATTTCTTTGGTCTGGTGCAAATCATAACTTATACACAAACCCATGCATATGAGCAATATAACTCCGCTGCAGATTATTAAATGCGATGTTTTTTTTATTGTTTCGGCTGTTTTTTCAGTTTCTGTTGTTTCATCTTTGAGTTTTTTTATCATCGGTTATATCCTTTTGCTTGACATTTTAGGCTTATTTATTTCATATAATTATAACAGAAAATAATTTAAGGCAATAGATAAAAAAATTTTTGAAGCGATAAAAATGATAGTTTTGGGAATTGAAAGCAGTTGCGATGATACCGGAGTGGCGCTCGTAAATGATAAAAAAGAAATATTGGGCGAGGCGCTTCAGTCGCAGGAAGAACAGAAGCAATACGGCGGAGTGGTGCCGGAAATTGCCGCGCGCGCACATTTAGAGCATATTGATGAGCTTGTATCGCTGTGTTTTAAGAGGGCTAAATTAAGTTTAAGCGATGTTGATGCGATTGCCGCATCTTCAGGTCCCGGTCTTATTGGAGGTGTGGTTGTCGGTGTTATGACGGCAAAATCACTTGCTTTGGCTTTGAATAAGCCGTTTGTGGCTCTTAATCATTTAGAGGGACACGCTCTTTGCGCCAGACTTTCAAATGAGGTTGAATTTCCGTATTTACTGCTCCTTGTTTCCGGCGGACATTGTCAGATTCTCGTGGTTAAAAACGTCGGCGAGTATGAGCGCTTGGGTACGACAATTGATGATGCCGCCGGCGAAGCGTTTGATAAGGTGGCAAAAATGCTCGGGCTCGGCTATCCGGGCGGACCGATGATTGAAAAATTGGCATCTATGGGAAATGAAAAGCGCTTTTCTCTGCCGCGTCCTTTGCTCGGTTCAAATGATTGTAATCTGTCGTTTTCCGGCTTAAAGACTGCTGTGCGTAAGTTAATAGAGTCATATTCTCCGGACGGGGATATCAAAAATGCCGATTTGCCGAAAGAAGATGTTAATGATATTTGTGCTTGTTTTCAGGCCACGGCAACCGATTGTTTGGTCAGAAAACTCGAGCGTGCGATAAAATATTTTAAGCAAAAATATCCGAACGGGCATCATTTGGTGGTTTCCGGAGGCGTGGCGGCAAACGGATACTTGCGCGAAAAACTTAAAAATTTAGGCGAAAAATACAACCTTGAGTTTGCGGCTCCGCCGATAAAATTCTGCACCGACAACGGTGTTATGGTGGCGTGGGCAGGTTTGGAACGCTATCGTTTGGGACTTACAAATTCGCTTGATTTTAAGCCGCGTCCGCGTTGGCCGTTAGATGAAAATGCACCGAAAGCAGCCGGCGCCGGCGGAGTTAAAGCTTAAAAATGCGCAAACAGTCCGAAATTATTGAGATTATGCGGATTTTTGAGCGTGAAAATCCTAATCCAGAGTGTGAACTCAAATTTCATAATCCCTATACTTTGCTGGTGGCGGTGGTTCTCTCGGCACAAAGCACTGATAAGAGCGTAAATAAGGCAACCGAAGCGTTGTTTAAGGTTGCGGATACACCGCAGAAAATGCTGGCTTTAGGTGAGGAAAAGTTAAAGGAATACATTAAAACCATCGGGCT